>CACYLC010000013.1 GCA_902775105.1 Oscillospiraceae bacterium
CCCTGCCCGGTTCATCATTGTGTATTTATTCCTCTTTTTTCTCCTCGTCCGACCCCAGAACCTCCACCCGGATCTCCAGCACCCGCAGCTTGTGGATGTTGGTGACAGTCACCTTCAAATTCTCATAAGTGAAGGTATCGCCCTTGACGGGGACGTGGCCCAGCTCCTCCACCACCCAGCCGGAGACGGTGGACGCTTCGCAGTCGTCTTTTAATTCAAAGAGCTTGAACACATCGTTAAGGTCAGCGGAGCAGGCGATCAGATAGGAGCCGTCCGGCTGCTTTTTGAATTCCTCCACCACCTCGTCGTGCTCGTCCCAGATCTCTCCCACCAGCTCTTCCAGAATGTCCTCCATGGTGACGATACCCATGGTACCGCCGTAGGCATCCACTACGATGGCCATATGTGCCTTCCGGCGCTGAAGGCTCTGCAAAAGGTCGTAGATCTGCTCGTTGTGGGAGGCGTAGACCACAGGGGTCAGGATATTCAGCCAGTCCGTCCGACCCTCCCGGTGGAGCCGGTAGAGGTCGTGGATGTGGATATAGCCCAAGACATTGTCCAGATTGTCGTGACAGACGGGGAGACGGGAGAAGTCGCTGGCAAGGAACTTCTGCTCCACCTCCTCCAGCGTGGCGGTGTCCTCCACCATGACCACATCTACACGGGGGATCAAAATCTCCTCTGCAATGCGGTCGCCAAACTCGATGGCGGAACGGATCAGCTCACTCTCGTCCTCGTCGATGCCGCCCTCCTGCTCCGCCTCAGAGACCATGGTGATCAGCTCATCGCCGGTGATGCCGGTCTCCTCCTCGCTTTTCATCAGCTTCTGGATAAACTTTGTCCATGCGTTAAAGACAAAGGTCAGCCCGAAAAAGAGCTTCATCACAAAGCCAATCGCAGGCGCCACCGCCATGGCAAACCGCTCCGGGCGGGCCTTGGCCATGCTCTTAGGCGTCACCTCGGCAAAGATCAGCACCGCAAGGGTGATGACGACGGTAGAAAGGGTGGCGCCGTAGACCGGCGAATAGCGTGTAAAGAGCACCGTACCGATGGAGGCGGCGGCGATATTGACGATATTGTTGCCGATTAAAACGGCGGAGAGCAGACGGTCGTAGTCCTCGTGCAGCTCCAGCGTCCGCTGCGCCAGCCGGATGACATTAAGGGACGAAAAAGCCGTCTCCGAGGCGGAGAAAAAGGCGGAGAGCGCCAGCAGGACGATCAGCAGAGCGATCATGGTCGGTGTGCCATCTGTCATCTGTCCATCACCGCCCCTTTCTCGCTCCTTCGTCGGTCGCCGGTACTGCCGCTCGCTATGTCGTGATCCATTTGTATTGTTCCTCCAACCAGTCGATAACCTGTTCGTGTCCCTCCTCCGAGAGGGGGAATTCCGCCGTCTTGAGCACTTCGCTCTCCTCCATGCAGTATTCGCCCTTCCACAGGAAGGTCTCTACCTTGCTGCCCTCCAGAGGCTCGCCCGTCACCTTGTCCACGATAGCCGTGGGCTTGATGAGAAAGCGCATCTCCCGAAAGCTGCCGTAAAAGGGGTTGCCATTGATCCAGCTGTGCAGATTTGTGACATAGAAATCGGGATGTTCCCGCAGCATATTGGCACCGCCTCTCTCTGTACAGCCAATCCTCAGCTGTGACATTCGCATGTATTGTACTTGCTTTTCTCCGCCCCGTCAATATCCGTTTTGCCCAATTCGTCCCCTCTCAGGCGGAAAACAGGAATATTTTCGGATATTTTCTCCCTGAGGCACGAAAAAATTCCGTTCTCAGTCCTCTCCGCCGCTTTCGCCATAGGTCGCCGTGTCGGTGCCCTCTCCGGAGAGCAGCACATCGGAGGCGGCAAAGAAACCCTCTCCGCCCTCCGGTAGGGGCTGCCCTTCCACGGTGATGCAGACCCGCTCGACGCCATCCAGCTGTGCGGCCGTCAGCACCAGGCAATAATCGGCCAGCGTCAGTGAGATGCCGGACAGCTCGCTGTATGACTCGGACAGATCCACCGTCAGCAGTCCCTCCTCCAGCGTCCAGCCCAGCAGCCGAACGGTGCTCGGAAATACCACATAATGCTCACCATCCTCCGGAGCCGTGAGCAGCCTTGGAAAGAGATCGTCTATGGTGACCGTGTCCGGGACGTCCGTCCAGATCTCGCTCTGCACGCCGGCCTGATCGTAGCCCCCGCCATCTCGGACGGCATAGTAAATCTCCAGTCCGTCGGATTTTTTCCCATCGCCGCAGGCAGTGAGTCCCAGCAGCAGGCAGACTGCCGTCAATAAGGAGAGTATCCGTCTCATTCCGTCTCCTCCTCAATGGCGGGAAAGGTGGCCTGAAACCATGTGCCGCCTCCCGCCCGGGGGCCGACGCTGAGCCAGCCGCCGTGGAGATGTACCGTGTCCCGGACGATGGACAGTCCCAGTCCCGCGCCGCCGGCAGCCCGGGAGCGGGCCTTGTCCACCCGGTAAAAGCGGTCGAACACCTTCTCCCGCTCATTCTCCGGGATTCCGATGCCGGTGTCCTCCACCCGGAGCGAGACCCGTCCGTCCTGCCGCAGCAGCAGGACCCGAACCAGGCCCTCAGGGCAGTTATACTTGATGGCGTTTTCCACCAGATTGAAAGCGACCTGATAAAGATCGTCAAAGCCGGCCAGGATCCCGCAGTCCGGCTGAAATTCCGTCTCAAAGGTGATGCCCTTGCCCTCGGCCAGCGGAGCCAGGCGGTGGAGCACCTCGGATACCACCTCAGCGAGGTCCACCCGCTCTTTTGTGACCGTCCTTCCGCTGTCCAGCCGGGTGAGGGAGAGCAGCTTTTCCGTGATGCGGTTCAACCGTCCCGCCTCCTCTCCGATGTCGGAGACAAAATCCTGCATCGTCTCGGCGTCCATGCTGCCGCCGCTGTGCAAAATGGAGTCGGTGAGCAGCCGGATGGTGGCCAGAGGCGTTTTTAATTCGTGGGAGGCATCGGAGACAAAGCGTCGGCGCACCTCGTCCGTCTCCCGCAGCCGTTCCGTCAGCTGGTTATACTCGTCCGCCAGCATAGCAAGCTCGTCGTGTCCCCGAATCTCCACCTTATGGGAGTATTCTCCCTCCCGCAGGCTCTGCGTGGCGGAGAGCAGGCCGCTGATCCGCCGGGTGACGGTGCGAGCCAAAACAACGCTGGCCAGCAGTCCTCCGGCCACAATCACCAGCGAAATGTTCCGCAGCGTATTCTGCAGGCCCTGCAAAATCAATCCCTGCTCACTGTCGTACTCATAGAGATAGACCGCCCCGATGGTGGCATTGCGATAGACCACCGGGGACGCCGCCCCGGAGTGAAAGGCTCCGTTCCGGTAGGCAGACTGAAAGACATCCTGCCCCTCCAGTGCCAGCACTGCCTGCTGAAACAGGGCATAGCGGCCGCCCTGAGCCGCCTCTTCCGATTCGCTGTCATAGAGGATCCGCCCGGTGGGATCTGTCACCAGTACCCGGTTGAAGTTGCTCTCTCCAATGACCTCCATAATGCGCCGGACGCCCTCCACCGTCAGCGTCTCCAATCCCGAGAGATTGGAGGCCACCACGGAGACCTCCGTCTGGAGGGCGGTCTGCTTGGTCTGAAAGACGATGTTCTGGGCGGCAATGAGAGGATAGGTATTCATAATCAGCAGGATGATCAGAGTGACAAGCAGGTAGCTCACAGCGATCTTCATCTGTAAGCTGTGAAACCAGCCGCCCCACCGCTTGGAAGATGCTTTCTCTGTTCGATTCTGCCCCACGGAAAGCCCTCCTCTCCAAAATCTTCCTGCTTACTCGCTGCGAAAGTAGTAACCCACGCCCCACTTGGTCAGAATGTACTCCGGTGAGGCGGGCACCAGCTCCACCTTCTCCCGCAGCCGGCGGATGTGGACGTCCACCGTCCGATAATCCCCCTGATACTCGTAGCCCCAGACCTGATCCAACAGCTGTTCCCGGCTGAACACCCGGCCGGGATTGCTCATGAGCAGCTCCAAAAGGTCAAACTCCTTGGCCGTCAGGTCCGCGGGGAGCCCCTCCCGCTTGGCGTCCCGGGAGACCCGATCCAGCACGATGTGTCCGACAGAGATGGTCTCCTCCGGGTCACGGTAGCGCCTGTCACTCCCCTTGCCCGCCGAACGGCGGAGGAGCGCCTTGATACGCGCCTTCAGCTCCAGCACGTGGAAGGGCTTTGTGACATAATCATCCGCCCCGCACTCAAAGCCCATGATCTTATCAATTTCCTCGCTCTTTGCAGTTAACATAATTACAGGGACGTCAGAGAACTCCCGAATCTGCATACAGGCCTGCAGGCCGTCAATGCCGGGCATCATCACGTCCAGAAGGATCAGGTCAGGCCGTTCCCTGCGGGCAAGCTCCACCGCCTGAAGTCCGTCGGAGCCGGTGATGACCTGATAGCCCTCGTTTTCCAGATTGAATTTCAAGCCCTTGACCAGCACCCGCTCGTCGTCCACCACCAGAATTTTCATTGTTCCCCCCGTTTCCCGTTTCCGTTCGCTATTTGCCCTTATCATATCACAGGCGGCACAAAAATACAACATTTCATTCTTTTAGCAAAGCGGTTGCTATTTCCACGGCGACATGGCATAATAGAGGTACTCTAACGAATCGAGGCGATTTTTCATGCACAGGCTCAAGCGCATTTGCAGCTTTCTGCTGGCCTTTGTAATGGCACTGTCACTGATTCCCGCCGCCGGCGCCGCCTATCAGCCGGTGGATGTCTCCGATGGCACCGCCGGGGAATACCAGTCTGCCATCCTCTTCACCCAGGACATCCACGAGCACTTTCTCCCCGTCAGCGACGGTGACGGCGGCACCTACGGCGGTCTTGCCCGGCTCTCCACCCGTCTGAGCGAGGAGCGGGAACGCTGGCCGGACGCATTGACAGTAGACGCGGGAGACTTCTCCATGGGCAGTCTGTTTCAGTCCATCTATGCCAGCCAGGCGCCGGAATTGCAGCTTCTGGGGCAGCTGGGCATTGAGGCCACCTGCTTTGGCAACCACGAATTTGACTATCGGCAGGAGGGTCTGATCTCCATGCTGGACGCCGCCAGAGAGAGCGGCAGCCCCCTCCCCGCCATCGTGGACTGTAACTATTACCCGCCCACCTCTGAGGAAGAGGACTACACCGCTCTGGACGGCCAGGTCTGGGACGCTCTGGGGCGCTACGGCGTGGAGGACTACATCACCATCTCCCGGGGCGGCGTCACCTATGCCCTCTTCGGTCTCTTCGGCGCGGAGGCGGACGAGGACGCTCCGCTGTCCGGCATGGTGCTGGCCGATCCGGCAACTTCCGCTCAGGAGACAGTGGACAAGATCAAATCTGAGGTCGTAACGGACGAGCCTCTCTTTATCATCTGTCTCTCCCACTGCGGTACCGCCACCGGCACCGGCTCTGAGGACGAGGAGATTGCCCAGAAGGTGGACGGCATCGACCTCATTATCTCCGGCCATAGCCACGTGGTCATTGACAAGCCCATCCAGATTAAGGACACTCTTATCGTCTCCGGCGGCTGCTATACCCAGTATCTGGGCGAGCTCATTGTCAACTGGAATTCTGACGGCACCAAAACGGGCTATGAGTACCGGCTGCTGCCTCTGGGGGACGACATTGCCGCCGATCCCGGCATTGCACAGCAGATTGACGGCTATCAGGCGCTGGTGGAGGAGGAATATCTCTCCCGGTTCGGCTATGAGGGCTACAATCAGGTGCTGACGACGAACACCATCTCCTTTGACTCGATTGACGACCTGTACGCCTATCATCGGGAGTCGGGACTCGGCAACTTGATTGCCGACGCCTACCGCTACGCCGTCTATCAGGCGGAGGGAGCGGATGCCACCCCGGTAGATTTTGCCCTCACGGCCTGCGGCGTGGTGCGGGACACGGTTCCGGTGGGGGCGGTCACAGTCTCCGATGCCTTTAACATCTCCTCTCTCGGCATCGGCGCCGACGGCGTGGCGAGCTACCCCCTCATCTCCATCTACCTGACAGGCAGAGATTTGAAAAATGCCTTTGAGGTGGACGCCTCCATCACCGGTCTTATGCCCGCCGCCCAGCTCTACTATACCGGCATGACCTTTACCTACAACCCTTATCGGATGCTCTTTAACCGGGTGATGGACGCTGCTCAGGTGCTGGAGGACGGCACTACCGTTCCCATTGAAAACGACAAGCTCTATCGTGTGGTCACCGGGATGTACTGCGGCCAGATGCTGGGGGCGGTAAAGAGTAAATCCTTCGGTCTGCTCTCCATCACCCCTCTGGACGCCGAGGGCAATCCCATCGACATGAACCGCCTGGAGGACTACATTGTCCACGATCAGACCGGCGCTGAGGTAAAGGAGTGGGCCGCCATCGGCAGTTATCTCCAGAGCTTCGGCGGCTCGGTGCCGGAGCGCTATGCCGCAGCGGAGGGGAGAAAAGTGGAACAAAAGAGCCTGAATCCCATTGATCTGCTGAAAAACTGCAACCGCATCACCTTTGGCGTCATCTGCATTGTGCTGGCACTCATCCTGCTTCTGGCGCTGATCGTTCGGAGGATCCATCGCCGGATTTTGTGGGGCAGACGCCCTGACCTTCGCCAGCGTGGCGGCGGAGACCCCTACACCGGCGGCAGCCGTCACAAGGACGTGCATCAGCCCCTGCCCTACTCCGGTCTGGACAACTACAAGCGGGGCAGCCGCCGCAAAGAGCGGTCGAAGGAGCGCTCTTTCTGGACGCCGTCGTATAAGGGGAAACGGCATAAGAAGTAATACCTTCTTTGAATGCATTGTCAGCATGAGCGGACGCTTGCCCTTGCAGCCTCATCCACCGCCGGGTTTTGCCCGGCAGTGGATGAGGCTTTTAATATGGCAAATCCCGCCTGATCTTTCGATCAGGCGGGATGCTTTTTTAAATGCGGAACTTACAGCCGGGCCTCCAGCGCAGCCTTCATGTCCTCATAGCCGGGCTTGCCGAGGAGGGCAAACATGTTCTTCTTATATGCCTCAACTCCCGGCTGATTGAACGGATTGACGTCCAGTACATAGCCGGAGATGCCGCAGGCCAGCTCGAAGAAGTAGATGAGCGCGCCTGTGTTGTAGGCGTCAATGGTGTCCACATTGACCAGAATGTTGGGCACGCCGCCGTCCACATGGGCAAGACGGGTACCGCGCATGGCCTGCTCGCAGACAAACTTCAGCTCCTTGCCGGCAAGGAAGTTCAAGCCATCCACGTTGGCATCGTCATGGCCGATGACCACAGAGCCGTGGGGCTTGTCATAGCGGACGATGGTCTCAAACATGACCCGCTCGCCCTCCTGGATATACTGACCCATGGAGTGAAGGTCAGCGGTGAACTCCACGCTGGCGGGGAAGATGCCCTTTCCGTCCTTGCCCTCGCTCTCGCCGTAGAGTTGCTTCCACCACTCGGCGAAGAATCGGAAGTTGGGCTCGTAAGCGCCGAGGATCTCGATCTTCTTGCCGTCAGCATAGAGGAGGTTCCGGGCGGCGACGTACTGCCAGACAGGGTTATTGAGGCTCTTGTCCTCGCCGAAGGTCACCATGGCGTCGGCAGCACCCTGCATCAGCGCCTCAATGTCGATACCTGCCACAGCGATGGGCAGCAGACCCACAGCGGTGAGGACGGAGAACCGGCCGCCGATGTTGTCGGGCACGACAAACTCCTCATAGCCCTCGGCGTCCGCCAGACCCTTCAGCGCGCCACGGGCCTTGTCGGTGGTGGCGTAGATGCGCTTTGCGGCCTCCTCCTTGCCGTACTTTGCCTCCAGAGCAGCCTTGAAGATGCGGAAGGCCACGGCAGGCTCGGTGGTGGTGCCGGACTTGGAGATGACGTTGATGGAAAAGTCCCGGTCGCCGATCAGCTCCAGCGTCTCCAGCACGGCATCGGTAGAGAGGGTGTTGCCTGCAAAGAAGATGTCGGGAGTACCCTTCTTCTTCAGGTTGTAGTTGGGGCTCTGGATCAGCTCGACAACGGCACGGGCGCCCAGATAGGAGCCGCCGATGCCGATGACCACCAGTGCCTCGGAGTCGGACTGGATCTTCTTCGCCGCCTTCTGAATGCGGGCAAACTCCTCCTTGTCGTAGTCCACAGGGAGACGGAGCCAGCCGAGGAAATCGTTGCCTGCGCCCTTGCCGGACTCCAGTACTGCGTGGGCGGCAGCTACCTTGGGCTCGATAGCGGCCAGCTGCTCCTTGGAAACAGCAGAGGAAACATCTACTTTGATCATAGGAAAACCTCCATTGTAAAAATTGTAGCAGGTTATTTGCGTGCCTTATTTTACCATGGTTTTCCCCGAATTACAACATCCCGCTCCCGGACTTTTCCCGTTTCACGGAAATATTTGCCTCTGTTTCCTCCTTTTTTGGCACACTGTCATACCGCTTTACCGCCTCGCAGACGGGGATCGGCAAAATGGACAGCGTCAGCACCGCCAGCCACGCCCCGCCGCTCAGTGGTACCACGGAGAAAATTGTCTGAAGCGGCGGCAGGAGCAGCACAGACAGCTGCAGCACCATGCCCACAAGAAACGCCCGGTTCATAGCCGGGTTGGAGGTGACGCCCATACGGAACAGGGACTGCTCCTCGCTGCGGACGTTAAAGGCATGGAACAGCTGGCAGAGCGTGAGCGTCGCAAAGGCCATGGTGTTAGCCGCTGCGGCGCCGGAAAAGACATACTCTCCCAGAAAGTAAGCTGTCAGTGTCAGCATCCCCACCATCATGCCCTGCCACGCCAGTCGGAAGGCAAATCCGCCGGCGAAGATGGACTCCTTCCCCGACCGGGGCGGCAGATCCATGACGCCTGTTTCCACCGGTTCCATCCCCAACGCCAAAGCAGGCAGCGAATCCGTTACCAGATTGAGCCACAAGAGCTGTACCGGCACCAGCGGCATCTGCTTAAAATTTAGAACAGTTGCCAGAAAGATGGTAAAAATCTCCCCGATGTTGCAGGAGAGCAGGTAGTGAATCGCCTTTTTGATGTTTGCGTAGATACCCCGACCCTGGGCCACAGCAGATACGATGGTAGAGAAATTATCGTCCGTCAGTACCATGTCCGCGGCGCCCTTGGCCACGTCGGTTCCGGTGATGCCCATGGCGCAGCCGATATCCGCCGCCTTGAGGGCCGGGGCATCGTTCACTCCGTCTCCCGTCATGGCGACGATCGCTCCCCGCTTCTGAAACGCCTGCACGATGCGCAGCTTGTGCTCCGGAGAAACTCTCGCAAAGACAGCGCAGCGCGCTACCTCCTCCTCCAGCAGCTCCTGAGGCATAAAGTCCAGCTCCGAGCCGGTGATGGCGGTGCTGCCCGGGCGGTAGATGTCCAGCTCCTTTGCAATCGCCACCGCCGTCGCCTTGTGGTCGCCGGTGATCATCACAGGACGGATCCCCGCCCGCCAGCAGGCGGAGACGGCAGGTTTGACCTCCTCCCGGGGCGGGTCCATCATGCCGATCAGTCCCACGAAGATCAAGTCCCGCTCCAGCGTCGGGGAGTCCATCTGCGCCGGCAGCGCCTCTATTTCCCGATAGGCAAAGCCGATCACCCGGAGGGCGTCGGAGGCCATCTGCCGGCTTGCCGCTTCGATCATCTGCCGTCCCCCATCGTCCAGACGCCGAACGCCCCGCTCCAGGTAGGAGGAACAGCGGCGGAGCAGCACATCCGGTGCACCTTTGACCATGACCCGGTATCCCCCGGAGGCGTTGGGATGTACGGTGCTCATCAGCTTACGCCCGGAGTCAAAGGGCAGCTCTGCCTTGCGTGGAAATTCCTCCTCTAGCTTTTCCTTGCGGATGCCCCGCGCCCCAGCGGCGGCGACAATGGCGTTTTCCGTGGGATCGCCGGCGAGCTTTCCGCCAGGCTGCACCACCGTATCACTGCAAAGCGTACCAATGGAGAGGGCAAGCTCCTCTCCCCTGCCGCTGGCTGTCCAAATCCTTGTCACCGTCATCTGATTGCGGGTCAGCGTCCCCGTCTTATCCGAGCAAATCACGCTGGCACAGCCCAGCGTCTCCACAGCGGGCAGCTTTTTCACGATGGCATGCCGATCCGCCATGCGCCGGACGCCCAGAGCCAGCACAATGGTGACAATGGCAGGCAGTCCCTCCGGGATCGCCGCCACCGCAAGAGAGACGGCAATGAGGAACATGGAGAGTATTTCCTTTCCCTGCAGCAGCCCCACGCCGAACATAATGGCACAGGCTGAGAGGCAGACAAAGGACAGTTTTTTGGAAATTTCCCCCATCTTTTTTTGCAGGGGCGTCTCCCCCTGCTCCTGCCCCATGAGCAGGGATGCAATTCGTCCCACCTCGGTGTCCATCCCTGTCTCCACCACCACCGCCGTCGCCCGTCCCGCGGTGATCACGGTGGAGCCAATGAGAAGGTTCGTCCGGTCGCCCAGCGGGGTTTCCTCTGCCAGAATCTCCTCTCCTCGCTTTTCCACCGGGACGGACTCTCCCGTCATGGCCGACTCATCCGCCCGCAGTCCCGCCGATTCCACCAATCGTGCGTCGGCAGGCACCAGATCTCCCGCCTCCAGCCGAATCAGGTCGCCGGGCACCAGATCGGCTGCCTCCACCCGCCGGAGCTTGCCGCCACGGATCACTTTCGCCCGGGGTGCGGCCATCTCCCGCAGCGCCTCCAGTGCCCGCTCCGCCTGCTGCTCCTGAGCGATGGAGATACAGGCGTTGACCACCACAATGACGAGGATGATGACGGCGTCCAGCCAGTCCTCGCCCCGGCTTGCGAAGTAAGACAGCGCCGCCGCTGCCAGCAGCACCACGATCATGGGGTCTTTCATCTGCTCCCACAGTCTGAGCAGCAGAGATGTTTTTTCCGCCGGGCGGAGCTGATTGGACCCGTACCGCTCCAGCCGAAGCCGGGCCTCCCGCTCGGAGAGGCCCAGCGTCAAATCGGTTTTGAGGGCAGACGCCGTCTGCTGTGACGTCATGGTATGCCAGAGGTGCATGGCATTTCCTCCTTTGCAGGTATGTTTGCCCTCATTATAGAAAGGCGGGAATGGGAAAACCAAGGGAATCAAGGGAGGGGAAATCCGTCGGCTTTCGTCCCCGATCAGCGGTGCGCAGGGAATGTCGCTCTCTAACGTTCGATCCCTTCCACCGACACATCCTTCACCAGCTGCAGTCCGTCTGCCCAGGAGTAGAGCGTATAGGTCGGTGTGCTGAAATAGACCGTTTTTTCCACTCGGTTGCCCGCCATGTCGGTGTAGGCCATGGGCACAAAAGGCTCGGTACCGCCGCTGACCGCCTGTTCAATGGTCGCCGCCTGCTGCCGGGTCAGAATCGGCCACTTGAGCTTAATGGTCGTTTTTTTGGCGATAATACTCCCCACCATCTGTCCGGAGGCCGTCCGCCCCGTATTGGCCGACCACACCTTCTCCGTAGAAATGGTCACCCCCTCCAGGGCGGGATCCGGCATTTTGACACCGCCGATTGTCAGATCTGTTACCGTAGTTGTCATGCGCTCACCTCACTGTCAAACATAGATGGGACATCTGCCGGTGCGCCGGGTCAGATCGTTGACCCCCCGCACCACCTGCCTCGTCAGCTGCTCGCCGCCGATGTGGATCTCCACCACAGTGTCCCCGCTCCGGTTCAGTCCCCTTGCAATGCGCTCTGCCAGCTGATCCATCCAGCCGGTGTTTCGTTCCAGAGGCAGGACCGCCTCCCGGCCCGCCTCACCGATGAGGGAGAAGGTGGGGCCGGTGGTGATGCCGCCCTCGGCCAGCTTTGAGACGGTAGGGAGCTTTGCCAGTACGGCGCTGCCTGCGGAAACCACCGTTTTTCCCCCCACCTTGATGGCCTTCCATGAGAACTTGAGCGATCCGTTAATGCGCCTGATCATCTTGTTCATCAACTCGATGACGGCATTAAATCCGTTCTTAAAGGGCTTAGATATCGCTCCGCTGACGCCGGACAGATGATTATTCGCGCTCTTGGAGATGCTCTGAAAGAGGGTATCCGACTTCTTTTTCAGCGAATCGCCGCTGACCTTCGCCTTGTCATTCAATTTGACAAAGGAGGTAACGACCCCGTTGTAGCTGTCATTGGCTGCTCCCAACATGGCGTTTTTCACGCCGGTCCAAATCGTCCCCGCCTTCTGCTTCACCGTCTCCCAGCCGGAAGGCAGGCCGTTTATCACGTTTGCCAGTCCGCGAAATGCCGCAGCAGCGCCGTCCAGCCCGCCGATCAGCACCTTGCCCGTCCACTGTCCCATGGGCTTGAGGAGTTTTTCCCAGATAAACTCACCCACAGGCTTGAGTGCGTTGAGTACCGCAGTCAGCAGCTCAAGCGCTCCGGAGAGCAGATTCAGCATGGCAGGGGCTGCGGACTGGATGACCCAACCCGCCAGAGGCAGCAACACATTCTGATACGCCCAGCTCATGCCGCCCAGAAGCAGGTTGACCAGCGGCTGGAGTGCATTGATCACATTGACAAAGCCCTGCACCAGCCCGCTGAAATCCAGCTGCCTTGTCCAATTTGCCGTGGCCGTTGCCATGTTCAAAATGGTATTCAATACACTCTGGCAGATATTAAAAATACCGCCCATAATCCTGTCGCCGGCGCCGCCTGCGGTCCACGCCTCCCGGAATCGGTCCGCAATATTTTTCACCGTCTCGCTCAGCTGCTGGGAGATCTGCAACACCGTACTGACCGCCCGCTCCCCGGCGCCGCCGGTCCACGCCTTAAGCCAGCTCTCGCCCACGGCACCTGCCGCCCGGCCCACGGCAATCAGGGCGTCCCGGGCAGCTTGGACGGTTTTCTCGCCCTGTTTCTCCCATGCCGCCTGAAAGGGCTGCCAAATCTGGGAGAGCACCTCCTTGGCCCGCTTTGCAAGATCGTCCAGCAGGCCGGGAATACGAACCAGCGTCCCCGCCGCCGCTTCCCCTGAACTGCCTCCCCGGCTGCTTCCGGAACCGGAGGAGCCGGAGGAGCTGCCCTTGGCGCTGACTCTGGTAATGCGGTCAAAGCTGTACAGATCCTTCTGCGCCTGAGCCACCGATCGGGTGGACTTTGCCACCTTGCTGAGGGCACTGGCAGTGCCCTCCATGGCCTTGCTGTTTGATTTCCACACCGTCACGCCAAACAGCTTGGTCACCAGACCGGCAAAGCCCTCCACTGCCGGTTGGATGGCGTTCAGCATCCCGGCAAAGGCGTTCAGTCCCACCGCCGCCACCGTCTGGAAGCTGCGCTCCAGCGCCCGCAGCTCGGTATTGACCCGACCCAGTGCCTGAGTATAGGCGCTCTGTACCAGCGCGGCGCTGCCCAAAAACTGGCGTACCGCCTGATCGTTGGCCGCAAGCGCCGTCTGCAGCGCCTCCGCCTCCCGACGGGCCGCACGCATTTCTTCTATCTCATTCATTGTCTCGTTCCTTCCTTCCCGCCGCAATACGCTCCATCATGGCTCGGTAGCCCGCCAGCTTTAGCGCCTGCCGCTCTTCCTCCTCCCAGAAGGGGAAGCAGGCGTAGGCCGGCTGGATCTCCTCTCCGGCAAGGCACTTTGCCATGAGCACCGCCGCCTCCCAGGCAATGACGCTCTCCGCCTGATACCGCTGCCGCTCCGCCTTGCGCACGCTCTGCACCAGAAGCAGCGCCTCTCCCCACGTCCAGTCCTCCAGTTCGAAGGGAGCTCTGCCTGCCATACACCCGGCCTCGATCAGCTCATCAACGGTCAGGCCTGGAGAAAAGGGGCGTCCAACTGCTCCTGTACATGCTCCTCACTCTGCTCACCCAGCTGAGTGAATGCCTCCTCCATGGCGGTGTGGAGGGTGTCTTTCAGCTGTGTTGCCTGGCTTTCGGTCAGCAGCCCGGAGGCCGCCGCCAGGTCAAAGGCCAGACCGCCAAACCGCTCCTGACCGCGATACCCCCAGTCCACCAAAAGATCGTAAAACGCCTCGCCGTCGGTGACGGTATTGCCGCTCTCCGGCCAGCTCAGTGCCTCGGTCAGCAGCGCGCACATCCGCTCCGCGTCGGCAGCCGCCAGAAAGACGGTCTGCAGTGTCTCCTCCCCGAACCGGGCACGGAGATTCCGCTGTCCGCCTATCGTCAGACGCAGACGGTACTCTGCGCCGTCCCCCCGCAGGGGAAGATATTTCCTTGCCATAATGTATTCCTCCTCGTAACAGGGACGCCGAAGTCCACGCTCCGGCGTCCCATTCGGTTAGTTCGCCTTGGGATTCGTGACCGTCCAGTCGCTCTGGAGGGACACGGACAGCTTGGCGGAGACCAGCTCGTCCACCTTGCTGCCGGAAACATAGGTGCTGACGTAGCCGGTGGTGGCAAATGCGGTGCCGTCGGGGAAGGTCACCGTCAGGCTCACCGCCTGGCCCGCCTCCTGCAGTGCCTTGAGCACCCGGTAATCGGAATCGGCGGCGCTGTTATCAAAGAGGTACGTGACTTCAAACGCCTTCACGTCCTGCACGCCGGGAACGCTCTTTTTGATCGAGTCCTTCATGCAGGTGGCGTCCAGCGTGGCGGGGGTGCCGCCGATGTCGCCGATCTCGGTGACATAATTCATGCTGGTGTTATTGACCTTGACGTCAATGCCAATGGTCGAAAGTCCTTGAGTTGCCATAATATCATTCCTTTCTGTTCATTCATCCGCTACGATGGACCGACCGGAAACCAGTCCGTGAGGGATGGCGTCCTCGACGTCCCGTACGCAAAATACGCACTTTCATCTCAATCAATCAGCCGCATCGTCCTTTTATCCACCTTTCGGCCGAACCGAAAGGTCTTGCGATAGTAGCCCGGCCCGGTGTCCTCATAGCGGTCGGGGCCGGCAAAGACCCGCTTCAGACCCAGTCCGGTCATGGCCTGATTGACCGCCTGACTCAGCTCCTGCTGCCCCTTTCGATCCATCGTCCAAAGGTCGATCTGAAAGACCAGCTCGTCCACCACCGGGCAGTCGGTGGACACATTGGAATACTCTCCCCATGTGACCACCGAGCCGGTCTCCGTCCCTCTGGGGAAGCTGCGGTGCAGGGAATAGGGCTGCTCAGTCTCCATCTCCGCCAGTGCGGTGTAGACCTGTCCTCTGGCATCCACCAGAAGCGTTTTTGTCTCTGTCTGTCTCATCTCTGAGCCTCCTTACTCGATCTGCTGTGCCAGCAGCTTGCGGTGTCCCGGCCACTGCTGAACGGAGCGCACCTCGTAAAGGCCCTCCCCGATTCGCAGCCGGTCAAAGGGAGCGAT
This sequence comes from Oscillospiraceae bacterium, assembly GCA_902775105.1. Classification (GTDB taxonomy): domain Bacteria; phylum Bacillota; class Clostridia; order Oscillospirales; family Oscillospiraceae; genus Onthomonas. The sequence continues at coordinate 15,220 of CACYLC010000013.1, forward strand.
TTCCAAGTCGGAGAACAGCCGCCCCTCCAGCACGCCTGAGGGCTGCTCTCCCTGTTCACCGGACTTCCATCCGGAGGTCAGCCGGCCGGAGCTCTGCCACGCCTGCACATACTGAAAGCAGATTCCTTCCTCTGTCCCGTCCTCCGCGGTGACATCCGGCGTCTCGGGATAGACCGCCTTCTCCTCGCCATAGGCGTCCTGCTCCAGCCTCCGCCGATAGAGGGAAAAGCCCCGCCGCCAGCAAAGCGGCGTCTCCCGGGTCAGCATCGTACTCTCCTGTACCGGGCAAGGCTCTCCAAAATTGCCATTGCGCCGGAACGCAGCTCTTTGGGGGTAAGATAGCTCTCCATCTGACTGACCTGCCCCTCGGAATAGCTGGCGGATTTCAGGCCGCTGTCTCCCAGTTCCCGTTTGTCTCGCTGGAAATAGAGGGCGGCCAGCTCCACCGCCTTGGGGAAAAACTGCTCGTCCAGCTCGTCTGTCCCCAGATAGAGCATCAGCTCACTCTCGGCGTCCAGCAGCTCGTCACAGAGAAGCAGGGTCACTTCCTCCTCCGGCTCCTCCAGACCCAGCTTGCGCTGGAGTTTCTGCCGGAGGATCTCCAACTGTTGGGTCGTCATGGTGCTCAGGCCTTGTCGCAGGTCAGCAGCGCCAGTGCGTTGGGCTGCACCACCTTGGCGCCATAGACGTGAAGCCCCTTGACGGCGTCGGAGAAGTTCTTTTCCAGACGGTAGGCCTCCAGCTCCACCAGCTGCTCGGCAAAGGCGCCGGCGGCGTTGGTACCGGCCAGCACCTTATACTTGGCGCCGGCGGTGTTGGGCACGTTGTTGGACAGGTGGATCTGGAAGCCGGCGGCCTCGCCTACCAGACCGCCCTGAAGGATGGCCTGATTGTAGCCGGTGCCGTTTCCCACAAAGCGGGGATCCTTCAGCAGCAGGCCGTGATACCAGGGAGGCACCACCACCCAGCGCCCCGGCATGGGGACGTTGGCCTCGTCCAGCAGGACGCTGAGATCCACCAGATAGTCATAGGCGGTGGCGCTGGTGGGCTTGACAGCCTTGCTGTCATCCGCCAGCACATTGCCTGCCGCCACGCCGGAGACCAGCAGAGACGCCAGATACTGGTCGATGACGTCGTTCATGCCGTAACTTGCCCGCTGCATGGCGGCGTCCACCAGCTTGGGGTTGGACTGGGCGTTGTCCACGTCCTTGATCTGGAAATTAAAGTACTTGGCCTTGTCGATGGCCAGATCCTGCATGGTGCTGTCCAGCTCCTCCGGAGTGGCCAGGTCGGCACCGGTGTAGTCGCTGATGGTGATGGCGCCCACCTGATTGATGTGGACGGTGTCGCCAAAGGCACGGATCTCGCCCTCGTAGTCCCGGTTCATCAGGTTGGCGTAGACGTGCACCTTGTCCAGATGCTCCAGCAGTCTGGCAGACCAGACCTCCGGAATAAAGTTCGAAAATGCCATAATGGTTCATCCTTTCTCTGTTTGTTTAGCGGTGATCCCGCAGCAGCCCGGAGACCTGCTCCCAGTTCCGGTTGATCTCCTTCACACTCATTCCCTTGAGGGCATCTCTCGTCAGTGCCTCAGGGTTTTCCGGGGCTCTGGGGGCGGCATCGCTCCGCATTCTGCCGGCCACCGCCTGGGACAGGGCGGTCTGGAAAAGGGCAGTAAACTGCTCGACCCTCCGGGCGGATTCCTCCTCCGTCTCCCCGGTGATCCACGGGGCGAATCCGGCATCGAGTCCCCGCTGCTGGAGCGCCTGGGCCACCGCCACCTGCCGCAGCCGGGCGTCGAACTCCTTCTGCTGTCGGGCAAGCCCTGCCCGCTCCTGGGCGAGGCGGCCTTCCAGCTCGGATTCCAGCTCCTGACGCAGTCGGTCCCCCTCCGCCTGATGCTCCCGTTCCCAGTTGGCCCGGGCGGTGGCCAGTGCCTGGCTCACCTTTTTGTCACAGGCGGACTGATAGTCCCGGTCGCCGCGCAGCAGCTCGTCAAAATCCGGTTTTTTTACTTCCTGCTCTTCCATGTCATCTGTCCTCCTTCTGACCCGGATCGTTCGTCTCCTCCGCCCGATCCGTTTCTGTTCTATGGTCACAGCCTTCCGCTGCTGTCCCCTGTTCCTGTTCCTGCAAGCGCAGGTTTCTGACCGCTTCCGCCGGGTCTTTAATAAACCACAGCTGGCCCAGCAATGTCTGGTCATCCACAATCCCCTTGAGGCTGGTGACCAGCTGCACCCGCTCCGACTCATTGATGGGAAGATTTAAGGTGAACACCACGTCCACGTCCTCCGCCGAGACCGGGCGCATCTCGCCCTTGACCGTCAGCCAGTGGTTATAGAGGGCGAAGCGCTCCTTCAAGCCCTGCTCCATCTGGCCCATCTTGTTCCTCGCCAGCTGATCCATTGCCAGCAGCTTCAGCTTCAATGCCTGCCCGGAGGCGTTGCCGGAAAACCGCTCGTCGGAGAGATCGACGGTCAGCGTCATCTTGTGCATCTCCCCTACCAGCGCCTCAGCCAGCACCTGTACCCCCGCCTCGTCAAAAGTCTTCTGGATGTACTCCGCCCGGGCGTCCAGCGGCGCTCCGTCGATAAACCGCTCCCGCAGCAGCTTCTCCTCCTCGCCGGGCGCCAGCGTCATGCCGAAAAAGACCAGAAGCGCGTCCACAAACTTCTTTTTGTCTGTCAGTCGGCTGGACATCAGCCCGTCATAGGCGTCAATCAGGCTGAGGATCTGCTCAAAGTCTCCCTGCCGCTGGGCATCGTTTTCGTAGGCGATGACGGGAACAGAACCGAAGTAGTGATCCACGGCAGGACCCACGGGATGAAACAGCGCCGTTTCCAGATCGCCGCTGCGGTAGTCTCTTCTGGTGCGGTCGGTGTAGCAGGTGACGGCGTAATACCGCTCGCCGCTGGGCGTCTCCTGCCTGTCCCATATGAGGGCAAAGAGTTTGTTGTGCTCCACCGAGCTGTCGCAGACGAGAATGCCGTTTCTGGGGTCAACGGGGGCGCTTTTGGGCTTGGGATCGGCGTCATTGGAGGCGTAGCACAGCTCCAGACAGTCCCCCATAATGCCCATCGTTCTGCCGATCTCCCGGTCCACCCGGCTGATATGCTGCCGGTCGTAGCAGGAGAGCAAGGGCGTCAGATCCACCCTGGGCGCTGCCGTCAACGCGTCTCCTCCCTCCCGCCATGCACGGGGATTGGCGTCATACTTGACGTCCTGCCCCAGATAGTAGCCCAGGGCAATGTCCACCACATATTTGGCGTAGTTCACCGCCACCCGAACCTCATCTGGCTCTCCCACCCGGTGAAAGATGTCGTGGTCGCCCCGGTAATAGCGCATCAGCCGCCCGTAGCGTCCGTTGGCAATCTCCGCCTTGCGGATGCACCAGCGAAGCACATCCGCCGGCAGTTCCTCCACATCGGGGACTTCCCTTCTGTCCAGATATAAAATCATCTCGTTCTTCCTTTCTAAACACCCTTGGGGCGTTTTTTCACTCTCGCCTGGCTGCGCTGCAGGACCGTGCTGACAAAATACCGCACGGCGTCCATACAGTGGTCATTTTCCTTTACCGGTCTGTCCTGTCCCGTTCCGTCCTCGTCCCAGACGTAGGCCGAAAATTCCGACCGGGTGTGTTTACACTCCCGGGAAAAGAGCAGTCTCTCCTCCTGTAAGAGCTGTCCCACCCTTCGAATACCGGTGAGCACCTGATTGTCCGCTCCCTGAATGGCGTAGCCCCGCTGCCGCAGCAGGGCAATAAAGCTGGCCGCCGAGGGATCCACAATGATGGCCCGAGGCCGCAGGCCGTCCAGAAACCGCTCCAGATCGTCGGCGTATTCCCCGTCCGTCTTTTGCCGCATCTGCTCCCGGCCGGACCAGTAGTACTCCCTGACGCAGTACCATTTTTTGTCTCTCCCCTGCCGCCAGAGCAGGAATACTGTGGGATTCTGGGTGCCGTAGTCCACAGAGACCCAGCCGCCGTCCAGCAGCTCAGGCAGTTCCGAGACCATATGTCGCTTGGGGTCGAACATATCGTAAATCTGTCCCTCGGCGGCCACCCACAGGCCCTGCACATACCGCTGATAGAACACGCCGCTGTACAGCCGCTCGTACCGTCCCCGGATCGCGGGAGACAGGGCAGGGTTGTCCGCCATGGTGAAGTGGAGGTAAAGGAGGTTCCGCTCCTCCGCTCTCAGCACCCAGTGCTTGTAAAACCAGTGCTCCGGACTCTCCGGATTGCAGTTGAAGAAGAACTTGGAGCCCTCCACACTGCACCTTGCCAGCGCCTGCTCCACAAAGGACCGGGGCATCAGAGCGACCTCGTCAAAGAGGACGCCTGCCAGCGTCATGCCCTGAATGAGGGCGTAGCTCCCCTCGTCCTTACCGCCGAAGAGATAAAAGTCGTTCTCCCGTCCCTTCATGCGGATGGTGATGCGGTTCTCGCTTCTTCGCTCCTCAATGCGGCAGATACCCTCCAGCCACTGGGGCAGCAGACCCGTCACATTCCGCCGCAGACTCTCGATGGTTTTCCCGCACAGGGCGAAGCGCTGCCGGTCAAACCGCTCCATGCTCCACAGTACAAAGCCCAGCGCCATACACACCGTCTTGCCCGACCGTACCGAGCCGTCGCAGATAATGCCGTCACAGCTTTTGTACCGCTCCTGTTTCCACCACGTCAGCGTCAGCTTCTGACGGGGGCTGAATGTCCGATACTGCATCTCCCGTTAGCACCTCCTCCTGCCAGTTTCCAAGGGCTTCAAAGAGATTGTTCGGGTGCGTCTCCTCCTCCGGCTCCTCCTCCCGATCCCAGACCTCCGGTCTCCGCCGCTTGAGCCACAGACTGATGGCCGTCACGCTGGGACTGACCTCCTTCTCCGTGGTTACCAGCTTTTCTCCCTTGTCCGTCTGTTCGGTTTTCTCCTCGGTGTACCGATAGCCCATTGCCGCTTTCAAGAGCGCATCCTCCACCTGATAGTCGGTCATCTCTCCCGTCACAGACAGTGCCTCGTCAAGGACGGGGTACTTCCGCCGCCATAGGGTCAGCCCCAGCGGCTTCAGTCCCATCCTCCTTGCAATCTCCCGCTCCGGCACGCCGTCTCGCACCCAACCCCGCAGCAGCGTCAGATATGGAGGCGTCTGCCAAAGCTCCCAGTGCTTCAATTCATCCTCTCCTTTCCCTGTTGCCTGTCTCGATTCTAGTACATACGTTCTAGTTCCGAAATGCAAAATCCCAATTTTCTCTGTCTTTTTCCCCTCTTTTTACGCCACTCTCCCCCAGTTGCGCAAAAAGCGGCCTCCCCGAGTTCTGCCGGAGATGCCGCTTTAATTGTAAACTCACAGGATTATTGGGTTGACAATAGGCCGTTACTGTGCTATATTTTCTGAGACAAATATTGAGACGGAGGTTTTTTCCATGAGTAACGAAACAACCGGAGCGGCAAAGCGCTCCCCGCGTGTCCTCGATCTGGTGCTGATCGCCCTGTTTGCGGCGCTGACAGCCATCTGTTCCTGGATCTCCATTCCCACCAGCATTCCCTTCACCCTCCAGACTTTTGCGGTGTTTGTAGCAGTGGGTCTGCTGGGCGGCAAGCGTGGCACCCTGGCTGTGCTGGTCTACATCCTGCTGGGTGCGGTAGGACTGCCTGTCTTTGGCGGCTTTTCCGGCGGCATCGGCATCCTGCTGGGCAGCACCGGCGGCTACATCATCGGCTTTCTCGGCTCTGCCCTCATCATGTGGGGCATGGAAAAGCTGTGGGGCAGCAAGGCATGGGTTCAGATTGTCTCCATGCTGGCGGGACTGCTGGTCTGCTACGCCTTCGGAACGGCATGGTTTACTGTGGTCTACACCAGCGCCAACGGAGCCGTCACCCTGCTGACCGTGCTGGGCTGGTGCGTTTTCCCCTTCATCCCCTTTGATCTCCTGAAGATCGCTCTGGCCTTTGTCATCACCAATCGCCTCCGCCGCTATGTGCCCCAATAACGAGCGCATTCCCATCCGTCCCCACCACGGCATGTGTCTTGCTTACTATGTGGGTCAGGGGTACAGCGAAGGTTTCAATTCTCACATGGGGCAGATGTTGGAGGTATTTCTCCAAAATCCCGCCGTCCGCTTGACAGTGGACACAGACGAGATCTGTTCCGCCTGTCCCAATAATCAGGATGGCTGCTGCGTCACTTTGGACAAGGTAGCACAGTACGACAATGCAGTTCTCGCCGCCTGCGGATTGGCTGAGGGGACAGAGCTGCCCTTCCTGGACTTCGCCCAACAGGTGCAGACGCACATCCTCTCTGCAAAACGGCGGGAGACGATCTGCGGCGACTGCCAGTGGACAACTCTCTGCCAGGGCCCCGGACGGTGGGCAAACCCGTTTACACGCTAAAACTGTCCCGAAGGAATGACATCCTTCGGGACAGTTTCGTTTCAAACAGGATTCAGGCAGCATCCTCCATCAGCTCCATCCGAGCCTCAGATACCGTGTCGGCAGAAAAGAGGAACCGCCCCTCCTCGGAATAGACCTCCACATGGCCTCTCACAAACCGAAATTCTACCTCCATCATCCGGAACACCTCTTTCTCATACGATCGACATCGTCCGCTGTCTTTTGATGTTCCTATTATAGGATATGCAAAGTCCCATAAACGGTACTTTTCTTCAAAAGGGCGCAAAAAAAAGCTGCCGAATGACTCGACAGCTTTTCATCTCTTCGTTTTGTGCTTACAGCAGATTGAGCACCAGTACAGCCAGCATAAACACAAAGCCCACCCACTTGGTCAGACGAGCCAGCCGGGCGTCTGCGCTGCTGCTCTTATTCTTGCCCAGATAGGTATCGAAGCTGCCGCCAAAGGCGCCGGAGAGGCCATTGCTCTTGCCGGACTGAAGCAGCACAACAGCGATCAGGAACATGCAGGCGATCACTACAATAATAGAGAGAACGATCTGAGGGGCAGACATTTTCATTCATCCTTTCAAACATCTCCGCAAAGCGAAGATGACAATTTCGCAGGAATTTATTTTAACATAGCAATAGGGGAATTGCAAGAGCTTTTTTCAGAAAATCCAACATTTTACGAAAAAAGAGTGGGTCTCAACCCTCTGGGGAGAGCAGCAGGAGCATCTGAGCCAGCGCCCCTGCCTCCACCTGACCGGGAGCGGAGCTGCGCCCCACAGCGCCGAAGGTCAGGGCGGAGCCAAAGACCTCCCCGGAAAGTCGGCTGACTGCCCCCAGCCGTCCCATGCTCATCGTGACCACCGGGCGGGCGGCATGGGCGGATGCCTCCCTTGTGGCTGCAAGCAGCGTCAGCACATCCTCCGGGCTTTGAGGCATCACCGCCAGCTTGGCAAGGTCAGCGCCCAGCCGCTCCATCTTCTCCAGCCGGGCTGTCAGCTCCTCTTTCGGCGGCGTGGCATGAAACTCATGACTGGACACAATGACCTTGACGCCCCGGCTGTGGCAGAATTCGATCTCCCGGCGGACAAAATCCTCCCCGGTAAACAGCTCAATATCGATGAGATCTGCCAGGCCGCTGTCCGCCAGTGTCTCAATGAGGGCGGCGTACTCCGATTCCGAGGCGGCCCGCTCCCCGCCCTCCCGGTCGGTGCGGAAGGTAACCAGCAGGGGGAGATCTCCCAGTGCGGCGGAGAGCGCCGCGGCAGATTCCAGCAGGGCGCTCTTGTCAAACACCCGCTCAAACCCGTCCAGCCGCCACTCCACAATCTGGGCGGGACTGTGCCGGACGGCTTCGGCAGCTTGCAGCAGCTCGGCCGGATCGGCTCCCATGACGGGGACAACGATCTTAGGTCGGCCTGTACCAATGGAAAGGCCACGAACGATAACAGGTTCCATCCGTATCCCTCCTAAATCCCCAGAAGGGGCTTGATGTCCTCTACCGGCATCTCCTGACCCGTCCAGTACCGGAAGGCCGCCGCCCCCTGATAGAGCACCATCAGATCGCCGTTCTGGGTCTGACAGCCCGCCTCCCTTGCCAGTTGAAGCAGGGCGGTCTCCTTGGGGCTGTAAATGGCGTCGGTAACGGTGAGCCCGGGATGGAAGTAGGAGGCATCCGGGATGTAGGTCTGCCCCTCCAGCTGTGCCATACCCACGTTGGTGGCGTTGGAGAGCAGGCAGGAATCGGCAATCTCCCTGCGCAGCCGCTCCATGCAGCCGGCATCGGCAGTATTCAGCTCGTGGAGGGTGAGCTTGCAGCCCGTCCTCTGGGCAACAGCGGCAGCAAACCGATCCGCCTCGCCCCAACGGGGACTTCTCCGGTTAAAGACGGAGATCTCCCCCACCTTGTCCAGCGCCGCCTGAGCAATGATGGCCTTAGCGGCGCCGCCGGTTCCCACGATAGTCATTTTCTCCCCGGAAAGAGCAACGCCCAGCTCCCCCACCGCACGCATCCAACCGGTGCCGTCGGTGTTGTGACCGATGAGCCGTCCGTTTTCATTGACGATGGTATTTACCGCGCCCGCCAGCTCCGCTTCGGGGGCAATTTCGTCCAAATACTCCATGACCGCCACCTTGTTGGGCATGGAGAGGTTCGCCCCCCGCATATTGAGGGTGCGCATAGCGGTGACGGCAGTCTCCAACCCGGACTGATCCACGTCAAAGGCCAGATAGGCGTAGTTCAGCCCCAGAATACGAAAGGCAGTATTGTGCATGAGGGGAGATTTGGAGTGATGGCACGGGTGGGCAAAAAAGGCCACCAGCCCGGTACAGGCGTTGATGGAGGTGTCCATGGCGTTCGGCATCCTTTCCGATCAAAATGGCTTTGCCAGGGAACCGCTGATTGAATCAGCGGTTCTTTGGTATGATTATAGCAGAATCCCTCGGGAAATGCCACACACAGTGCGGTATTTTCCCGCACTGAGGCCGCTTGTTACCATTTGTCAGGTTTTGTATTCAAAATTCGGTTGTTTTTTCCCCCGGCAGGAACTAAGATAAAAGTGGTATGTCAGTAAGCTGTGCTTTCTGAACGAAACAAAGGAGTTGACTTTTCATGGACGCACTGCATTTGGATCGTTCCGAGCTGCTGGATTACAGGCAGCTGGGTGCATCCACCTATAATTTACTCATTGGCGGACTGCTTCTGTACGGCTTTCTCGTTGACGGGCTGATCTGCTATTTCTTTGGTGATCTGCTCTACTATGCCTCCGATGTGGTATGGATCGGACTGCTGGTGACCTATGTGGTCTGTGTCATTCTCTCGGTGGTGCTCAGCTCGTCTCACAGCGCTGTGGTAAATTTCATCGGATACAATCTGCTGGTTCTGCCCATCGGCGTCATGCTCTCCCTTGCCGTTTCGGTGGCGTCCTACCGGGACGTTTTGGGCGCCCTGCTGGGAACGACGGTCTTTGTGGCACTGATGATCGGAGCCTCCTATTTTAGGCCCCAGTTTTTCCTCTCCCTGGGGCCCACGCTGGGAATCTCCCTGCTGGTCACCCTTGTGGCAGAGCTGATCCTGCTTCTGCTGGGCTTCGGCACCGAATGGGCGGACTATCTGGTCATCGCCATTTTCTCCCTCTATCTGGGCTTTGACTGGCAGCGAGCCAACCGGTGTACCCCTTCCGTACGAAACGCCATCCTGTCTGCCACTCAGATCTATCTGGACATCATCAACATTTTCATCCGGCTGCTGAAGATCCTCGCCCGGAGCAGAAGAAGCTAAACTGGATCCAATCGAAAAGGACTGCCGCCCATCCGAAGATGGGCGGCAGTTTGATCTTTATCATGGCTTTTCCAGCAGCCGTAGTGCGGCCTTGGCCGCGGACTGCTCGGCATCCTTTTTGCTCCGTCCCTTGCCGGTGCCAATAGACTGACCGTTGAGCCGAACCTCCATCTCAAAGGTCTTGGCGTGATCGGGGCCGGACTGACCAATGAGGTGATAGGTCAGGGTCTGACCGCTCTTGCGCTGAATGAACTCCTGCAAGGCGGTCTTAAAATCCCGGCCGGCGTTGCTCATCTCGGACATATTGTCCAAAATGAACTTCTGAATGATCTTTCTGGCCTGCGCAATGCCGCCGTCCAAATAGACCGCCGCCAGCACCGCTTCCACAGCGTCGGCACGGATCGAGGGGCGCTCCCGGCCGCCGCAGGACTCCTCGCCCTTGCCCAGCTTGAGGTATGCGCCTAAATTCCACTGTCCGGCGACCACCACCAGATTGTTCTCACAGACAAGGCTCGCCCGGATACGGGTCAGGTCTCCCTCCGGCAGGGCAGGGAGATTGCGGTACAGGTAATCCGCCACCACCATGCCCAGCACCGAATCTCCCAGAAATTCCAGGCGTTCGTTGCTCTGGAGATGGCCTCCATGGTGCTCATTGGCATACGAGCTGTGGGTCAGGGCGTTTTCCAGCAGACTGGGATCCTGAAAGCGGTAGCCCAACGTCTCTTCCAACCGCTTCATGGCACTCACTGCTCCTCCCCCGTCAGCTGCAGGCTGGAGACATGCTCGGCAATGGCGTCCACGATATCCGCGTCCACAAACTCCACCGCCTTGCCCACAGCCCGGCAGATGGCGTAGGCATCGGAAGATCCGTGAGCCTTAAATACCGGCTTGCGCAGACCCAGAAGGGCAGTGCCGCCCGTCTCCCGGCTGTCCAGTACCTTTTTAAAGCTGCCCATATGCCGCCTGAGCATCAGATAGCCCATTTTGGTCTTGGCATTGGTGGTAAAGAGATCCTTGAGGGCGTGTACGATAAAGGTGGCAGTGCCCTCCATGGTTTTCAGGAGGATATTGCCGGTAAATCCGTCAGCCACAATGACGTCGCAGGCGTCGGCACTGGCCAGCTGGACCGGCTCCATATTGCCCACAAAATTCAGGTGTCCTTCCTTTCCCGCCTCAGTGAGCATGGAGTTGACCAGCTTGTACAGCTCATTGCCCTTGCTGGGCTCGGCGCCGATGTTGACCAGACCCACCTTGGGATTCTCCCGTCCCAGCACCCGCTCGGCGTAGAAGGATCCCATCAGGGCAAACTGGCACATATATTCCGGGGTACACTCGCTGTTGGCTCCTGCATCGATCAGCACAGCGCCGCCTGCCCCGGTGGGGACGATGGGGGCGACCGCCGCTCTGCGGACGCCGGGAATGCGCTTGACAATCATGGTGCCCGCCGCCAGAAGAGCGCCGGTGCTGCCGGCGGAGATAAAGGCATCTCCTTCCCCGTCCCGGAGCATCCGAAGGCCCACGGAGATGGAGGAGTCCTTCTTCCTGCGCCAGGCGGTGGAGGGATCGTCACAGATCTCAATGACCTCGGTGGCATTGACGATGTCGATGCCGGGGGGAAGCTGGATTTTGCCCTGCTCCAGAACCTTGCGGATCTTGTCCTCCTGCCCCACCAGCGTGATGTTGCAGCCGAACTCGTTCCGGGCCATAATGGCGCCGAGAATAGGTTCCTTGGGGGCAAGATCGCCGCCCATTGCGTCAATGATGATTCTCATGGGTTGTCCTCCTTTGGAACTAAATCGTTGTCGGCGGGCGACCAAGGGTCGCGCCTACCCACTGTACGAGAAAGGGGTAGGGGCGGGCCTTGCCCGCCCGAACGGGCAAGCATTGATTAAAGTGTCAATGTCTCCAAAATCTCCAAGCTCCGCTGTGCAAGAGCAGCGTTTTTGTTCCGCTTTCCCTTCACCCGGTAGCCCAGCGGGGGAATGATGCCGAAATTGACGTTCATGGGCTGGAAATCCACTACGCTCTCGTCACTGACGTAGTGCGCCAGAGCGCCCAGCGCCGTCTCTCTGGGAAAATCCACAGCCGCAAGTCCCAGCAACCGATGTGCCAGCTCCACCCCGGCCACAAGCCCGGAGGCGGCGGACTCCACATAGCCCTCCACGCCGGTGATCTGTCCGGCGAAAGTGAGCCGCGGTTCGGAAACCACCTGATAATAGTGATTGAGCAGCCGGGGCGAGTCCAGATAGGTATTCCGGTGCATAACGCCGTAGCGGAGAAATTCCGCGTTTTCCAGACCGGGGATCATGGAAAACACCCGCTTCTGCTCCGGCCAGGCCAGATGGGTCTGGAAGCCCACAATATTGTACACGCTGCCGTTTGCGTTGTCCTTGCGAAGCTGGACGACGGCATAGTTTTTCCCATCGGGGTGCCGGGGATCGGTGAGCCCCACCGGCTTCAGCGGTCCGTAGCACAGGGTATCATGCCCTCTGCGGGCCATGACCTCCACCGGCATACAGCCCTCAAAGACGGAGGCATCCTCAAACCCGTGGAGCTGCGCCTCACGAGCCGAACACAGCTCCGTCCAAAAGGCGTCGTACTCCTCCCGTGTCATGGGGCAGTTGATGTAGTCCGCCGTCCCCTTGTCGTAGCGGGAGCCGAACCACGCCTTTTCCATGTCGATGCTCTCAAAGCTGACAAGGGGCGCCACAGCATCAAAGAAGTGGAGGTCATTCTGACCGGGGAACCGGCGGGAGATGTCCTCCGCCAGTGGCTCTGAGGTCAGGGGACCGGAGGCAATGACAACCTCCCCCTCCTCCGGAATGGCGGTCAGCTCCTCCTCCACAACCGTGATAAGGGGATGACTGCGGATCGCCTCGGTAACAGCGCCGGAAAAGCCGTAGCGGTCTACTGCCAGCGCCCCGCCCGCCGGCACCTGATGCCTGTCAGCGCAGGCGAGAATGAGGGAGTCGCAGCGGCGCATCTCCTCTTTCAGCAGTCCCACGGCGTTTTCCACGTTGTTGGCTCTCAGGGAGTTGGAGCAGATCAGCTCGGCAAAGTCGTCGCTCTGGTGGGCGGGGGTGCGCTTATGGGGCTTCATCTCATAGAGCGTCACGGGAATGTTTCGTTTTGCCAGCTGCCACGCCGCCTCACAGCCTGCAAGGCCTGCGCCGATCACTTTGACTGGTTCCATTCCTCAGCCCTCCGACTGCTCTTTGGCACGCTTTGCCGCCTCCCGGTTGAGACGAGCCTTCTCCCGTCCTGCCGCAAGGGCAGCCTTCTGGGCCTCGGTCATCTGGCGTTTGGGACGGTCAGCGGCCTTTGCAGCAGTCTTTTTTGCCGGGGTTTTACGGCTTGCCGTCTTAGATGCGGCCTTTTTGCCTTTGGCGGGTTTGGCCGCCTTCGTGGTTTGAGCGGTCTTTTCCTCAGCGGCAGCTGTCTCGCCGCCTTCGGTGCCCTCCTTCTTTTTGCGGTAGCCCCGCTGATCCTCGGGGAGAAAGTTGGGGCAGCTCTCGTTGACGCAGAAGGGCTTCTTAAACCCTCTGCCGGAGAGCTTGAACATGGTCTTGCCGCAGACAGGGCAGTTGTCCTTCACCGGGACGTCCCAGGTCATAAAGTCGCAGGGTTCCCCCTTGACCACCTTATTCCGCTCACAGCCGTAGTAGGTATAGCCGTTGCGGCTGGTCTTTTTCAAAATACGGCTGCCGCACTTGGGGCACTTGCCGGGCATCTCAATGACCAGCGGCTTTGTAAAGGTGCACTCCGGATAGCCGGGACAGGCCAGGAACCGGCCAAACCGGCCGGATTTGATGACCATTTTGCGTCCGCAGACGTCGCAGATCTCGTCGGATTCCTCGGCGGGGATCTTAATGCGCTCCCCGTCCAGATCCTGCTCCGCTTGAGCCAGCTCCCGGGAGAAATCTCCGTAGAACTGGGCAAGCACGTCCTTCCAGTTCTCCTTGCCTACCTCCACGCTGTCCAGCTCATTCTCCATCTTGGCGGTGAAGTCGGGATCGACGATATCCGTAAACTTGTCCATCATCAGCCCGTTCACCACCTCGCCCAGCGGCGTGGGACGGAGCGCCTTGCCCTCTTTCACCACATATTCCCGGTCGAGAATGGTGGATACGGTGGGGGCGTAGGTGGAGGGCCGTCCGATGCCCTTTTCCTCCAGCAGCTTAATCAGCGATGCCTCGGTAAACCGGGCGGGAGGCTGAGTGAAGTGCTGCGCCTGCTGGGTATCGGCAAGCCGCACCTCCTCCTGCTCCTTCAGATCGGGCAGCGGAGAGCCCATGGCCTCCTCCCCCTCATCCTTGCCCTCCACATAGACGGCGGTAAAACCGGAGAATTTGAGGGAAGAGTGGGTGGCTCGGAACAGGTGTGTGCCGGAATTGACATCAATGGAAACGCTGTCAAAGACGGCGTTAGACATCTGACAGGCGAGGAAACGGCTCCAGATCAGTTTGTAGAGCCGGAGCTGCTCCGCCGTCAGGCTGCCCCGGACGGCCTCCGGCGTCAGCTCCACGTTGGTGGGGCGGATGGCCTCGTGGGCGTCCTGAGCGCCGGCCTTGGCCTTATACACTCTGGGGCTTGCAGGGATATAGTCTTTGCCGTAGCGAGCGGAGAGAAAGCTCCGGGCGGCGGCCACAGCCTCGTCGGACAGGCGGAGAGAGTCGGTTCTCATATAGGTGATGAGGCCGACGGTGCCCTCTCCCGCAATATCCACGCCCTCATAGAGCTGCTGGGCGATGGACATGGTCCGGCGGGGGGTCATATTCAGCTTGCGGCTGGCCTCCTGCTGGAGGGTGGAGGTGGTGAAGGGAGGCGCCGGCTGACGCTGCTTCTCCTGCCGCTTGACGCCGGTGACGATGAAGGGATTCACCCGAATATCCGCAAGGACGGCATCCACCTCCTCTGCGCTGTTCAGTTCCGCCTTTTTCTTCCCTTCCCCGTGGTAATGCGCCTGAAAGCGGCCGCTATTGGGGGCGATCCGGTCCAGCGTCACGTCGATGGACCAGTATTCCTGGGGGACAAAGGCACGGATCTCGTTCTCCCGATCCACCACCAGCCGGGTGGCCACAGACTGCACCCGTCCGGCAGAGAGTCCCCTTCTGATCTTCCGCCAGAGGAGGGGAGAGAGCTGATAGCCCACGATGCGATCCAGCAGCCGCCGGGCCTGCTGAGCGTCCACCAGATCCTGGTCAATGGCACGGGGATGCTGAATGGATTCATTGACCACCTTTTTGGTGATCTCGTTAAACGTGACCCGGTAGGTCTTGTCGTCGGGAATGCCCAACAGCTCCTTCAGATGCCAGGAGATGGCCTCTCCCTCACGGTCCGGGTCGGTTGCGAGATAAATCTTGCCGCTTTTTTTGGCAGCCTTCGTCAGGTCGGCAATGGTCTCCTCCTTGCCCTTGATGGGCTGGTAGTTGGGGACAAAGCCGCCTTCGATGTCTACGCCCAGCTTGCTCTTGGGGAGGTCACGGACGTGGCCCATAGATGCCTTGACCTGATAGCCGGGACCCAGATATTTCCCAATGGTCTTGGCCTTTGCCGGGGACTCGACAATGACCAAATCGGTTTTTGCCATAGATGATTAGCCTCCGAATCGGGACGGATGACGCTCCGCCCTTATAAAGTGGGGCGAATCCAGATCCGCCCGCAGATGAGTTAATATAAGACCTCCGTTCCGAAGAGCCCCTCGGTGAGCAGCCGGAACCGGCCGCCGGAGCATTCCTCAACGGCGCCGTTCACCGCCAGCATGGTCAGATTGGCCGAGGCCAGACCGGCGTTCAGCCCGGTGGCGGCGATGAGCGCTTCCACTGTGGCAGGGCCGGGAATCAGCGCCTTGAGCAGCGCCTTTTCCTCCTCTGTCCAGCGGTCGGAAGTGTCTAATAACTCAATATAGCGGGAGTTTGGTAACGTGTCAACCCTTTTTTCCGGCAAATCTGCTGTTTCCGCTCGGGGCGCGGCGGATTTTTTCTCGGCTTGAGCGGAGGTCGCCGCCGGATCGGGACGGGGAGAGGTACGCTTTTTGCCCGGGATATGCACCACACGCCAGCGGGTGAAGTCCGGCTCTCTTTTCTGTGGAGGGAGGAGATAGGAATAGCGGCTCAAAATGTCCCCCGCAGAGAGGACGGGAGCGGCCAGCCCCTGTCGCAGCAGCTCGTTGGTGCCTGCCGACATGGGGGAGCTTAAATTGGCGGGGATGGCAAAGACATCCTTTCCCTGCTCCGCAGCGAGGCTGGCCACGCCCAGTGTGCCG
This sequence comes from Oscillospiraceae bacterium, assembly GCA_902775105.1. Taxonomy (GTDB): domain Bacteria; phylum Bacillota; class Clostridia; order Oscillospirales; family Oscillospiraceae; genus Onthomonas. Next base: position 31,154 of record CACYLC010000013.1, read on the forward strand.
CTCCGCTCCCCTGCCTCCACGCAGAGCACACCCACGGCAAGGCCGCAGAGAATCGTGTTCCTCCGGCGGAAGTAGGCGCCCTTGTGGGAGGTTCCGGGCGGGTTTTCGCTGACGATAGCGCCCACAGCGGCCACATCCTCCAGCAGACGGCGGTTTCCCTCTGTGTCATAATAGGGCACATCCACCCCGCCTGCCACCAAGCAGACCAGCGGCCCTCCGCCCAGCAGGGCGCCGAGGACTGCATTTTCGTCACAGCCGCCCACAATTCCGGTGGCCACCACGCCGCCGGAGCGGGTAACGTCTCTGGCAAAATCATTGGCATTTTTTACACCGTAGGGCGTGGCTCTCCGGGTGCCTGCGAAGGCAATGACCGCCCGCTCGTCAAAGCGAACCATCTTCCCCCGGAGATAGAGCACCAGCGGCGGCGTCTCGATGTTGCGCAGGCGCTCGGGAAAATCGGTGTCGTGATAGGTGAGAATGCGGATGTTCCGACTATCGCACCGAGCCATGATCTGCTCTGCGGCGGTGACGGACTTGTCCCGCAAAAGGGCACGCTGTCGGGGTGAGAGGCTCTCCATGCGCTCATACTCCTCCGGGTCGGCAAAATAGGCCTGCTCCGGAGAGCCGAAATGACAAAATACCTGCCACGCATCGGCAGGCTCCAGCAGATCAGTCAGCCACAGCCAGTATTTGACGTTTGTCACCATATCATACACCTCTCTTATCTCCGGTATAACTCCCACAGCACCACAGCGGCTGCAGCTGCAGCGTTGAGGGATTCGCACTTTGATTCCATAGGGATCTTCCACGTCCGGCAGCAGAGCCTCAACACCTCATCAGAGATGCCGTTACCCTCGTTGCCGATGACCACAGCGGCAGGGCCTCCGTCGTAGCTGCGGAGGTCTACTGTATCCTCCCGCAGGCAGGTGCCGTAGAGCGGGATATTTGCCTCGTTCAGCGCCTTTGCCAACATCTCCGGCTCCGACTCCCATACCGGCAGGCGGAAGGCGGCTCCCATGGTGGCCCGTACCGTCTTGCTGTGCCACGGGTCAGCGCAGCTGCGGGTCAGAATCAGGCCGTCCGTCCCAAAGGCGTCTGCCGTGCGCCAGATGGTACCCACGTTGCCCGGGTCCTGCAAGCCGTCCAGCACCAGATAGCGGCTCCCGGTCAGCTTGCCGGGCAGCTGTGTCCGGGGCTGACGGCAGAGAAAGAGCAGTCCCTGAGGCGTCTTGGCGGGAGAGAGGGCGCTCATCAGCCCCTCCGGCACCTGAACAGCTCGGACGCCCCGGGGAAACTGCTGCGGACGTCGGTCAGGAGTAAAGAGGACGGTCTGGATATCCGCCCCCCAGCGGAGAGCCTCTTCATAGAGCTTGACGCCGTCGCAGAGGAACAGCCCTGTCTCCCGGCGGTAAGCTCTGTCCTTTTCCAGCTTGCGGATTTGAGACACCAGCGGGTTTGTGCGGCTGGTAATAACTTCGATGTGGCTCATTTTCTGGCTCCTCCGGGGCGATTGGAATGGTATAATATCGCATTATAACACAAGTAATTTGCCTTTTCCATAAAATGGGCCTCATTTCCCGTTTTGCCCCCAAGTTTAAAAGGTTCTATAATAAATGTTGGGGTCGGGTGTACAGACACCCGACCCTGTTTTTGAAAAAAGAGTAGAGCATAAAGAAGAAATCCTTTAGAATAGAAGT
>CACYLC010000014.1 GCA_902775105.1 Oscillospiraceae bacterium
ACTTCTATTCTAAAGGATTTCTTCTTTATGCTCTACTCTTTTTTCAAAAACAGGGTCGGGTGTCTGTACACCCGACCCCAACATTTATTATAGAACCTTATAAATGCAAGATCCCCTTCGCAAAGCACTTTGATGCGCTTGCGAAGGGGATCTCTTATATGATGCAGGAAGTCAAACCTTTTTCAGGAATTTGGAGGACATATAATAGTAGCTGCCATTGTAATAAATCTTATACCAAATCGTACCATTCACATCAACGCCGGAGCCGGATACAACCTGCACGGTCTTACCTTCATCCAAAGTTCCGGCCAGGGAATAGTTGGAGCCGGGACCGGTGCGGTAGTTGAGCATACCCGTTGTGACATAATTGATTAGATTCGAGTTACTCACTGCTTTGGCAGATACGCCGGTACTGACAAAAGAGGAGAGAGAGGAGCCAGAATAAGCACGGACAGTATAGATATAGGTCGCGGAGGAGGTTAAGCTGCTGTTATCCAGGTAGGAAACAGTGCTACCGGAGTTAACCTGCCCAACTCTGCTCCAACCAGAGCCGGAGGTTTTTCGATAGATGTAGTAGCCTTTAGCGCCTGATATCTTCTCCCACTTGACAGTGATGCCGCTGGAGGCGGCAGACGCCGAGGTCAAGGTAGGCGTCTTAAGATAGCAAATGGAGAGCCCAGAAGTGTTGTAACCCGAAATGGAACTGCCGGAAACAGCCCGTACCGTATAGAAATAGGTAGTGCCGGAGATTGCAGAGGTGTCTGTATAGCTCACTGTCTTTACATCAGCAATTTTATTCCAATTTGTGCCGGAGGTCTTGCGATAGATTCGATAATTCTGAGCACCCGAAATCGCACTCCATGTGACGGTCACACCATTCACCGCATTGGAGATGGACTTAAGCGTGGGGGTACCAAGGGAAGAAGTGGATGTACCGGCTGGTCTCAGGTAATCCGAGAGCATGTAATAGTACTTTCCGTTGATATATACCTTGTACCAAATTGAGCCATTCACATTAACATCCGAGTCAGAAACCACTTGCACTGTCGTACGGGAAGCCACACTTCCGGCAATGGAATAATCGAATCCCGGACCGGTGCGGTAGTTGAGTTTGCCGTTTGCGATATAATTCTTCAAATTTGAATTGCTGCTGCCGGAACTTATTTTGGCAGATATACCCGAGTTGAAATAGGAGGAGAGATAAGAGCCATAAACAGATCGGACGGTGTAGTAATATGTAGTGCCGGAGACCAGAACGCTGTTATCCGTGTAGGAGACAGTGGAGCCGGAGGAGATATTGGCAATACGTGCCCAGTTTGAACCGGTAGTTCTGCGATAGACCTGATATCCATGAGCGCCGGATACCTTCTCCCATTTCACTGTGATGCTGTTAGAGGAGGCGACTGCAGAAGTCAGAGAAGGCGCTTTCAGATAACAGATGGAGAGACCGGCAGCATTGTAGCCGGACTGGGTATTGCCTGCCAGAGCTCGAACGGTGTAGTAATAAGTTGTCCCGGAGACGGTTGTCGTATCTGCGTAGGAGGTTGAAGTAACGTCTGCCAGATTGACCCAATTTGTATTGAAGGTTTTCCGATAGACGCGGTATTTCTCTGCACCGGAAACCGGATTCCAGCTGGCAGTTACACCGGAAAGAGTGTTGCTGATAGCCTTGAGTGTGGGCGTTGCCAAGTTGATTTGATAGGCTGATGATGCTTTTGCAGAGACACCGGCAGACACAAACGAGGAACGATAACGGTCACTATATGCCAAGACAGTGTAGATATAGGTTGTGCCAGAGACCAACCCCCCATTATCTGTATAGGAGACGGTGGAACCAGAGGAGATTGTTTTGATGAAACTCCAATTCCCGCCGGAAACCTTCCGATAGACGTAATAGCCTTGAGCACCGGGAACCTGCTTCCATGTAACGGTGATGCTGTTGGCAGATGCTTTAGCCGAGGCAAGGGATGGGGGTTTCAGGTAGCGATAGGTAAGGCCTGAAGCGTCATAGCCAGAGAGCTTGCTGCCGGATTCTGCTCGAACGGTGTAGGTATAGACGGTGTCGTTAGCGACAGCAGTATCGGTGAAGGAGGTCGCGCTGCCCACAGCAACACGGCTCCAGCCGGAGTTGCCGGTCTTTCGGTAGACACGGTAGCTTTGGGCGCCGGAGACTGCGTCCCAGGTAATCCTGATTCCGTTGGAAGTGTTGCTGATGGACTTTAATTTCGGTGCGGTAAGAGAACTGAGTGTCGCCTTTGCAGAGATCCCGTTGGCGTAAAAAGAGGAAAGCCCGCTGCCGTAATAGGCTCGAACCGTGTAGATATAGGTTGTGCCGGAGACCATCCGCTCACAATCCAAAAAGGATGTAGAGGAGGAGCTGACTGTGGCGATCCTTTCCCAACTGCCGCCGGTTACCTTACGATAGATATTGTATCCATTTGCGCCAGGAGTCTCCCCCCACTTAACGGTAATGCCATTAGAGGTGGCCGTGGCGGAGAGAAGTGAGGGAGCTTTTAGGAAACGGACAGAAAGTCCTGTTTCATCGTAGGTAGAGATCACACTGCCGGAAAGTGCCCGTACGGTGTAGGTGTATGAAGTGCCGGATTTGGCAGTGCCATCTGTAAAGGAGGTGGTTGTCACCTCTGCAATCCGGCTCCAATTAGAGTCGGCGGTCTTTCGATAAACCCGATAAAGCGTTGCTCCCGAAACTGCCTTCCATCCGATCTTTATGCCGCCGGTTGTATTGCTGATTGAGGTCAGCGCCGGCTCATCTATGGCGACACTGGTGGCTCCGCTGCTGGAGACGGTGATGCCAATGGCGTCAAAGCTGCCGCCGCCGCTGATGGCGTAGATGGTGCAACTTCCGTTGGCAATTGCCGTAACAACGCCGGAATCGGAGACTGTGGCAACAGCCGGATCACTGGTCTCATAATAGATCGTTCCGACATTTCCGGTAGTGGAGAGTACTGTCTTGATGCTTTTGGTCGAGCCTTTTTTCAGATTATAGACAGAGTTGACACTGATTGCCTGTTCATAGATATAGCCGGTATAGCTCTTACCGGAGACAGTGACCTTGACCTGATACCAGTAGGGGTAATAGATGCGGTTCTGATATCCGTCAGTGGAAGTGACAGTACCGCCCAAAATGGTCACGTCGGTTCCGGAGGGGACGGATGTGAGGTAAGAGCCGGAAATGGAAGGCTCTTTATATAGTGTGACCTTCGAGGTAGTTTTTCCCTTGGTAGTGGGGGTCAGATTGACGGTAGCAGTCTGATCCGGCATGTTTTTATAGATGGGAATATAAAAGAGGAACGCACTGTTCATTGCACCGATGGTGCGGTAGCCGGTGGCGGTTTTGGAGCCTTCCGCTGCCGAGGCCGGGAGTGCGGACATATACTGGTGAGCGTAGGCGGTATAGTAGCGATCCGGACTGACGTTAAATCGCATATAGTAGGCGGTATTCTGACCCTTGCTGATGTATTTATCGGCCAGGAACTCCGCTCCGCCTTTCAGTGCAACAATGGGGTTGAACCAGTCATGATTCTTAGCGTATTTCAGGCCGTTGATATAGGCTTTGCCGTTGGCATCCGCAGTGGATCCGATATTGTAGAAATTGTAGTAACCGACATAGCCGGATACTGTGCCGCTGATGACTGAGCTGGTGGTATTAGCACTTGTCTCTTGTACGATCTTGCTGGCCAGAAAATAGGGGCTGACATTTGTCACTTTACCGATATTGTAGATCACGGTAGGGTAATCCTCGCCATAGACAGAGGAGAGTTCTGACAAAGATTTCGTCTTGCCGGCAGTGGTCACATAGGTCGTAATTTTAGCCAGTCCGGTGGATGTATTGCAGCCGCTGAGCAGGATGGTAGATACGCCGCTCTTCTCCACACTGTTATTAAATTGCTGATCCTCAAACTGGAAAATATACTTGTCGTCCAGGAAATTCCGAGGATCCATATAATAGGCGATAGCTGCCCGGCTGGCACTGACAAAACGCCCATCAATAGGACGATAGTGATTGGTACTGCTGTAGCTGCCGGAACTGTAATAGGTATTGTGGTTATTGAGCAGCAGATGGTTTGCAACATTTGCGGGGCCGTAATTATATTCCATGGTGCTCCTGCTGCCGTATTCGGTGTTGACGGCAGCATTCCAATCCAGACCTGTATCGACTGCAACAAAGGTCCAGTTGGGATGGGTGGCATGAAGCGCCTTTAGCGCAGGCTGGTAGCTGTCAGGGAACTGTGCCAGCTGATCCTCAAAACTGGCCTTGGCAGGAGCGCGGCGTCTGCTGCTGTTCAGGCTGATCAAAAGCTGATCCAGTTCGTCCATGATCGCCTGCTGGCGCAGTCCTTCCACTTCCTCCTCAGACAGCGCATCTTCCTCATCTGCAGTTTCATCATCTGCTGTTTCCTCATCTGCAGTTTCATTATCCGCGGTTTCCTCATCCCGGAGCTCTCCGTCCTCTTTCGGTGGCTCTTCGTCTTCTTTTGGAGTTTCCGTGTCCTGCTCTGAAACCTCGTCGTTCTCTGGATCCTCTCTTTCCTCAGAGGTGAGAGGTGCATCTTCACCGGGGAGCTCCTCATTGCTCTGAAAATCGCCGTGATCAGAGGGTGTGTCCACATCAGAAGGATCTTCTTCCGGCCGCTGAGGTTCCTCAGCCTCGTCAGAGGAAGGATCTTCGTCAGGAGGGTCCTCCTCTGAGGACTGTTCCGTGTCAATGTCTGTCTCTATCGGATCAGAGCTTTCCTCCGGCACAGCGGGGATTTCTTCGGAGGTAGTATCTCCCAAGGGCGCGTCAGCAGAGATATCCTCCTCTGGAAGATCGGCATCGGATGCAAAAGCCGGGGCAGGAAGCAGCTCCACCACAAGGATGGCAGCCATAAAAGCGGATAGGATGCGAGTCAAAATGCGTCTTTTCATGTCATTCTCCATGTAATCTGAGTAATTTTAGACATATTTCGGCGGTTTGTAACTAAATGTAACCACATTATACAATACAATGCAGGAAAAAGCAACAGAAGTATATGGAAAACAGAGCAGAAACAAGTAAAAAAATGATTTCTCAGAAAACCTTGACTTTGCAGGAAAGAACAGCTATACTAAATAAGCTGCGTCGGGGTGTGGCGAAGCTTGGTATCGCGCTTGGTTCGGGTCCAAGAGGCCTCGGGTTCGAATCCCGACACTCCGATCATAAAATCGGGCTATATCATTGTGATATGGCCCGATTTTCTCTGCGTACAGACAGCCCGTCAAAAACGACGGGCTGTCTGTGTAAGGAGCGCATATGGGAGTATTATTTGTCAAATGCCGGGTTAGTGAGGTAGACGTTCTTTCTGTCGAGCCGTTCTCTGACCTTCTCCAAGGCTTCGCCGAAGCGTTGAAAATGCACGATCTCACGCTGACGCAGGAAGCGAATGACATCGTTGACATCGGGATCATCCGAAAGACGCAGGATGTTGTCGTAGGTCACCCGTGCTTTCTGCTCAGCTGCCAGATCCTCCGTCAGATCGGCAATCACGTCACCCGTTACCTGTATGCTTGCTGCCGACCACGGGAAGCCGGAGGCTGCTGTCGGATACACACCGGTAGTATGATCGACAAAATAGGGTGCAAAATTGCTGTTTTGAATCTGCTGATCGGACAACTTCCGTGTGAGCTGGTGGACGATAGAAGCAACCATCTCCAGATGTCCCAGTTCCTCTGTACCAATATCGGTTAAAAGCGCCTTTACCTCCGGATAGGGCATGGAATAGCGCTGGCTCAGATAACGCAGAGAGGCACCAAGCTCTCCGTCCGGTCCGCCGTACTGACTGATGATAATGGAGGCCAGCTTTGGGTTGGTGTTCTGGATACGAACAGGATATTGTAATTTTTTGTCGTAAATAAACATTATTTTGACGCCTCCTTGAAGTTCCAAGGCCACGGATCACAGATCCATGTGTAGTGATCGTCCATCGCCGCACTGACCTGCTGCAGAGGACCATACTGCTCCTCGTAGCGGATTCTGCCTTCCTTCTCCAAGGCGGCATATTTTTGGAATAGCTGAAATGCCTCTTTGTCCTCGGGGTGGGTATCCAGATATAGTCCCAGCTCAGTCAGGACAAAGCTCAGCGCCTGAAGCTCTGATAGAGGCGTCTTAGGGACAGGTTCGCCTTTGACCTGAAGATGGAAGGGCAGATTCAGTCCGGGAAACAAGGTTCCCTGAGCCAGTGCGTCTGTTTTGCCGTACTTCTTTTCGCCCTCCTGCTGGAAAGGGACAAAAGGAACGGACAGCGGTGCGCACTCAGGCAGTGTGCCGCATCCCTCCGGGCATATTCTTTGTTGCTCATCTTTCAATGTGTTTTCCTCCTTTAGCGGTGTGGTTATCACACCTCTAAACCATTCTATGCTCGTTTCGACGCAAGTTGACAGCTGTTTTGCTATTGAATCTGCCCCCTATTTCGTGCTACACTATGTTTTAAAGAGACATCCCTCCTCATAAAATCCCACAGGAGGGGATGTTATGGATCGTAAAACAAAATGCAAGGCACTGTGTGCGCTGACGCTGGCAGCGGCAATGTCATCCTTTGTACTTTTCAGCGGCCGTCTCCAAATGACACAGACTGTTTTTTCTCCCACCGGGCGAAGCGGCAGTGTGCTGGTCATTGACCCGGGGCACGGGGGAGAGGATGGGGGAGCAGTGTCCGTTTCCGGCGTTCCGGAGAGCGGCATCAATCTATCAATTGCCATTAAATGTGATCAGGTAGCCGGACTTTTTGGTGTGCCGGTTACGCTACTTCGCACCGATGACGTCTCTCTGGCTGGGCCAGAGGCTGAAACCTTGCGGGAAAAGAAGCGCAGTGACCTGCAGCGTCGTGTGGAGATTGTCAACAGTACTGAAAGCGCATATTTGCTCAGTATCCACCAAAATCAGTTTACAAACGCCCGTTATTCCGGCGCACAGGTTTTTTATCGTCCGGATGAGCCGAGCAGGCTTTGGGCACTTGAGACGCAGGAGCTGCTGCGAAGCTCTGTCGCACCGGGAAATGATCGTCAGGCGAAGGAGATTCCGGAGGAGATCTATTTAATGAGTCATATCCAATGTCCCGCAATTTTGGTAGAGTGCGGATTTCTTTCTAATCCGGAAGAGGATGCGCTGCTGCAGACAGAGGACTACCAGAGGCGGCTTTCTATTGTCCTCATCGGATCTTACCTGCAGGAAATTGAACAATAAATGAAGATATACTGTCAGAAAAGGTGAATTATGAAAGCAAAAACCGTTTTTTACTGTACCAATTGCGGAAATGAATTTCCAAAGTGGCAGGGAAGATGTCCCTGCTGTGGGAGCTGGAATACCATTGTGGAGCAGCCAGCCGTTGCCGCAAAGTCTCCCGTCCCGTCTGTCTCCGTTGGCGGGAGGGGCGGTCAGGTGCTTGCCTTATCTCAGGTGGAAACGGCGGAGGAGATCCGGTTTCATACCGGCATGGGGGAACTGGACAGAGTCTTGGGCGGTGGCGCCGTGCAGGGGTCGCTGGTATTGGTTGGCGGCAGCCCTGGCATTGGCAAGTCCACCCTGATGCTGCAAATCTGTGACACGCTTTCTCACAATTACAAGGTGCTTTATGTCTCCGGCGAGGAGTCTGCCCGGCAGATCAAACTGCGGGCGCAGCGACTGGGCGTGGCAGGGGAGGGGATGTATCTTCTTGCAGAGACCAATCTGACCCGTATGCTAGACAGCGTGGAGCAAGTCTCTCCGGAGATTCTGATCGTGGACTCCATTCAGACCATGTATCAGGACGGGTCCGACTCTCTGCCCGGCAGTGTCGCTCAGGTGAAGGCCTGCGCCATGAGCCTGATGGAGCTGGCGAAGGGGAAAGGTATTACCGTCTTTGTGATTGGACATATCAATAAAGAGGGTTCTATTGCCGGACCCAAGGTTCTGGAGCATATTGTCGACTGCGTGCTGTCCTTTGAGGGGGAGCAAAACCTTGCCTACCGCATTCTGCGTGCCACAAAGAATCGTTTTGGCGCAACGGATGAGATTGGTGTCTTTGAAATGCTGGACATGGGTTTAAGGGAGGTGCCGAATCCCTCTGAGATGCTGCTCTCCGGACGTCCTACCGGTATCCCGGGCAGTTGCGTTACCTGTGTCATGGAGGGCGTTCGGCCGGTTCTTGCAGAGGTGCAAGCACTGGTCACGCCGACCAGCTATGCTGTACCTCGCAGAACCAGTAACGGACTTGATTATAATCGAGCCACGCTTTTGTTGGCCGTTTTAGAAAAGCGTGGCGGACTTCGCATCGGTAATTGTGATGCCTACATCAATGTAGTCGGAGGACTCAACTTGAACGAGCCTGCGGCGGATTTGGCTACGGTATTGGCGGTCGCATCCTGTTTTCGGGATCAGCCGGTTCCGGAGGATCTTGCCGCAGTGGGAGAGGTAGGGCTAACAGGAGAGATCCGCAGTGTCAGCGTTTTGGGACAACGACTGTCCGAAATCCGTCGTCTGGGCTTTACTAAATGTCTGGTTCCTGCAAGAGGCGTCAAAGAGATCGACCTGCCGGGGATTCAACTGATCCCGGTGCGTAATATCAAAGAAGCGCTGGCGGTGCTGAGCTGTTGACGGAGATCGTTTCCTAAGGGAAGTGAGAACTGCGGCTGAATCGAAACAGCAAATTGATACGAAGCCCACAGGTGTCGTCATTCAACGATACCTGTTGTTTCGAGAACGGAAGGATGAATCATAGCTTGCAGCTTATCTTAATGCACAAGGGGCGAGAGGAGAGTGCAGGGCGATCCTGATCAACAAATACACAAACCTGAACAAAATAAAAATAAAAATTTTGTTCAGGTTGAGGGAGGTAGAAACGGGCTTTTCCCGGTAAATATGGATTACAGAGAGTTTGCATCGCCATTGCTTTGCGATTTTTTAGCCTACCACGAATCGGTCAAAGGACATTCCAATCACACCGTTGACGAATATTGTCTTGACTTACGAGGTTTTTTTCGTTACATCAAGCGTCTAAAACGCATTGTGCCACGGGACACACCCGACACCGAAATTCCTGTTGACGATGTTGATATTGCATTGATCAGAACAGTCTCTCTGAGCGATGTCTACAGTTATCTGACCTATTTGAATCGTGAGAAAGGCTTGAATGAAGCCTCCCGTGCCAGAAAAATTTCCGCCATTCGGTCTCTATTCAAGTATCTGACCATTAAGACGCATCTTTTGGAGGAAAATCCCATTCAGGATCTGGACTCTCCCAAGGTGCGTAAATCGCTGCCCAGATATTTGACGCTGGAAGAGTCCGTCCGTTTGTTGCAATCCGTTCAGGGAAAAAATCCGGAGCGAGATTACTGTATTCTGGTGTTGTTTCTAAACTGCGGCCTTCGAATCTCTGAGCTGGTCGGATTAAATGTATCCGACATCCACGGTAACACTGTTCGAGTGCTAGGCAAAGGCAATAAAGAGCGAATTTTATACTTAAATGACAGCTGTATGGACGCTTTAGACAACTATTTGATTGTCAGAAATGGAATGACACTGATCGAGCCGGATGCGCTTTTTGTCAGCAACCAGCGGAAACGCATTTCGAAAAGTGCAGTTCATCTTCTGGTCAAGAATAATCTTGCTGCCGCCGGTTTGGATCCCTCCCTCTATTCAGCTCATAAGCTTCGCCACACCGCAGCTACGCTCATGCTGCAAAGTGGCGTGGATGTCCGAACCCTTCAGGAGGTGCTGGGTCACGATCATCTCAATACCACCCAGATCTACACCCATGTCAGCAGCGAAAATCTGGCTGATGCGGCTGCCATGAATCCGTTGGCCCACATCAAGGAAAAGAAATGACTTTTACACAAGATCATGGTAGTTATTTGCCATTTATATAGCGGTATTGATTTCAAATGGCGCAGCCAATTCGAGGCTGCGCCATTTTGTCAAAGAATAATGCAGATCAGTCCGCCAGTGCCTTCGTTGATAATGCGTTCCAGAGTTTCCCTCAGTTTTACCCTGGCATCCTCCGGCATTCGGCTGAGTTTAGCCTGAAGGTCCTCGTTCACTAGTTCGTGGAAGGATCTTCCGAAGATATTGGACTCCCAGATTTTTTTAGTGTCCCCTTCAAACTCTTGCAACAGATAGTTGATCATCTCCTCGCTCTGCTTCTCACTTCCGACAATAGGAGAGATGACTGTCTCGATATCTGCTCTCAGCATATGGATAGAAGGTGCGCTGGCACGCAGCTTGACACCGTAGCGTCCTCCCTGCCGCATGATCTCCGGTTCCTCCAGGGTCAGTTCCTCCATCGACGGGACGACGATGCCATATCCTGTCTCCCGCACGTCCTCCAAAGCGCTGCTGATTTTGTCATATTCCCGTTTGATGGACGACAACTGGGTCAGGAGGCCGATCAGATCACCGTCATCGGTTACATCGAGTCCCGACTGCTGGCTCAGCGTCTCGTAGAAGAGTGTTCTCGGCACCTCTAATGAGGCCTGGGCCACTCCCTTGCCAAGGTCAATTGAAGTCAGCTCACTGCGGCTGATGGATGCACAGGTGCCGATCTGGGCAATGTACTCGCTGACCTGCCGGATCTGCCGGATCTGTCCGCAGGAGGAACGAATGGCCTCATAGAGATCGGATTTGATGGGATGTTCATAAGGCAGCGCATCAACCCAGGAGGGCAGATACAACGCAAGCTCCTGCAGGGGGAACTCATAGAGTACGGATTGGATAATACGGGATACATCCTGCTCCTCCAGTTCCAGGCAGTTCACCGGCAGACAGCTCACCCCGTAGCGGGAGGTGATATCCGAGACAATGGCCTTGGCTCGGTCAGAGGTGGGATCCTGAGAGTTAAGGAGCACCAGGAAGGGCTTGTTCAGCTCCTTGAGCTCCTGAATGACCCGTTCTTCCGCTTCCAGGTAATCCTCCCGGGGAATTTCTGTGATGGTGCCATCCGTAGTGATAACAATGCCAATGGTGGAGTGCTCCGCAATCACTTTTCTGGTTCCCAGCTCTGCCGCCTCGGCCATGGAGACCTCATGGTCAAACCACGGCGTGGTCACCATACGGGGGTTGTCGTCCTCCATCTGCCCGACAGCGCCGTTGACCAAATACCCTACCGAGTCGATGAGCCGCACGGAAAAGCTGACGCCTCCTTCCAGCTCCACCTGAGCAGCTTCCTCGGGAACAAATTTTGGCTCGGCGGTCATGATCGTGCGTCCGCTGCCGGACTGGGGAAGCTCGTCTCTGGCACGCTCCCGGCGATAGACATTTTCGATGTTGGGAATCACGAGTGTTTCCATAAAACGCTTGATGAAGGTGGATTTTCCGGTACGGACCGGGCCAACGACGCCGATATAGATATCGCCCTCGGTCCGCTGGGCGATCTCCTCATAGAGCTTTAAATGTTCCATCTGAGCTCCCCTCCTTTACCGCTTGCGTGGGATCAGAAGCATCTGGGTGCCTAGCGCTTGTTCCTCAGAAAGGCCGTTGGCGGCGCAGATTTCCTGGCAGGTGGTGGCATAGCGCTTGGCGATATCCCACATCTGCTCACCTGCAGCAGGACGGCGCAAGACAATGGACGGCTGCCCAGCGTGGTCAAAGGGATGCTCCCTGTCCAAATCTGCTCCGCACAGGCCGGAAACCTGAAACGGCTGGAAGATTTCCATCTGCACCTCTACTGCACCCCGCAGTTCTACGCCGGAGGCAGCAGGCAGCGCCTCGATCTGCTCCACTGAGCAATGGCAGGTGAGTCTGCTGTCCTGCGGAAGCGCCTGCTGCACCTCAAATGAAAATTTGTGGCGCAGAGAGCCGCAGCTTCCGTCCTCCCGCAGAAACAGTACAGAGGCCTCCGCAGAGACATGCAGCGTCCCCTGCTCCCCTTCCCTGCTGATCTGTGCCGTACCAAGTTCGATATGGCAATTACAGATGGAACGGATATTCGGCTCTGTGTCGACAGAAGAGCGGATAGCCTGTCGCTTGGTAATGTCCGTAATTTGCTGCAGACTGAGGGTCTCATGCTGCAGCGTCAGCGGATAGTAAACGCTATATGCGTCTGTCAGAACAGCCACAGGGACCGTCTCGCAGAAAACAGCCTGTGCGGTCAGCTCTAATGTGATGGGAACAGTTCGTCCATCATTGGAGGCCGGCTCTAACGTCCAGTTCAGCACTTGAAGCGACACTTGGAATTTGGCCTCTGCTCCGGCATCTCCGGCGTCCAGCATCTGGGAAAGCGGCAGATCTGCCTCAGTGGTATACAACTCCCCGTTCTCCCCCTGACAGAGGATCTGAAGGCACACTGTTCCTTTCAGCACCAGCTTGGACCCAATGAGACGGGCCTCGCTGCACTGGGCGGAGGGTGAGATGCGCAAAATGGTCCCCGGACCGTTTCTTCCTGCATTTAATGTGATCTCTTCTTCTAGGGAAAAGACCTTCTCCATAGGCTGGACGACAAAGGCGGTCTGATAATGACGGGTGCGCTGCTGGAGCCCCAAATCCTCCCCTGCTTCCAACCCGTTGCAGGCAGAGAGCACTCTGGGGCAATAGACTTGAAAGCTCTCTCGCAAATCTACACGGATCAGAATCTTTCTGGGATTGATCATACGAGTCTCTGCCGCAGCTACCCATGCGTTGGCCAACAGGCAGCAGGTGCTGTCCGTGTTCTGACACTCATGGAGGTGCTGGAAGGAGAGCTCGGCCTCCAGCCTGCGAAGCCCGTCCTCTCCCTCCGGCGTATAGAGCACTGTCACACGCACAGCACCTGCCAGCAGCGCACCGGAGTCTGTTATCTCCCGGCGGGTCAGGCAGCAGTAACCGCAGGTATCTACCACCTGAGCAATATCCGGGCAGGCGTCCGGGACGATCATCTCCAGCGTCTCCTCCCGGCCGCACACGTTGTCCTGCACCAATGCATAGTAGTTGGTGTCAGTTCTTGTCAGTTTCAGTTCCAAAAGGCATCCTCTCCTTTATGCCCGGCCGGGCCGGACATGGTTCTATCAGAGAGTATGAGCCTTCCTTGAAAAACATGCCCTAAATGTGAAAAAGGAATCTCAGCAGCCCGGAAAGCAGCTTAGGGGAATGTACAACGACAATTTTCATGGCTCGCTCCTCCTTGTTTTCATGGTGATACTTTTTTGTGTGCCGAACTAGCATCGCTTCATCCAGGTGCAGCCTAAAATAATCAGTGAAGCACCGGCACAGAAGATGATCACGCCCACCGGCAGCACCAGAGCCAGCAGAATACCGGTTCCCAGTGACACAGCGCAGATGCCTTTCATTCGATTGTTCCGAAACAAAAATAACCGCCTCCTCTGCACCTCCTGCTACAAACAGGATATGCGGGGAGACGGTTTTCTGTTCCTAAATGAGAGGAGGCTCAACAATTCTCCGGCTGAGAGCGCACCAACAGGGCATATCCGGCGCCGATTTCAATGACTGCCGTCTCATCGGGTAAAATCTCGTTGCTGATGGAGCGGGTAGAGCCTCGGTAGAGGTCAGCTCCATGCAGCGGGTACTTGACACCATGAAGGGAGACAGCCGAGAGTTTTGCATCCAGCGGGATCAGGCCGATGTAATGATAGAAAGGTGCATTTTCTATTTCATACCGCCCCGGCGTGAGAAAGCGTACCTCATTTGCCTCATCCAGCAGCAGTGCGGAAGCGCCCTGGGCGTGGATCTGTTCCAGCAGACCCAGATTGGCCAAGCCGTGATCGAGCCTTCCGCCAGTACAGCCGGTGAGGATCAGCTCCGTACAACCAAGGGCCAGCGCCTTTTCGACCGACATTTCCATGTCGGATACATCCTTCTCCGGCGGCAGCAGTATGGACGGAAGACCGTCCGGATGCCCCCCGGAGTCATTGTCACCGACGTACCAATCCGGTGTTATTCCAAGGGCTTCCAGTGTATTTCGTCCGCCGTCGGCACAAATGACAATATCCTCCGGGCGATTCAGCCCAATACGCTCCAGAGGGATTGAGCCGGTGGCTGCGCCGACCAGAATCGCCCGCCGTCTCACTTTTCCTTGTTCTCCCATGGCCGATAGTGCTCCTTTGCCTGCTCGTAGAGTCTGACATAGCTGGCGTGACGGCTCTCTGCGATCTTTCCCTCCCGCTTTGCCTGGAGCAGGCCGCATCCCTTCTCCTTCACGTGGGCGCAGTCAACGAATCCGCAGCTGTCCAGATAGGGGCGAAAATCAGGAAAGTCATAGACCAAAGAGGCTGGATCTCGCAACTCAGACGGCTGTTCGTCAAAGGCAGCAAAACCGGGAGTGTCCGCAATCAGGATATTGCCCGGCAGCCGGAACAACTCTACATGGCGGGTGGTGTGTCGACCGCGCCCCAGCTTTACACTGACCTCTCCTGTGGGGATTTGACAGGTCTCATCCAGCGCATTTAGGATGCTGGACTTGCCGACGCCGGAATTTCCGGTAAAGGCGGAGATTTTGCCGGAGAGTGTTTGGCGAATCGCCTCCATTCCAAGGCCTGTTTTCGCACTGCAGGTAATGGTGCGAAAACCTGCCCTCTGATACAACTCGGCCAGCTCAGGCACCGGCGCCAGATCCCATTTGTTCCAGAGAATAACAGGCTCACAGCCCCTATTCACTGCAAGGGCTGTCAAGCGATCAATCAAAAAAGAGTCTGTTACCGGAATTGCACCGGAAGCAACAATCATCAGCTGTTCAATATTGGCCACCGCAGGGCGGCCAAAGGAATTCACTCTCGGAAGAACCGTATCCAGAGCACCTTCTGTATCGTTTATCCGGGTAATTTCCACACGGTCACCGACCAGAGGCTTCAACTTCTGATAGCGAAGCTTTCCTCTCCCGCGGCAGCGGACGGTCACTCCCTCACAGTCTACGTCATAAAAACCGCTCAGAGAGCGCATAATCACACCGGTCATGGCTGAGAGATGTCGATGCAGTCGAAATTCTTGGTCTGCACACCGTTGATTAGCACGATCACGTCATTGATCTCTCCCTGATACACCGAAGAGAGCTGCTCCGTATCCTTCGGACAGGTGACGTTCAGGATCACCTCACCGCTGACAGTAACCGTCACAGTTACTTCCTCTGCGTTCTCAGAGAGAGCCAGAATATCGTTACTTTGGACTTCTGAGGAAACTGGGACGGAGATTTGATAGACAGGCGTTGCCGTCACGGGCTCTTCCACAGCGGAAATCTCTGGTTCAGCGGTCTCTGGTTCGCGTTGGGCGGATTCGTTTCCGCCGAAGGAACCGTCGCTGATTTGAATATAAACCTCCGTTCCGGGATCCACGTCAGTATATGCCTTGACGCTCTGGTAGATCACAGAGCCAGCCGACTCACTGCCGGCGACCTCAACGCATTCGCCCAACTCCAGACCGGAACTGTGCAGCAAATCCACTGCCTGTCCCTTATCCAGGCCGATGAGCGAGGGCATTACAACCGTCTTAATCTCCGGCCCCTGACTCACATACAGCGTGACCGTCTGGCCTGCTTTCAGAGGAGAACCGGCAACGGGATCGGTAGAAACAATTCGCCCCTCTGCAATGGTGCTGGAGTAAACACGGTCGGCATATTCCACCACAACGCCGTAATCGTTGGTCAGCTTTGCCTCGGCGGTACGGTAATCCTGCCGCACGATGCTGGGCATATAGAGTGTGTCATCCGTCTGGATGCCGGAGCTGACAATGACGTTAATAGTGGTCAGGTCGCTCTTGGTGGAAGCACCGCTGTCCGGCGTCTGGGAGATAATATGTCCCGCTTCCACAGAATCGTCATACTGTGCTCTTGCGCAGACAACCTCAAAATGACCGTCGTATTCCTTGGCAATCGTTTCCTTTGCCTCATCAACGGTCATGTTCACCAGATTCGGGACCTCGTGAATCTCTCCGGGGCTGAGGAGCTGCTCCAGGAAATTCTTGTAGAGCATAAAGCAAATGACGATAATGACCGCCACGATGGCAATGACGGCACATGTGAAAATCACATTGCCCTTCTTTCTACGCTGCTCGTCCTCAAATTCCTCACGGGCTGCGGTATTCTGGAAACGCTGCACCTCCTCCTGACCGGACAAACCGGAGGTAGTTTGCGGAACGGGAGACACCGTTGCTGCAGCTTGAGGAGCAGAAGCGCCGGTCCAGGGATTGTCATATGGGAGTACGATACTGGGATCTCGACGGAACTCCTCCAAATCGTGCAGCACCGACTGTGCATCAGGATAGCGCAGCTCCAGCCGGGCGCACATTGCCTTCATACAGATCTGCTCCAGTCCCACCGGCACGTCAGGATTGATCTCACGAGGGGGAACAGCCACAGAGTTGATGTGCTGCAGGGCAATGGAGACAGGGGTGTCACCGTCGAAGGGCAGGCGGCAGGTCAGCATCTCATAGAGTACAACGCCGGCGGAATAAATGTCGCTTCTGGCGTCTACGTGGATCCCCTTTGCCTGTTCGGGAGAGACGTAGTGGACGCTGCCAAAGGCCTCCCGAGTCAAGGTCTTTTGGCTGTCCATAATGCGGGCAATACCGAAATCGGCTACCTTAACACTGCCGTCCCGAAGTACCATAATGTTTTGAGGCTTGATGTCCCGGTGGACAATGCCACGGCTGTGGGCGTGGCGCAGTGCCTGCATGATCTGAGTCATGAAGTGAAGCGCCTCTCTCCAGTTCAGCTCACTGCCCCGCTTTTGCATATACTCCTTCAGCGTAATACCTTCAATGAGTTCCATGACGATGTAGTCAGCGCCTTCGAACTGTCCCACATCATACACGCTTACGATATTGGGACTGGACAGCATGGCGACAGCCTGTGCCTCGTCATGGAAACGGCGGCGGATGTCGTCATCCACCATCAGGTTCTCACGAAGGATCTTGATCGCAACCATGCGGTTGAGGCGGTGACACTTGGCCTTGTATACTACGGCCATACCGCCTGATCCGATCTGCTCAAGTATCTCATAGCGGTTGTCCAGAAATTTACCGATGTACTGATCCATGGCAAGCCTTCCTTATTCTTCAGTACCGTGCCGCAATTCCATCAGAACTGCGGTAATATTATCCCGTGCGTCTCTATTGTATGCCGCTTCAATCAAACGGCGGCAGCAATCTTCCGCTGGCTGATCATCCTGCCGGACGATGGCCAAAAGCTCCTCGTCTGTCAGCTCATTGCTGAGACCGTCTGAGCAGAGCAAGAGAATCTCTCCCGATACAACCTTGTGGATGAAGAGATCGCCCGTCACGCTGCGCTCCGTTCCCAGTGCTCTGGTGATGATATTTTTGCGGGGATGGTTCCGAGCGTCCTCCGGCGAAATGACACCTTTTCGCAGGAGCTCTGCAACCAGGGAATGATCCTGAGTAATCTGCCGGATCTCGCTGTGGAGAATGGAATAGGCACGGCTGTCTCCCACGTTCAGGATATAAGCCGTATCACCTATAATTGCGGCTGCCACCAGCGTCGTACCCATGCCGCGACACTCAGGATGTTCCCAGCTGTGGCAGTAAACCTCGCGATTTGCATGTTCCAGCGCCACACGCATCAGTTCTTCCGGAGGATAACCGCCGGTAAGTACCGCTTCGGAAAAGGTGTCTTTTGCGATTTGACTGGCAACCTCGCCGGCATTGGCACCGCCCATGCCGTCACAGACCACCCCAAGGGACACTGTGTCGTCCACATGAGTGAAGCATGCATCTTCATTATGTAGGCGAACCCTGCCTACATCTGACATACTCCACGCTCTGACCTGCATGAGATCACCTTCCTTCTGATTAAACTGCGAGGGCATTATTGCTCCTTGATCCCCAACGTCTTGCGGCGCAGCTGACCGCAGGAGGCGTCGATATCTCCCCCCAGTTTTCTGCGAACAGTCACCGTGACGCCCTGATGCTCCAGACGCTGCTGAAACTGCCGTACCCGGCGGCTGGGCTTGAGGGGGCTTTCCCGCACATCGTTGAGGGGGATCAGATTGACATGACCTGGGACGCCGTGGAGCCGTTTAGCCAGCAGATCTGCCTGCCAGTCGTGGTCGTTCACACCGTCCACCATGGCATATTCATAGGAAATGCGCCGCCCGGTGGTCTCAAAGTACCTGCGGCAGCAGTCAAACAGGCAATCTACACCAACAGCCCGGTTCACCGGCATCAGACGGGAGCGGGTTTCGTCGTCCGGTGCGTGCAGGGATACGGATAATGTTAATTGTAACCGATGACCGGCCAGTTTGTCAATTTTATCTACCAATCCGCAGGTAGAAAGAGAAATATGGCGCATCCCGATGTTGACGCCGTCCGGGTCGTTGACCAGTTCCAAAAACCGCATGACGGCATCAAAATTATCCAACGGCTCTCCGATACCCATCATAACAATATTCGAGATGGGCTGGCCGGATTCCTTTTGGACAAAAATCACCTGATCTAATATCTCTCCCGCCGAGAGCCGCCGCACCAGGCCGCCTAGCGTCGAGGCGCAGAAAGCGCAGCCCATAAGGCAGCCCACCTCAGACGAGACGCAGATGGTGTTGCCGTGCTGATAGCGCATCAGTACCGACTCCACGCAGTTGCCGTCCGCAAGACGCCAGAGATACTTGATGGTGCCGTCCAGCTTGGATACCTGCTTCCGTTCCACCTGCGGCACGGTCAGGACGCACTGCTCCTTCAGCTGCTCCCGCAGCGTTTTTGGGAGATTCGACATCTCATCGAAGGACTCAACGCCCCGATGGAGCCACTGAAAGACCTGTTTGGCACGAAAGGCCGGCTGTCCCAACTCGGACATAAGCTGTGTCAATTCACTTCTGGAACAGGATTTGATCTCAATCATGCTCTCGCCTCAGTTTCGCAATAAAAAATCCGTCTGTGCCGTGGATGTGAGGCCACAGAGTTATCATTCCGGGACAGGTTCCGATACCCGGCAAGGAAAAGTGCTCCAACTGAAATTCCGGGTGGTTTTGCAGAAATGCCTCTACCACCGCCTGGTTTTCCCGGCGCAGTACCGTACAGGTGGAATAGAGCAGAACACCGCCCGGCTTAACGTAACGAGACGCATTTCCTAAAATATCGCTTTGTACGGCAGGAAGCGCCTCCAGCAGTGTCGGGTCTTTATACCGAATATCCGGCTTTTTTCGGATGATACCCAGCCCGGAACAAGGCACATCGGTCATGACCACATCAAAATAGCGCTCCCAGTCAGGGAAAAACACCCGACCGTCCATAGACTTGGCTGAGATGCAGGATATTCCCAAGCGATTTGCTCCGGCAATCATTCGCCCCAGTTTCTTCGTCTGTAAATCGCAGGAAAAAATGCGGCCCCTATTTCCCATTGCCATTGCGGCGCCAAAGCTCTTGCCACCCGGTGCGGCACAGGCATCCAGAACCTGCATTCCGGGCTGCGGATCTGCCACTAACACAGCCATTCGTGCAGCGGCGTCCTGAACCTGAAACCAGCCTTCCCGGAAACTGTCCAGCTGCTCCAAATCTCCTGTGCCGGAAATGGTCAGACAGCCAGGTAATGTGGGATGCGGTGCGACGGTGACGCCCTCGGATTCCAGACGGGCTTGAAGACCAGCTGTATCCGTCTTTAGCGTATTTACCTGAATCACGGTAGAGGGCTGGCTGTTGTCCGCCTGAAGCAGTTCTTCCACGCCAACGCCGTCCAGCTCGCCTGAGAACAGGTTCACCAGCCACTGGGGATGACTGTATCTCACGGACAGGGATTCCGGCTGGGGCAGGCTGTCTTTCTGCCGCATGTAGGAGCGGAGAACGGCATTGACCAGTCTGGGAGAATTGGGATTACGGCTCCAACGGCGGGCCAGCTCCACGCTCTCGTGAACGGCCGCTCTGGCCGGGATGCGTTCCAAAAAAGCAATCTGATAGATACCAAGCTCCAACGCTGCTCGTACAGGCGGTTCCAGCTTTTTAAGGGGCACTGTGCACAGCTTTTCCAGCCAGAAATCAAGTAAATACTGATTCTGCTGGGCACCGTAGCAGAGACGGCTGGCCAATGCGGCGTCTCTTCCGGCAAGCTTTGCCCGTCTGATCGCGACAGAGAGGGCACTGTCAGACCATGCGCCTCGCTGGTAGCAATCTACCAGTACCTGTAATGCCGCTTCACGTGCGGTGGTCGGTACTCTCTTCCCTGCCATCAGCGTTCCAGACGCCGGTAGGTAAACATCTCCCAGCGCAAAAGGGTTCCGTTTTCTATATCATCCGGCAGCAGTGCCAAGGCGACCTGATTCAGCTTGTCCGCCGGTGCATCTGTCCGACGTAGCAGTGCATAGTCCCCTGTGATCTCCTCTACAATATATTCCTTGGGTGTCAGATCCATATTTTCTTACCTCATACAATGGGATGACCCCGCAGATAGTCGGCAGCTGCCATTCTCCGCTTACCGGGTGCCTGTACCTCGATAATCCGCAGGACTTTTCCGTCTCCGCAGGCCATGAGAATGCCCCTCTTGTCAGAGCCCAGGCAGCTTCCGGCGGAGGAGTTTGTCGTGGCACCAGTCTCTTCAGCGGCGAACACCTTAAAGGTCTTCCCTTTTAGCTCCATTGTGGTAGCAGGCCACGGGGTCAGTCCCCGCACCTGATCGTGGATCGCTTTGGCGCTGCGGCTCCAGTCGATGGGGGAAAGAGAGCGATCCAGCATCGGGGCATAGGTGGACTGGCTGTCGTCCTGAGGCGTTCGCTGAGCGGCGCTGTTTTGCAGCATCACTACCGTCTCGCTGAGTAGCTCTGCGCCCATAATGGCCAGCCGGTCGTGAAGGGCTTCCACGTTCTCGTTGGGGTCGATATTCGTCCGAGCCTGTGAGATAATATCACCGGTATCCAGCGTTTCCGCAATATCCTGAATGGTAACCCCGGTCTCCGTTTCGCCGTTGATGACCGCCCAGTTGATGGGGGCGGCGCCCCGGTACTTGGGGAGAAGCGAGGAATGAACGTTGATACAGCCCAACTTGGGCAGGTTAATGATTGCCTTGGGAAGGAGTTTTCCGTAGGCAACGACGATAATCAGTTCAGGAGCGAAGGCCGTCAACTCCTCCAAAACGCCCTCCTGACGGAGCTTTTCCGGCTGCAGGACGGGAATATCGTGAGCCAGCGCCACTCTCTTTACTGGCGGCGCCAACAGCTTCATTCCCCGGTTTTTTGGCTTATCCGGCTGGGTGTAGACGGCAGCAATGTCATGTCCGTCCGCAATCAGCCGTTCCAGAGAAGGAACGGCGAACTCCGGCGTTCCCATAAAGACGATTCGCATCAGGACTGACTCTCCTTTTCTTTCTCTTCTTCCGCTGCGTCCACAGCATCCATCTCTTCTACGGAGTAGACCCGGTCGCACAACTCGTCGAACATATGGCCGTCCAGATGGGCCAGTTCATGGCAGAAGCAGCGGGCAGTGAGACCTTCGTCCTCCACCTCAAACCAGCTGCCGTTCCGATCCTGGGCGCGTACCTTGACCTTCATGGGGCGTGTTACCTTACCGTACATCCCTGGCAGAGAGAGGCAGCCCTCCCAGCCGGTCTGCTCACCGGAGGTCTCAATGATCTCCGGGTTAATCAGCTCGTGGATGTGCTCCTCCTCGTTCATGACCAGAGCGACACGGCGCAGGATACCCACCTGGGGGGCAGCCAATCCTACACCGCCGGACTCCATCAGTGTCTCCCTCATATCGTCCAGCAACAGACCGAGCTTACGGTCAAATTTCGTCACGGGATGGCAGCGCTTGGTCAGTACAGCGTCGCCTTTTTCTACAATCTCACGAATCATATTGTTGTGCCTCCGTATCTGTTAGTCTATCGGATTGAGGTCGGCGGTAATGGCCAGACCTCGGTTCTGTTTATCCTCTGCGGCAACCCGCAGCAGTTGGGCAACCATCCCACGGATGATTCGATCGTTTTTGCAGCAGACGGTCAGATAGTAGCGATAACGGCCGTTTACTTTGACCACATTGGCGGGAGCCGGCCCCA
Source organism: Oscillospiraceae bacterium (assembly GCA_902775105.1). Taxonomy (GTDB): domain Bacteria; phylum Bacillota; class Clostridia; order Oscillospirales; family Oscillospiraceae; genus Onthomonas. The sequence goes on from CACYLC010000014.1 coordinate 21,921, forward strand.
GCACTCGGAAGGGGTGATCTGCCATAACAGGACTCTTTTGCCATGCCAGTAGTCCTTCCCGCAGACGGACACTGCCCCGCAGGACAGCGCCCTCCTCCTGGCCGGAAACGGTGATCACGATCAGATCTTCAAAGGGAGGGAACTGTCGGTTTTCCCGCAGCTGGATCTCTGCCTCATAAAATCCGTCATAGTCCTGACGGGCAGACGCCTGAATGATCTCGTTTTTCGGAGTAAAAGTCTGAAGCACGGCGCGACCGTTTTTACTGCCCCGTCCGGCACGGCCGATTACCTGTGTCAAAAGGGAAAAAGTTCTCTCTCCCGACCGAAAATCGTCTACATAAAGGTGCAGGTCGGCATCAATGGCACCTACCAGTGTCACATGCTCAAAGTCCAACCCCTTGGCCACCATCTGTGTGCCGATGAGGATGGGGATTTTCTCCCGTTCAAAATGCTCCAGCATCTGCCGATGGGTGTGGGTGGCGGAAATGGTATCCGCATCCATCCGCATAATCGGGATATCCGGGAAAATGTCCTGCAGTTCTTCTTCCACCTTTTGGGTGCCGAAACCCACATAATACATCATGCCACCGCACTGCGGACAGCGTTCCGGCATCGGTTCACTGTGGCCGCAGTAGTGGCACATGAGACGCTTGTTGGCCTTGTGAAAGGTCAGCTTGACGGAACAGCGTTGGCACTCCGGTACAGAACCGCAGTCGCCACAGATGACCATGCGGCTGGCACCGCGGCGGTTGAGCAGCAGGATGGACTGCTCCCCGGCTTGAATGTTCCGCTCCAACTCCCGCTTCAGCACGCTGCTGATGGCGGTACAGTTGCCGTTTCTTAGCTCCTGACCCATATCGGCAATCAATACCTGAGGCAGCTCACGCCCATTGTAGCGGTGAGGCAATGTGAAGAGATGGTACCGGCCGGTTCTGGCATAATACATACTCTCCACTGACGGAGTAGCGGAACCCAGCAGCAGAAGGGCGTTTTGTTGGGTGCATCGGAACTTTGCAACCTCTCTTGCGTGGTATCGAGGGCTGTTTTCCGATTTATAACTGGATTCCTGCTCCTCATCAAGGACAATCAACCCCAACCGAGGCAGCGGGGCAAAGACGGCAGATCGGGTGCCAATAACCACCTTTGCCTCTCCCCTTTTGGCCCGTTTCCATTCGTCATACCGCTCTCCTGTGCAAAGAGAGCTGTGCAGTACGGCGACCTGACTGCCAAACTGAGCCACGAACTGGCGCAGCAACTGGGGCGTGAGACCGATTTCAGGGACCAGAACCAATGCTGACTGCCCATGTGCCAAAATGCGATGAATGAGGTTGATATAAATGGCCGTCTTTCCGGATCCGGTTACACCATAGAGCAGCGCACAGTTTGCGCTCTCTTGCTGTTGAAGTTCATAGAGGCCTTCGTATACTGCCTGCTGCTCCTCGTTCAGCGTAGGACACGGACTGGGCTTCGCCTCGTTCATCTCCGGACGGCGAAAGACCTCACGCTGGTATAGTGTCAGGATACCCATTTTTTCCAGTTCATGCAGCGTTTTTTTCTTCGCACCGGTAAAATAGGCAATATCCTTTGCAGAGGCAGAGCCGACGCTTGCCAGCAGGGATACCACCGACCTACGCAGCTGTGAACGTCCCTTTGACACAAGCCTTTCTGCCTCATCTGCCGAAAGAGCCAGTGTTGCAATGTCTTCCGTTTTATCGCCGACACCCCGCTGGGCGCTGGTTTCCAGTACCAGAACTCCTGCATCCCGCAGCGAGCGCAGTGCCTTAGACGGATCTGTCTGTCCACAGGCCTCGTGAAGAACTTTACGCTGGACGCTGCCACCGTTTGAAAAGATGATGCTGAGAATACGGCGTTCTGCCTCTGACGTCGTCCTTTCCTCTGCCTCAGCATGATCCAGGCCGGGAGCGATGGTGTAGCTGTCCTGCAAGTTATAGTACAGTCCGGCAGGCAGCATAGCCTTCACAGCATCATAAACGGTACAGAAATATTGCTCCCGCATCCAGAGAGCCAGACGTATCCCCTGCCGGTCTACCACAGGCTGCTCATCCAAGACGGCGCTCAGCCACTTGAAGTGTCCCGCCGGAACATCCGCCGCTGTTTCCAACACGATGCCCTCGGAGCGTCGATTGCCCCGGCCAAAGGGAACAATAACTCGCATTCCTGGCTGAAGTGTGAGGGAGAAGCTGGACGGAACCAGATAGGTATAAGGCTTGTCAATGGAATAGGGTGCGGATTCTACTGCCACCTGACAGCTCAATATAGCGTCCATGCTCATCCCTCCCATTCCTGTCTGTCACGCAGAAAAGCAAGCGGCATGGGTGGCATCCTGCCGCTCTGCCCCTTGCTTTTTCTCGTCGCTCAATCATTCCATACTCCCGTTTTCAGGGGTGAAGGCAGGAGCAGGACAGATTTTACTGATTTGCCTCCTGCTCCGGCACAGGCAGCTGGCCTGCACGAGCCTCGTTCAGCGCCATCGTAACAGGCTTTTCCGCCAGAGGCTCGTCGTTGGTCTCCTGACGGGCAATCTCACGGGCGCGATGGGCAAGCAGATTGACCAGCTCATAACGGCTGCCAATTTTGTCCTGGAGCAGTTCATTCATGGGATAGAGTATCATAGACTGATGTCCTCCTTGATCATATCGAGCCGAGCAGAAACCCGGCAATCCTGGGCTTTCAAAATGGCGAGAACCTCTTCGGCGGCTTTTGTCACCTGGTCGTTGACCACCAAATAGTCGTAGTTGGGGATCTCTTTATATTCCTCTCTGGCACGGCGCAGCCGTCCCTGAATTACCTCGGCGGTCTCGCTCTTTCGACCGTAAAGGCGGCGTGAAAGCTCTCCGAACGAGGGTGGAATGACAAAAATAGAAACGGAATCCGGACAGGCATTGCGAACGGAGGCACCGCCCTGCACATCTATATCCAGAAGCACATCATAGCCTGCTGTGATCAAATTTTCCACATCCTGCTTTGCCGTGCCGTAGTAGTTATTCTCATAGACGGCATATTCCAGAAACTGACCATCTGCAATCATCTGCTCGAATTCAGCCCGATCCAAAAAGTGATATTGAACATGGTTTTCCTCACCCTGACGGGGCTTGCGGGTGGTATAGGAGATGGAGAAGGTGAGTGATTTCCGCTCTCTGCGCACCTCGGAGATCACCGTGCTCTTACCCACGCCGGATGGGCCGGAGATAACAATAAGCTGGCCTTTTTTAGTATTCTTTAACATGGGCACTCTCCTTACTTATGTCCTTTCCCTCCAGACGTCCGGAAATGGTTTCCGGCGGCAGTGCGGATAGGATCACATGGTCTGTGTCGGTAATCAGCACCGCCTTTGTCCGGCGACCGTAGGTGGCGTCGATCAAAGCACCGCGTTCTCTGCTCTCCTGAACAATTCGCTTGATTGGGGCGGAATCGGGGCTGACAATGGCAATGATGCGGTCAGCAGAGACCATATTACCGTAGCCTATATTGAGCAGCAGCATCTTGCGGCCTCCTTGCAGTCACTCTACATTTTGCACCTGTTCCCGGATTTTTTCCAATTCCGCCTTCATATCTACCACGATGGTAGACAGCGCCAGATCGTTACACTTGGAACCGGTAGTGTTGGTCTCGCGGTTCATCTCCTGAATCAGGAAGTCCAGCTTTCTGCCGATTACGCCGCCCTTGGCAATCATCTCGCGGAACTGGGCAATATGGCTGTGGAGGCGAACTGTCTCCTCTGCCACAGCCACCTTATCGGCGAAGATCGCCGCCTCGGTCAGAATGCGGCTCTCGTCGATCTGCTTGTCCTCCAAAACCTCCCGGATACGGGCGGTCAGGCGTTCCTGATAGGCGGCAACCGTCTCCGGAGATTTCTCCTCTACCTGACGGGTGTAGGCTTCCAGTATATCAAGGCGGCTCAGCAGGTCATCGGCCAGCTTCTCCCCCTCACGCTGACGCATGGCATTGAAATCCTTGAGTGCGATGCGGGAGACTTCACGGATATCCTCAGTCAACTGCTCCAAATCTTCCGAAACCTTTTCCACGCGGAACACATCGGGGAAACGGGAGAGCAGAGAGATGGAAATGTCGTTTCGCAGATCGTAGGTCTCCCCCATCTCCTGCAGCGCTTTCAGATAGCCGGCAGCAACGGCGTGGTTTAACGTGACGGAGACGGACTCGGCCTCCGCTGCGTCCACAGTCACATTAACGTCAATTTTACCACGGGAGACACTGCTTTTGATCTCGGATTGGATCGCATCCTCTGCACAGGAATAGACTCTGGGCAGACGAATATTACAGTCAAGATAACGGTTATTGACGCTGCGCATCTCCACCACAATGGTATGTGCGTGGAGTGTCGCTTCTCCGCGGCCATAGCCGGTCATGCTGTTGAGCATTGGAACGCCTCCCCTTCGTTTGAAATTGCTGATTATTTCAAATGAATATTATAGCAAAACTCTCCTCAGATGTAAAGTATTTTAAACACTTCTCATTCAGCACAGCCTATTTTGCCACAGCGGTGACCACCCAGTCGTCCCGCTCGGAGTTATAATCCGCACCGCAGTAGGGACAGGTGCGCCGTTTTGCAGCATTAAGCTGCCGCCGCAGCTGTGGCAGTTTACTTTTACGATAGAGAAACCAGGCTCTACCTTCCAGGCTGCATAACGGCGCAGGCGCATTCGAATCACTTCGTCTTTTGGGACTACCTTTGTGCCCATATCGTAATAATTGGTCAGGTAAAGACGAAGATCTGCTATCAGCCTCTCCTCTTCCATACGAAGGGAATCCATGCCGATACCGCCCCGGTATCCGGTTTGATTTCCACTGCTTTACATATTCGGGGATTGATTTGTCATATTAGACTCCGCTTCTCCTACGCCTACGGCTGCTGGAGCTGGTTCGAATCGGCTGCGGTCTCAACGTCCGGCTCTTGCGAGGACGGAGTGTGCACGGAGATTTCCATACTGTAGGTGCCGAATACCTCCAGCTCGGAGATACCGGGAATTTCAACATCTGCCGGAACTGTGACCGTCGTCTGGTCCGTCAGCTCCACCTGACTGAGATCCAGCGTTACCTGGATATCATCGCTCATTAGCAGTTCCACAGCTTCTTCCCTGCCCCGCACACGAACCTCGAGATCACCGTATGTGTACTCGTATTCTTCCGGCGCATTGAGCAGCTGGATATTCGATGTTACAATGCGTCTGGTCTCCAGTCCATCAATGGTGACCTGTACCTTCGCCGTCGTCACATCGGGGTCACGGTTGCTGACGCCGTTAGGCAGTTGAATGTCAAATTCATACTCGCCGGTCGTGAGGATCTGTCCCAGATCAATGGTCCCTAGATTCAATTCCGCCAGGTCTTCCAGGATCACTTCCTGCGCCGTGACTTTGACGGTTGCGGGTGTCACTTCATAAAATGCGTCTGCCTCTGTTGCACCGCCGCCGGAGAGCAGTGTCACCGTCAGAGGAATTTCCTTTTCGCTTTCAACATAAAAGGCGGCAGAAATGGAGTTGGTCTCCATATCCAGCCAATCGGACTGGATTGGATTGCCCTCCTGATCGCACAAAATGACATCCAGCCAGCCTGTCCACGTGGTGCTCAAGTTGGACGCCGACAGCACCACCTTGGCGTAGCTGACCGATTCAACGACGCTCTCCTCGCCGCGAATCTCAAGCTGATGCTGCTGGAGGACAAAACTATCCTCGTCGAAAAAGTGGTTGGCTGACACGGTGCCGGTAAATTCGGGTATGATATCCACCGTCTTGCTGACCATCTTAACCACTGTGACGTCAATAGCGGAAGCGCTGCGGGAGATGATGCGAACATCACTGGAGCTGGTGCTGGTCACGGCGCTAGGCAGATTGATGGTGCAGTCGAGGCTATATACACCAGCTGCCGTAATGTCGCTGGCTGATGCGGTAATTTTAATGTTGCTCCGGTTTAGCTTGGTGATGGCACTACGCGGACCGGAAACACGAATGTTAATAGCAGGAGCCTCATCCAGGAGAAGTAAATCCTGGTCTTCCAGATGCTCAGTGCCGATATAGGTGACGGGAATATTGTTGATAGAGACGCTGGCATCCGGGTTCTGAGCGTCCACATAGAGCCAACAGGCGATGGCCGCCAGAACGGAGAGAATCATGTAAAAACCGCGGCTGTTTTTAATCTTTTCCCACATGATCCGACTCCTCCTTCTTCCCTCTGAACAGAGACATCAGATTGGTCAACGTAGGCGCTGAAAACGGGCTTTTCTTTTCCTCCGGTTCAGTCAAAAGCTCGTTGCGGAGCATGCGCTCCAAGGTCTCCGGCGCCAGATGACGTTTGAGCATTCCTTCCATAGCAACGGAGATCGAACCTGTCTCTTCTGAGCAGATGACAACGACGGCGTCGGTGTGTTCGGTGATGCCAAGACCCGCACGGTGGCGGGTACCCAGTTCCCGGCTGATGTTGCTGTTACTGGAGAGCGGCAGCACACACCCGGCACCGACGATCCGTCCGTCCCGGATGATGACAGCACCGTCATGCAGCGGCGCTTTGGGGAAGAAGATGTTTTTCATCAGCTCCTCGGACACTGCTGCGTCCATGGCGGTACCGGTACGTATGTAGTCGTTCAAAATGCTGTTTCGCTCAAACACTGTCAGTGCGCCGATCTTGTTGCGGGACATATCCTGATAGGCGCTGACTGTCTCGGTAATGGCAGTCTCCAGCGCATCTCGCTCCCCCTGAAAGCGAAGGGTACGGCGGATGGTGCTGCTGCCAACCTGACCCAAAAAATGTCGAATTTCAGGTTGAAAGACAACAATAAGGGCCAAAATACCCATCTGAACAACACTGTTGAGCAAAAAATTCAGAACATGCAAATTGAACAGGTCAGATAGGCCCAACAGGACGATGAGCAAAATGACACCTTTGATAACCTGCCCCGCCTGAGAATTGCGCATAAGCAGAATCAAACGATAGAAGATAAAGGCGATGATCGCCACATCCAAAAGGTCGGAAAAGCCGATGGTCTGAATATATCGGATCGCCTGTTGAATGCCGTCAAATTCAATAATTTGATTGATAAAGCAGGAAAAAACTGGCATATCATTCACTCCGATGGACAAAAAGAAGCGCCTGCCGGGCGGCTTCCAACAACACTATTTCACAGAAATAGTATACTCCCAAAGCCGTTGGATAGCAAGCGCATCCCAGTTAAATTTCCATTTTGTTTCTCAATGCCGCGGCCAAAGCCATGACATCCATCTGACGGCTGAAGGCCGATACGCTGGCTCGGATCGTTCCCGTCTCCGATGTCCCTGCCAGCTGATGTGCCAACGGTGCACAGTGTAGTCCTGCACGCAGTGCAATCCCTCTTTGCCCCAGCTGTTCAGATACGGTCTCGCAGTCCCTGCCTTCTATTCGAAAGGACAAAACGCCGGACTGTACCGCCCTGTTTCCGGGTAAATAGAGCTTTACATCGGGCAGCATGTTCAACTGTTCCGCCAAGGTGCGGATCAGCTGCCGTTCGTGGGCCAGAATGCGCTCCGTACCTATCCGGCGGACAAACTGCACGCCCGCGTGGAGCCCGGCAATCCCCGGCATATTGTGGGTTCCGGCCTCCTGGCTGTCCGGCAAGTAAGAGGGCATCTGCTGCATGCGGGATTCGCTTCCAGTTCCGCCGGTCAAAAGAGGCGTGGGATTGCTCTCTTTTCCGCAGGCCAGAATGCCGGTTCCCTGTGGTCCGTACAGACCCTTATGGCCTGGCATCGCCACATAGGCCGCCTTCCACTCTTCCGTCTTTACCGGCAGCACGCCGGCAGACTGGCTCGCATCCACAATCAGGGGAACACCTCGTTCCCGGCAGAGCGTCGCAATTTCCCCAATGGGCAGGATATAGCCGAATACGTTGGAGACATGGGTACAGATGACAGCCTTGGTCTGACGATCGATCTGACTGCGAAATGCCTCTAAATCCGCTTCCTGCGAAAACAGTTTGGTGGCAGCAACCCGTACCTCTAAATTCGGAATGCTCTCTAATGTTCGTGTGACAGCATTGTGCTCATAGCCGGAGATAACTACCTGATCGCCGGACGATACTAAAGAACGTATGGCAATATTGAGTCCATGGGTGGCGCTGGAGGTAAAGATGATCTGCTCCGGCCCGGCAGCGCCCAAAAGCCCGGCGAGTTCCGTCCGACACCGGAAGGCGCACTCTGCCGCTGCCGCAGACGCCGAATACCCGCCCCGCCCCGGACTTGCGTATCGAGAGACTGCCTGCGCCATGGCACGGGCTACTTCGGGGGGTTTTTGAAGAGAGGTGGCAGCGGAATCCAGGTAGATCATAGCCGCACCTCACGATAGCTGCCGTCTGCCTCTGTCATGTAGATCTGTTTCGGTGTCATTTCCACCTTTTTCAGCACTACAAGTGCCTGGGCAAGGCGGCGCTGAGAGATCTTGACGCTGTGGCTGCAACCGGTAGTAGAAATTGCCGCAGGAGAGCGCAAAATGTGGGCGGAAATCCCTGCACGCTCCAGGACAGCTGCCGTGCGCTGGGCATACGTCAGCGAACGGCAGATGAGCAAATAATATACCATGCTTTCTCACTCCTCTCAAGCCCAGTTTATGCTGTGTCGAATCGGAGCGTGAAGCGTCGGAGCGGGACTTAGCCTGTCACTTTTTCCAGCAGCGCTACACTGTGGGCGGCCATACCCTCACCGGAGCCGGAGAAACCCAGTCCTTCCTCGGTGGTCGCCTTGATGTTGACCAGATCAGCGTCAATACCCAACTGTGCGGCAATGTTCTCCCGCATCTGAGGAATATAAGGAGCCAGCTTGGGACGCTGAGCAATAATAGTTGCGTCCACATTGACGGTTTGAAAGCCCTTTTCCCGAATCAAAGCCACTGTCCGCTCCAGTAGGATCAAACTGGAAATGCCCTCCAGTGCGGGGTCAGTATCCGGAAAGGCATGGCCTATGTCCCATAGCCCGGCTGCTCCCAGCAGAGCATCCATAATGGCGTGAGTCAATACATCAGCGTCAGAATGCCCTAAAAGACCGTACTCCCATGGAATCTCAACGCCGCCTAGGATGAGTTTTCTGCCCTCGGTCAAACGATGGACGTCATAACCGTGACCTATTCTCAAACCGATTGCCATTGCAGCAACGCCTCCCCCAGTGCAAGATCGGTAGGTGTGGTGATCTTGATATTTTCGTAAGAGCCTTTGGTCAGGGTGACCTTCATACCCAGAGCCTCAACTGCGGCACAGTCGTCTGTCAGCGGCAAATTTTGCTCCATTGCCTTCTGAGTTGCCGCCTTGATAATCGCGGAGTCAAAGACCTGCGGCGTCTGTACGGCACGGAGCGCTTCACGGGGAACGGTCTCCTGTACCACCTCATGATCATCGACGGCTTTGATCGTGTCCTTCACCGGGACTGCGGGGGCTGCTGCACGGGTGGCAGCTGCCATGGTGAATACGTCCGCCAGGACAGTTTGACTGACCAAAGGACGGGCGCCGTCGTGGATGCCGATGAGATTGGCTTTGGCATCCACACTGTTCAGACCGATCCAGACGGACTCCATCCTTGTCTCACCGCCCCTGACGATGCGGGTGACCTTGTCACACTCCCACTGTTGAGCCTGCCAGCCAATCTCAGGAATCAAATCCTCCCGTGTGACGACGACGATCTCGTCTACATAGGGGCACTGTTGTAAGGCCAAGAGCGTATGTACGATGACCGGCTTATCGCCCAGATCGGCCATGATCTTATCGGTTCCCTCCATGCGGGTCGCACTGCCTGCCGCCGGAACAACGACGGAGCACCAAGGACGCTCTCCTTTCTTTTGCCGCTTTCTTTGCGACCACGAAATTTGAATGCTCATGTCCTTCCCTCCTTATAATTCTGTTTTGTAGTAGTTTATCATATTCCAAAGATAAAAGGAACCCTGTTATGATGAAAGAATTCCAAACTATCTGTTGTATTTCCAGCTGGCTCTGCTCACTCCATACTTGGCGGGGTACTTCATTAGGGATTGCCGATATTTCATATCTTGTGTTATACTGGTAGCCATGAAGGATGTCGTCTCCTCTCGGTCTTGTTTGGTGTGGTAACTTAACTATAACCGATTTGACGTCATCCTTCTATCCTTTTTTTGCTACTGTCCAAGATGTATTGTACTCCTACATTAATCGTCCGTACTTTTTTAGCAAAATATGTTGATAAAAAGTAAGTTTAAATGTATAATAGACAAGTACGCTACAACATAATCGGCATTATGTGGGTTTAAGGAGTTTATGATGATACAAGAAATAAAGAATCATATTAATATTAAAAACTTAAAAGCCAATATACTTTTCTTTTTATCAGGATTGTGTTTTTCCTTGCTGATATTTCATACCGCAAGACTATGGTTAGTCATTTCGGTTGTTTGTTTGATAGCTGCTGCTTTTATATCTGTATATATTAAAAGCGTTTTTTCTAAATTCCGGAATTCTTCTCTTGTCTCAAAAATATTAGCAATATTACTTGCATTAGGTTTTTCGTATATGTCAGCACGCCGTTTCACATCAAATTGGCTTCCATCAGGAAAAATTGAAAGATTAGCTTCCCATATTCACTTATCAAACACAATGCTTTTATCCATTCTTTCCGGTGCATTAGCATTGTTATCATTGCTTTTTCTCACAATGGTTTTCAGTCTCATTCTTCCAGAACTGAAAAGAACTATACTTGATACGCTTCAATTTACAAACCCCAAATCTATATTTGATAATATTAAGAGTAATATCTTGATAATTTTATCATCTTTTGCTTTTATGGGTTTGAATATTCAACTTAGCAAAAATGGTATTCTTTCTCTTCTGTTATCTTATATTTTGATAGTTTTTGTATTCTCACAAGTAACTGGTATATTCCAAAAAATCAAAGCGATTCCTTTGGGCATAAAAATCTACTCATTTGTTTCATCAGTTGGAATTTGCTATTACGCAAGAAGAGTATTTGTTGGTAATATTTCTTCGTCTTCACTATTAAGACGTGTATGTGAAAAAATAAACTTAAATCAAACGATGCTTTTAAGGTGCCTTTCCGCTGTTATAGCTTTGTTTGCGATTGTTGCAGTTTTTGTCCTTGTTTCACTTCTCTTAAAATATCTAATAGAGAAGCTCAAAACTCTTTTCCGGTCATTATCAAAAATTGAAATGATAGTATACTCTATATTGACAATAGCGTTATTAGGATTTGTATATTTCGTATTCTTTGGAAGTAACTCATTCTGGGGAACAAACCTAAACTACGATATTATATATACAAGCGATTCTCCAAATTTAGTAAACAGCAATGTGTATCTACGTCTGTATCACGGTGAAAATGATTTGCGACAACCTCTGTTTGCTGTGTTTGCTGCTCCTTTTGTTGGATTTGGTTATGCGTTATCTGTTCCTATTTCTCATTTTAGTCCAGTGGTTACGCCTTTGTTTATGAACACGATTCAAGTATTGATGTTAGTAACAGCAAATCTAATGTTAGCTAAAATCATCAATTTTGACACAATCGGTAGAGTATGTTTTATGCTCTTCACTATGGTTACCTACACAACGTTACTGTTTTCTGTGATGATGGAACAATATATTGTGGCATATTTCTGGCTAATCTTTGTGATTTATTCTTATATTGAGCACAAAAAAGCAACAGTTATCTCTTTATCCGCGGCAGGTGGAACACTATTGACAAGCTTAGTATTGATTCCTAGTACATATGAAACAGGACAACATAATAACACTTATAAATTACGCTCATTTGTTAATGTTATTGAAAAGAGTTTATTAGGTTTTCTTGTAATATTGCTTGCATTTGGTCGTTTAGATGTTTTGTTAAACTTTTCATCAAAAACAACTCAACTTTCGGGCTTCGCAGGTGGTGAAAGTATTGTAGGACGAGTTAAACAATACATCTCATTTGTTTCATCGTGTTTTATTGCACCAAATGCTGTTATTGATACAACTACTTACAATCATATTTCGTGGCAATTAAGTAAAAACAATATTACACAAATAAACATAGTTGGCATTGTAATAATAGTGTTATGTTTTGTCAACTTTATTTTAAACAGAAAACATGTGCTTACAAAGATTTCCGCACTTTGGGTTGGCTTCTCTGCACTTCTATTATGTGTTGTAGGATGGGGATCTGCCGAAAACGGAATGATACTATATTCATTGTATTTTGGTTGGGCGTTTATCGTATTGTTATTCCAGCTCATGAATTGGTGTTCCGAAAAGCTGAGATTCAAATATCTTACCCCTATTATTTGCAGCATAGCAATTATAATTATTGCAATCTTTAATTATCAGGGAATCAAAGATTTGCTGTCCTTTGCATTTACATACTATCCTGTACAATTATATGGTGATTTATGAGAATTAAGTATTATATCAAAGAGATGCGTGTGCATCATTACATAAAGAATTTGTTGGTCTTAGTTCCTTTAGCTTGCAGCGGCCAACTATTTGATTTGAATAAGCTGCTTGCATGCGCTATTGGGTTTGTTGCGTTTTGTGCAATCTCCTCGGTTATCTATACTATCAATGATATACGGGACAAGGAGAAAGACCGCTTGCATCCAACAAAGCGCGACCGCCCCATTGCCTCCGGTGCCGTTTCGGTCAAGCAGGCGTGGACGCTTGCCTGTGCGCTCTTGCTTGTGGCTGTGTTTTGCAATAGCCGGGTGTTTTATCCTGTTTCGTCGATGTTACTGCTTTTGTATCTGTGCATGAACCTTGCCTACAGCTTTGGAATGAAAAGCGTTCCCGTACTTGATGTTACGATACTTGTTGCAGGGTTCTTGGTGAGAGTTCTTTATGGCGCCTGCATAACAGAGATAACCGTGTCAAACTGGCTTTATATGACTGTCATTGCGTTGGCCTTTTATTTTGCTTTGGGCAAACGACGGAACGAGCTAAAACGAGTCAGCGGAGGAGAAACCCGGAACGTTCTGAAGCGCTATCCCGTCAGTTTCTTAGACAAAAACATGTACATGTGTTTAGGCCTTGCAAATGCGTTCTATGCATTGTGGAGTATGGATGAAGAGACGACCGCACACTATCACAGCAACTACTTGATTTTTACTGTTCCTATCGTTTTATTAATAACGATGAAATACAGCCTTGATGTTGAAGGGGAATCAGACGGTGATCCAGTTGAAGTCTTGCTGCATGATAAAGTTCTTTTAGTTCTCTGCCTACTGTATTTCTTTGTGATGTTCGCTATACTCTATCTATAATTTGATGTGCCTATGAACGTATACGATTTTGACGGAACAATATATAATGGTGATAGCTCGATAGACTTTTACCTGTTCTGCCTTCGGACGGATCCTCTGCTGATTCGATTCCTGCCTCACCAAATGAAGGGCTTCCTGATGTATGCGTTGAACCAGATTGACAAGACTCTATTCAAGGAACATTTCTTTTGTTTTCTGAATGGAGTGGACACTTCCGCACAAGTAAGCGCTTTTTGGAAGTTGAAAGAGAGTCGCATTATGGGATGGTATCTGGCACAGCAGGATGAGGAAGACGTTATTATCTCCGCTTCACCAAGATTTCTTTTACAACCAATTTGCGAACGGCTTGGAAAGCAAAATTTGATTGCATCAGAGGTTGATAAGAAGACAGGCAAATTCTTGGGGCCAAATTGTTTCGGCGATGAGAAGGTACATCGCTTTCAGGAGTTGTTTGGAAAAGCGCAAATTGACAACTTCTATTCTGACTCGAAAGCTGATTTGCCAATGGCGCGACTGGCAAGACACGCGTTTTTGGTAGAAGGTAATAAGGTACGCGATTGGGAGGCGATGAAGTGAAAGAACGCGATAAAACACTGGACAATTTGCGCGGCTTTGCAATGCTTCAGGTAATCGTTGTTCATGTGCTCTACTGGGGAGATTTCTTTACTTCAAGTTATATTAATCTCATAAAGTCCTTTTGCTTATTTGAGATGTCTGTGTTATTCTTTGTCACTGGAGCGAGTAATGCACGAAGCAAGGATGTCCCATATATCGAGTATGTGAAGAAAAGATATCTGAAACTTTTAATCCCCTATTGGACATTCGCCATTATTTGCGCAGCACTGTCTATTGCTAAGTATATTATTGTTGACGATCAGATTGATGGCATGTTATTTTCTAAAGGTCATTTTATCTTGGATATTACCCGTCAATAGGCAAATTACTTCTATATCATACCTTACTTGGGCACTGTGGTTTGTGCCGGTTTATCTTTGCGTGGTATTATTTATACCGTGGCTAAAAGAACTGAAACGTGCGGCTAATATATATTAGCCGCACTCCTCCTCGCGTTGTTTTGCATTTCAAGTATTCTAAGGATGGGATGGATTCAATATGTCCTTTTTTACCTCATTTGGGTATATGTGGGGCTGTTTTATGAAGAATTAAAGAATATTGTTCATGATATTCAGGCGCGGAAAAAAATATTTGCCTTATCAGCGGTATCCATACTGCTGCTTCTTATCTTGAGTTTTTTGGGACAGTCTCTGAACATGCAGCAAAACAAATTCCCGCCCAACGTCGTATTTTTGCTTTATTCAATGTGCTTGATGTCATTAATATTGTATAATCTCCCAATCTTGAATGCTTTCTTTGCAAGGTGCGAACAGAGTAAGCAACTTAGGAAAATAGTGAATGCTTTTTCAACAAAGAGCATGACTGTTTTTCTCTATCAAGTATTTGCCTTTAATGTCACAATTCGCCTATCGCATTTACTCATACCAAGAGAAACCGGTTTGGCGTCTATATCCAAAGCAGTTCTTTGTTTTGTAATTACTGTGCCGCTGTGTTACTTGTTTACCCTTGTTTTTGGTGGAGTTGAGAAGTGGCCTAACATATGGCTGGACAAAAGGCGGGCGAGGAAATGAGAGCGCTTTTTTCAAAAATCAGTAATATCATCTGCAATAATAAGCAAATCGTTTCCTATCTGTTTTTCGGCGTTTGTACGACGATACTTAATATGGCGGCTTATGCCATACTGTACGAACGGCTTGGCATACCAAATGTATCGAGTACAGCAGCAGCGTGGCTCCTTGCTGTGGTGTTTGCATATGTCACAAATAAGACTCTTGTTTTCAAAAGCCAACGAGAAAACAGTGCGCAGCAGTTGATGGAGTTCTTGTCCTTTTTTGCTTGCCGAGCAATAACGGGTCTTCTTGATATTGCAATTATGTTCGTTTCTGTTGACTATATGGGTTGGAGTGGGCTGGTATGGAAACTGATTTCAAACATTATTGTGACAGTAGTGAATTATGTAGCAAGCAAATTCTGGATTTTTAGCCCTACCAGTAAAGAGAAGTAGGAGAACTGTGCTGAAAGATTAAATGGCTTTACAAAATCCGTCCTCAGAAAAGGATAAGGTGATGATCGACGCTGAGGACAACGCAATGAAGACAACTTGACAAACATTGGGTTCTATAATAAATGTTGGGGTCGGGTGTACAGACACCCGACCCTGTTTTTGAAAAAAGAGTAGAGCATAAAGAAGAAATCCTTTAGAATAGAGTAACCGCTCAACAACCACCCGCCTCCCATACGTCTGCAAAATATGAGAGAATATCCCAAAGACATGACTATCTCCATGGGAGCTAGTCAAGAAAGTGG
>CACYLC010000015.1 GCA_902775105.1 Oscillospiraceae bacterium
TACCGCTCGCGTCGACCCCTGATAGAGGTTCTTCTGAGTGAGATCTCTTGAAAGCGGTTATTCTTTTTAGTGGGTTTGAATAAAGTCCAGCCAGTTCCATTTGCAAAACACCCGGAAAATCATTTTGATTTCCGGGTGTTTTTGGTTCTATAATAAATGTTGGGGTCGGGTGTGCAGACACCCGACCCTGTTTTTGAAAAAAGAGTAGAGCCCGAAACTGTCCTGTCTGGGGTGAAGTCAGTTTTGGGGAATTACTTGTACAGCGGATGCTTGTCGGTGAGGGCGACAACAGCCTCCCGAATCTGATCGGCCTTGGTATCGTACTCCATAGCAGTCTGGCAGATCAGCTTGCCCACCAGAGCACAGTCATTTTCATCAAAGCCCCGGGTGGTGGCGGCAGGAGTACCCAGACGCAGCCCGGAGGTGACGAAGGGCTTCTCAGGGTCGTCGGGGATGGCGTTCTTGTTGGCGGTGATGTACACCTCGTCCAGACGGTTCTCCATGACCTTACCCGTCAGACCGGCGGGGCGGAGGTCTACCAGCATCAGATGGTTGTCAGTGCCGCCGGAGACCAGATCCAGACCGCCTTCCAGAATCGCTGCAGCCATGGCCTTGGCGTTTTTGACCACCTGCTCGGCATAGACCTTAAACTCGGGCTTGAGTGCCTCACCCAGAGCGACAGCTTTGGCAGCAATAATGTGCATCAAAGGGCCACCCTGTGCGCCTGGGAAGATGGCGGAGTTAACCTTCTTGGCAATGGCCTCGTCGTTGGTCAGGATCAGACCGCCACGGGTACCACGGAGGGTCTTGTGAGTGGTGGTGGTGACAATGTCGGCATAGGGGACAGGAGACATGTGCTGGCCGCCGGCAACCAGACCGGCAATATGAGCCATATCTACCATCAGATAGGCACCGACTTCATGGGCAATCTCTGCAAAAATCTTGAAATCAATGGCGCGGGGATAGGCGGAGGCGCCGGCAATGATCATCTTCGGCTGATACTGCTTTGCAAGATCCCGCACCTCGTCGTAGTCGATACGTCCAGTCTTGACATCGAGACCGTAGGAGACCATCTTATAATCCTTGCCGGAGAAGTTGACGGGGGAGCCGTGGGTCAGGTGTCCGCCCTGATCAAGACGCATACCCATCACGGTGTCGCCGGTGTTCACCAGCGCACGGTAGGCGGCGTAGTTGGCCTGAGCGCCGGAGTGAGCCTGGACATTGGCAAACTTGGAACCGAACAGTTCCTTGGCTCTGTCTCTCGCCAGATCCTCTACAATATCCACACACTGGCAACCGCCATAATAACGGTGTCCGGGATAGCCCTCGGCATATTTGTTGGTGAGAACGGAGCCGGCAGCGGCCATTACGGCTTCGCTGACAATGTTTTCAGAGGCAATCAGCTCAATGTTCCGGCGCTGACGAGCCAGCTCTTGCTCAACGGCGTCTCCCACCTGGGGATCTGCCAGCTTCAAAAAGGACAGCATTTCCTCAACCATATCGATACTCCTTGCTATAACTGACTTTTTGCAGGAAAACCTGCACAATACAACGTCATTATTATACCAAAAAGGGAAGAAAAGACAATAGTGGATTCCTCCCGATTTGGGGTCGAAAATGCGGGCAACTTGTGTTAAAATGATAGAGAAAAACAGGGGGTGTTTCTGATGAAAACAGAAGAGGCAGTTTGGTCTATCGTGGACGCACTCAAAAACCGCTATCCCGATGCGCTCTGCTCCTTGCAATATAAAAAAGATTACGAGCTGCTTTTTGCCGTACGACTCTCTGCCCAGTGTACCGACGAGCGGGTGAATAAAGTGACGCCGGCGCTGTATCAGAGGTTCCCGACACTGGAATCCTTTGCTGAAGCCGACCCGGAGGAGGTGGGAGAATACATCCACTCCTGCGGCTTTTTCCGGGGCAAGAGCCGGGACATAGTGAAATGCGCCCAAATGCTACTCTCGGAATATGATGGGAAGGTACCCGGTGAGATGGAGGACCTGCTTCGCCTGCCGGGAGTTGGCAGAAAGACGGCGAACCTCATTCAGGGTGATGTGTTCCATGTCCCCGGCGTGGTTGTGGCGGATACCCACTGTATTCGAATCTCCGGCCGCCTCGGACTGACCGACGGGACGAAGGATCCCGGCAAGGTAGAGACCCAGCTCCGGGCAATCCTGCCCCGGGAGGAGTCCAACGACTTTTGCCATCGGCTGGTGCTGTTTGGGCGGGAGGTCTGTACCGCAAGAAGAGCGATGTGTGAGATATGCCCCCTCTGCGGGTGGTGCGACCACTTCCGGAATAGCGGCAAAGAGGCATGAATTCTGCCGATCTGTGAAGAAACTTTGACCGGTTAATTAAAAAAAGGTAAAAAACAACCATAGTCTCTTGCAATTTCAATGCCGACTGTTTACAATAAAATCATCCCAAATATCCAGCGGGCAACCCCCGTAAATCAGGAGGAACGTAACATGGCTATTACTGTAGAAGAACTGAAGAAAAAGGCTGTCTCTCTGGGCCAGACCGGCCTGAATATTGCGCAGAGCGGCGTGGACAAGGGCGTACAGCTGGCTTCCGTGGCCAAGCTGAAGGCACTCAATGTCAAAGAGGAGGCAAACCTCCGTGCTGCCTATGCCGAGCTGGGCAAGATCTACTTTGCCGACCATGGCACCGAGCCTGAGGATGCCTACGCCGCCGTTTGCAGCCAGATTGCCGATATTCAGGCCGCCATTGCCGCCAATAACGCCAAGATCGCTGAGCTGAAGGTGACCCCTGAGACCGAGGAGGCGCCTGCCACCGAGGAAGAGGTCGAGGCCGTGGTGGATGAGGCTGAGTCCATGGTAGATCAGGCTGCCGCCGCTTTCGAGGAGTCCATTGCCGCTGACGAGGCTGCTCCCGGCGAGGATAACGGCGACGAGGCCGCACCTGTCTGATTGGAATGCCATCCAAATCAACCCCCGAAAACGCCATGCCGGCAGCTGTCGGCATGGCGTTTTTAAGCGTCTGTGGGGACGGAGGTGTGCCCGTTCGTAAATACCCTAAGCGCATTGCAATGACGGGGATGAAATGTTATAGTAACAGATAGAAGACTATATAAAACAGAAAGTCAGGTGGTATTATGGAAATAGTCCGCCGTATCCTTAGAATTCTGTTCATTGTGCTTGTAATCTTCTGTCTGCTGCTGGCACTCAGCTTTCTCGGCCACAAGCTCCGCTCAGATCAGGAAAGAACTGCTGGAGCCACTGGGGCAGTTGGTGGAGGCCAACGGAAACCATAATCGACGAGGTGGAATCTGTCCGGCAGAACGTGGAGATCGTAGACGCTCTGGGCATGCCGCAGATCCCCGTGCTATGCTCCTCTCCCACGGCTCCGGCGGCACAGGGTTTGTCGAGGAGACATGGAGAGACATTCCAAAGCACTAACTACAAAATGCGGAGGCGGGCAGGCATATCGAGCTGGACTGCCTCCATTATATCCATGACTATGAGTATCGGCGGATCAGTGAGGAGATCCGGGTATTTTTGAAGACAAATTGAGGGGGATAACGATGAATCTACTGCGTGACCTGTCAGCACTGCCTCGGCTGGCAGGGATTCGATTGGCAACCGTTATTAGCGGTCCGGAGCTGGGACATCGATTGCTCTTTGCCCCCGGACTGACGCTGGGGAGCTATCCCGGAGAGGGCAGCCTGAACGCCGCTCTCCCGGTGCTGAGCGTCATTCCGGAAAGCTGCGTGTTAAACATTGGCGGTGCGGAAGTCCAGATGGAGATATTAGACCCCACGCCTACCCTCTGCGTCCTCGGTGCGGACGAGGTGACGCTGCAACTCATTCCCATGGCAAAGCAGCTGGGATTTTCCGTCATCGTTTCCGAGGAGCGGGAGCCTCTTGCCCAGCAGGCGGAAAACAACGGAGCCGACCCAGTCTACTGTATGCCGCCTGTGGAGGCGCTGGGACATATCTCCGACAGTTGGGAGACCTATTTTGTCGTTCGCCTGTCCGATCCGCTCCTGGCGCAGAAGTGCGTGGAGACGTTGCTGCCCCGTCCGTGGGCATACATGGGCTTTGCAGCGGACGAGAGTCGGATGGCGCTTGTAAAAAAACGCCTGCTGCAAAAGGGCTTTGCGCCTGGACGGGTGGACAAAATCCAAAAATCCATGGGACTGGATATCGGCGCCGTTACCCCGCAGGAGCGGGCGCTGGCCATCTTAGCGGAGCTGGTCTCCGTCCGGCGCACAAAGGCGGGACTGGGGCATTACCCCAAGGCCATGTTGGAGCTGGCAAAATCCGGGGAGAGTGTTCTTGCTACCGTTGTTCAAAGTGACGGACTGCCTGCCGTGGGTGAGAAGCTGCTTTTCACGACGGGCGAGCAGATCGGCTCCCTCGGTGGGAATGAGGAACAGGCGGTGCGATCTGCCGCTCTTAAACTGCTGAAAACGAAAGAGACAGTAAAACTGCTCCAACAGGACGGTATAACCGTTCTGCTGGAGCGAATGGAGCTCACTTGTTGATAAAGAACAGACCAATCAGACAGATGGCAATGCCGATGACCTTGTTCACCGTGATGGCCTCCCGGTAGAGCAGAAAACCCACGAAAATGAGGGTGACGGCGAGAAAGGAGCTTTGCACGATGGATGCCGTGCTGACCTGCCATCCGGCCTTGTATGCGTAGATAAAGCCGACCTCCAGACCGACAATGACGAAACCGAGCACAACAGGCGCCCAGTTTAGCTGCTGATACTCTTTTATCAGATTGCCGTCCCGATTCAGCGCAAAATAAAGCACGGCGGAGACCACAGCGCCCACGGCGTAGGTCACCGTCAACGAGGCCAGCGGGTTTATCCCCTCCGGAACCGACTTTGCGCAGATCTGATAGGCGGTGTTGGACAGGACAACCAGCAAGATGGGCCAGAGATAGGAAAACATCATAAAACCTCCAGAACAAAGCAGAGCCAGTCGGCGAAACTGATTGCGGTCATCCGAATGCCAATGACATCAGGAGACCAAATCAATGGACGCGACTGGCTTTTTGCGTCATATGAAACTCTGAAAAGAGCAAATTACCGCTCCCGTTTCATTTGCCGTAGCCTTCCTGCAATACCGTCCACCCCGGCGGAGAACAGCACTACCAGCGGCAGCACCTCCAGCCTTCCGGCCAGCATGTCAAAAGCAAGGAGCAGCTTGGAGAGGGGACTGAAAAAACTGAAATTACACACCGGCCCGACCAGATTGAAGCCGGGACCTACGTTGTTGTAAGTTGTTGCAACGGCGGTAAAGTTGGTGACCAGATCATAACCCTCCAACGTCAGCAGCATCAGGGAGACAACGAAAATGAGCAGGTAGGCTACCAGATAGACCAGCACCGACCGCAGCAGCTCATCGCTCACCTTGGAGCCATTGAGCCACAGGGTTTTTACCTGACGCGGATGGCGGAACCGGGAGATCTCTGCCCGGAGGTACTTGCCGGCCACCAAAAAGCGGGAGATCTTCATGCCGCCGCCGGTACTGCCGGCACAGGCGCCAATGAACATAATGAGGATCAGCACTGACTTTGCCGGCACCGGCCAGCCGTCATAGTCGATAGAGGCATAGCCCGTGGTTGTAATGACCGAGACCACCTGGAAAAAGCCCTGCCGGAACGCCTCTTCAAAGGTGGGGAAGAGGTGCCGGATGTCGTAGACCACCAACCCTGTAGCTACCCCAATGACCAACAGATACCAGCGCAGCTCTTCGTAGAGAAAGGCGGACTTGAATTTCCGCACCAGAATGAGAAAATAGACGTTAAAGCTGACACCAAAAAGCAGCATAAAGACGGCAATCACATACTGGAGGTAGGGACTGTAACTGGCCATGCTGGTATTGAGTACCGCAAACCCGCCGGTACCTGCCGTTGCAAAAGCTGCCGTAATGGCCTCAAAGAGAGGCATCCGCCCCAGCAGCAACAGCGCGAATTCCGCCGCCGTAAGGACAACATAGATCAGATAAAGCAGCGCCGCCGTCTCCCGCACCTTGGGTACCAGCTTTTCTACGGAAGGACCGGTAGACTCGGCCCGCATCATGTGGATGTTTTTCCCACTGGAGAGGGGGAGAATGGCCATAATAAAGACGAGAATGCCCATGCCACCCAGCCAGTGTGTAAAGCTCCGCCAGAACAGGCTGCAGTGAGAAAGCGCCTCAATGTCCGGTAAAATAGTGGAGCCGGTGGTGGTAAAGCCGGAGACCGTCTCAAAGATGGCGTCTACGGGATGGGAAATGTCGCCGCACCAGTAAAAGGGCAGGGCACCCAGCAAGCTGATCAGCACCCACGCAAGGGCGACGGTCACATAGCCGTCCAAAGCAGTGAAGCGGTTGGAGGAAGGTCTCCGACGGGTGAGCAGCAGCCCCAGCCCGATATAGAGTATGGCGGCGAAGAGGTAGACGAATCCCTCCGGCTCACGGTAGATGAGTGCCACCACACAGGAGGGCAGCAGGAACAGACCGGAAAAACAGCCGATCCAGCTGAGAATGTAGATAATCATTGACAGATTCATTACACAGCGTCCTTCCCGGTTTTAAACCCCCGCTCTGCCCCGGGCTGGAGGATGTCGGTGACGTCCCGCAGACCGCTGTGGGTGGTGACGACGATCACACTGTCTCCCAGCTTCAGCCTGTCGCTGCCCCGGGGATTGAAGGCCCGCCCGGCCCGAATGACGGTGGAAATGAGCAGGTCAGGCCGCAGCGGCAGCTCCTGCAAGGGAGTATCCAGTACCGGGGAGGGGACGGTCAGATGAAATTCCAGCGCCTCTACCTTGTCATCCAGAATGCGGTACAGCGTCTCGATATTACTGCCGCGAGAGTTTTGCAGGGCACGAATGTACTGCACAATGTTCAATGCGGTGATCTCCTTGGGGCAAATCAGGCTGCCCAGCTCCATCCGATCCAGCACTTCCTGAAAGGGCAGGTGAGAAACCTTGGTCACTACCTTTGCCTCGGGATTGCGGATGGAGGCCAACATGGAGAGCATCATGTTCTCCTCGTCCAAATTGGTGAGGGTAACGACGGCCTTGGCGCTCTCCAGGCCTTCATCCATCAGCAGCCCCCGGTTGAGACTGCTGCCGTTGATGACCAGCGCAGAGGGTAAAAGCTCACTCAGCTCTGCGCAGCGGTCCGCATCGGCTTCGATGACCTTAACGGTCGTATTTGTTCCGGCCAGCTGATAGGCAAGATAATAGCCGATCCTGCCACCGCCCACAATGATGACGTCCTGCACCTGACCGGTGGAAAGTCCCACCTTGCGGAAAAAGTGGGAGGTGCTGCGGGGAGAGCCGGAGATAGATACCCGGTCGCCCTTTTGGAATACAAAGCTGCCCTTGGGAATCATGGCCTGATGATCCCGCTCCACGGCGCAGGCCAGGATATCCGTTCCCAACTTCTGGTTCATTCTGGTGATAGGGAGGTCCACCAGCGGGCTGCGTCCATCCAGACAGAAGGTCAGCAGCTCCGCCCGGCCCTTGGCAAAGGTGGAGATCTCAATAGCCTTGGGCGTGCGGAGCAAACGGGCAATCTCTGTGGCGGCGGCCAGCTCCGGATTGACGATCATAGAGATGCCCAGACTCTGCTGCAGATAACTCCGCTCCCGGAAATAGGTGATGTCCCGCACTCGGGCGATGGTAGTGATATTTCGTCCCGCCTTTTTTGCCACGACGCAGCAGAGCAGATTGACCTCATCCTTGCCGGTAACGGCAATGAGCACGTCTGCCCGGTCGACGCCGGCCTCCTCCAGAAGCTGAAAGCTGGTGCCGTTACCTACAAAGCCCATGACATCATGATTATCCGACACCCGCTGGAGCTTGCGCCGGTCAATGTCGATGACAGTAATATCATGGTTATCTCTGCTGAGATATTCCGCCAGCGCAGCGCCAAACTTACCGCAGCCAACGATGGTAATGTTCATGAATGACCAGACCTCTCAAAAACACATTTCCTATAAAGTAACACAAAAGATGAAAAATAGCAACCGATTCCGGTCAAATGAAGATCATCTTTGGGAAAAGAATCTGTCGTCAGGGCTGGTATGGGGGTAAAAGGAGAGAAGCGGGACATACTGAAATGACAAATATCGCTGCAAATGAAGACCGTAAACCGTTGATGTGATGACGATGACTTGTAAAATTGGAAAGAAACGGGTAGAAATCCATCAGAAGTTATGATATGATAAAACTGAATAAACTATTTGAAGTGCAGGAGCGATCCCATGGACAATAAGAAAAAAATCGGAATCATCGCCGGCATTGCAGCTGTCCTTCTCGCCGTCGGTCTTGCTGTATTCTTCTACTCCAAAGGAGATCACAGAGGCCCTAACATGACGCTGGTCAGCGGCTACGAGGCCAATTACGGCGAGCAGATCGGTCTGTACGATCTGGTCAGAGCGATTTCCGATGAAAGTGACTACAGCGTCCGCATCACAGACGGCGGCCAGATCTCTGCAGACGGGCGTTATACCGTCTTTTCCAAGGCGGGAAACGAAACGGTGGAGATCACGGCTGAGGATGCGGGCGGCCATAAAACGGTAAAAACCGTTTCCATCAAGGTTACAGATGCAAAGCCCCCTATGCTCCATGCCAGCGACATCACCATCTCCCTGGGTGACCGGGTGGACTATCGTACCGGCGTCACCGCTGAGGACGAGATGGACGGCAACCTGACCGGCAAGATCCAGGTGGATACCAGCCAGGTAGATGAGACAAAGGCCGGCGTCTATCCCGTCATCTACACCGTTACGGATAATGCGGGGAATGAGGCTACTGTCCGCACTGCCCTTACCATCAAAAGTCCGGAGGCACAGTCGGTGACGTTGAGCCGCCAGAGCGTGATGCTGGATGGCAACGACCACTATCAGCTCACGGCCTCCGTCGAGCCGCGCGCCTGGACGGGCAAGGTGGAGTGGGCCTCCAGCAACCCCAAGGTTGCCGTTGTCTCTGACGGACTTGTTACATGGGTGGGCTCCGGGAGCTGTACGATTACCGCTACGGCGGGCGGCGCTGCGTCCGAGTGCCAGGTGGAGTGCGGCTATGTGGCGGTCTCTTCTCTTAAAATTGATGTCGCTACGCTGGAGCTGGACTACATGGAGCATGACGTGCTGGAGACCAGAGTGGTTCCCTCCAACTGGAACGGGAATGTCGTCTGGACCAGTAGCGATCCTACCGTCGCCACCGTGGAGAACGGAGCAGTCTATTGGCAGGGTGAGGGTGAGTGCGTCATCACAGCCACGGCGGACGGCCGTACCTCTACCTGTGCCGTTACCTGTAATGCACCCGAGATTGAAACGCTGGACATCACAGAGGAGCATATCAACCTGGACGAGAATCAGACCTACCAGACCAATCCCGTTGTGGAGCCGGATGCGTGGCAGGGAGAGTTGGTTTGGACCAGCAGCGACACATCTGTTGCAACGGTGACCGATGGCAATGTGCGTTGGGTCGGCGCCGGTACCTGCACCATCACTGTTACGGCAGGTGAGCTTTCCGACAGCGTGGAGGTCACCTGCAAGGAGTCCTTCCTTGATGGCTTCATTGGCGGACTGTTTGGCGACGGTGATAACGACGACAACGGTGATAACGTGGACCACGAGGATACAGGTGAGCAATAAGCATTAAAATGGCCCTGAGAACGGAACATATGTTCTCAGGGCTGTTCTCTCAAAGGGAAGGTGAGACAATGACCATCGAGATACCCTCCGCCCCGGCAGCGTTGCTTCGGCGGCTGAATGAGGCGGGGCATGAGGCATATGTGGTGGGCGGCTGCGTGCGGGACGCCCTCATGGGCAGCACGCCACACGATTGGGACATCTGTACCGATGCCAGACCCGAGCAGGTCATCCGGATCTTCTCCGACCGTCCGGTGGCGAAAACCGGTCTGCAGCACGGTACTGTCATGATCATTGACGGAGGAGAGGGCTACGAGATCACTACCTTTCGCACCGAGGGCAGCTATTCCGACCACCGGCATCCAGACCGGGTGCAGTTTGTCTCCAATCTGCGGGAGGATCTGGCTCGCCGGGATTTCACCATCAACGCCATGGCCTATCACCCGGACCGGGGTGTCATAGACTGCTTTGGCGGCCGGGAGGATCTAAAGGCCGGCGTTGTCCGCTGCGTAGGTGACCCGAACGAGCGTTTTCGGGAGGATGGGCTGCGGATTCTCCGCGCCCTCCGCTTTGCCGCCCGCTTCGGCTTTCGGCTGGAGGAGGAGACAGGCAGAGCCATGCATGAGAACCGGGCGCTGTTAGATGAGATCGCCGCAGAGCGTATTTTTGCGGAGCTGAAGGGGTTCCTGGTTGGGCAGGGCGTAAGATCCATGCTCCTGGAATACCGGGATCTGATGGCGCAGATTCTGCCACCGCTGTCCAGAATGTTTGACTTTGAACAACGTAACCCTCATCACTGCTATGACGTTTGGCGCCATACTGTTTGTGCAGTGGAAAACGCCCCGCCAACAGAGGTGCTGCGGCTTACCATGCTATTTCACGACTGCGGAAAGCCGGACTGCTGGAGCCGGGACGACAAGGGCACCGACCACTTTTACGACCATGCCAAGCGCAGCATTGAGCTGACAGGCGAGATGCTGAATCAGCTTCGATGTGACAACCGTCTGAAGGAGCAGATTTTGCATCAGGTGCGCTGGCATGACCTGCCGCTGCCTCAGGACGAGCGGGAGGGGAGACGCTTTCTCCGCCGTATGGGAGATGAGGGGGCACTCTGGTCTCTGGATGTCCACCGAGCAGATGCCATGGCTCAGGCCCCTCAATTTCTGCCGGAAAAGCTGGAACGGATCGCCCTTGCTGAGCAGATCATCCACAAGCTCCTGGAGGAACACGCATGTGTCACTCTGCGGGATCTTTCGGTAAAGGGGAGAGACCTGATGGAGTTGGGCTATACTCCCGGTCCGGAGATGGGGAGAGCGCTGAACCGGCTGCTGGAGCTGGTCGTCGAAGGGGAATGCCCCAATGAGCGGGAGGCACTTCTGGACAGAGCAAAAAAATAGTTCACTCTGCTTGAAAGCTATAAAATTACAGATAACCCTTGCAATATGAGCAAAAAAGGATTAGGATATAGCTATGTAGAAAGAACCTTTTCAGAACCCGAACAAAAGTCAAATCAGAGAATGCGAGGGGATCATTATGGAAAACGCAGTAAAACGAATCGGTGTACTCACCAGTGGAGGCGACTCTCCCGGTATGAACGCAGCCGTCCGTGCCGTCGTTCGTACTGCCCTGTATCGGGGCATTGACGTCATCGGCATCCGGCGCGGATGGAACGGGCTTATCAACGGCGATGTGTCCCGCATGGACGCCAACTCTGTGGCGCATATCCTCAATCGGGGCGGCACCGTTTTGTACACCGCCCGCAGTGAGGAATTCCGCACCGAGGCAGGCCAGAAAAAGGCAGTCGCCACCTGCAAGCTGCTGGGTATTGACGGCATCGTCGCCATCGGCGGTGACGGCACCTTCCGGGGATGTCTGGCTCTGGCGAGACACGGTATTTCTGTCGTCGGCATTCCGGGCACCATCGACAATGACATCGGATGCAGCCATTATTCCATCGGTTACGATACCGCAGCCAATACCGCAATCGAGGCCATTGACCGCCTCCGTGATACCATGCAGTCCCATGAACGCTGCTCTGTCGTGGAGGTCATGGGTCATCGGGCGGGCAATCTGGCTCAGTATGTGGGCATCGCCACCGGTGCTACCGCCGTTTTGGTGCCGGAACATAATTGGGACTTCCAGACCGACGTGGCTGAGCGGATCCGCACTGCCCGCCTCAACGGCCGTACCCACTTTATGATCATCGTAGCAGAAGGCGCCTTCAATGATGATGAGATCATGAAAACCCCCGGCAGCGCCGTGAAGGTCGCGGAGATGATCAAGGAGCAGCTGGGCATCGATCCCCGCGTCACCGTCCTCGGACACATCCAGCGTGGCGGAGCGCCCAATGCCCGTGACCGTGTCACTGCCACCCGTATGGGTTATTGGGCGGTGGAGTGTCTGGCGGCAGGCAAGACCAACCGTGTGGTCGTCCATCAGGGCGGAACCATTACCGACATGGATATGGAAGAGGCGCTCTCTGTACCACACGAGCTCAACGCCTCGGAGATGAGTGTTTTGGAAGCCATGATCGGCAGTGATAAGTAATCGTCCTTTACTCCAACCGCTGAGCAAAAACAACAAGATAAAATCTGTACATAAAGTTGCAGCTCCGTCCCACAGCGTTTGCTGTGGGACGGAGCCATATCTAAGAGGAAGTGCAAGGAGTAAAAGCGGCCGCTTCTGGGAAAAACAGGAAAGAGAGGGGGAGAAACATGCGAGCATATGTAGATCAGCATACCTGTATCGGCTGCGGACTTTGCGCCGGCACGGTGCCGGAGGTGTTTGAGATCCATGACGGCGGCAGGGCATTC
Source organism: Oscillospiraceae bacterium (assembly GCA_902775105.1). Classification (GTDB taxonomy): domain Bacteria; phylum Bacillota; class Clostridia; order Oscillospirales; family Oscillospiraceae; genus Onthomonas. Next base: position 12,435 of record CACYLC010000015.1, read on the forward strand.
GCCACGGCTGACACCACAGAGGAAAATGCCGATCTGGTGGAAGAGGCCATCGACAGCTGCCCGGTGAATGCCATTCGGGACGAGGAATAACGGAAAGACAGGCGTATGTGCCTGAAGCAAAGCGAAACCGCCTGAAGGATCAAAAGCGCCTTGCAATTCCAAGCCATTTTCGGTACAATAGTCTCCGCTGTTCCCCCTGTCGGAACAAGTCAGATCAACGCGAGGTGCCACATGAACCGAAGAGAATTGAGCGAGCTGCGCCGCCGCTTTCAACCGGAAAAAACCTTTATCAGCCATATCTACGGCTGCTACGTCAACAGCAATAAAGAGATCATTGCCTATCTGGACGAACCTCTGGGCGTCATGCGTCAGGAGGAGGCGGAGAAGTACCTGAGCCTGCTGAAAAAATCCCTGTCCGGCGCACTGGGCAGAAATCTGCTGGATGTCAGCTTTACCACCGGCCAGGTGGCGGAGGGGGAGGAACACCGCCTGCTCTCCGACCTCCGGGATACCGATTTGAAGGATGAAGCCCTTCGGCAACAGTTCTTCCAAAAGGCTGTAGAGTCTCTGAACATGGGAGACACCAACTACCTCATCCTTCTGGCTCACGACGTCTACGACGTGCCCTACCGAGCCAAGGACGACAGTGTCATGGCGGACGCCTCCGATCACGTATTTTCCTATCTTGTCTGTTCCGTCTGCCCGGTGAAGGACGGCAAGGTGGAACTGAGCTACGACCCTCAGGAGAAGCAGTTCCACAACCGTGGAACGGGACAAATCGTCTCTCAGCCGGAGTTGGGCTTCCTGTTTCCGGCCTTTGATGATCGGGCGACCAACCTCTACAACGCCCTCTTTTACACCAGAAAGCCCGACGAGCTGCATCAGGAGTTTATTGACGGTATCTTCCACACCGAGCCGATCATGTCTGCCGGCGAGCAGAAAGAGACCTTTTCCAGCATTCTCTATGACGCTATGGAGGGGGAGTGCCGATTCGATGTGCTCCAGTCCCTCCACGAACAGCTTCGAGAGCGGATTGAACTGCATAAAGAGAGCAAAGACCCAGAGCCGCTGGGCATCACTGCCAGGGAGGTGGGCGGTATGCTCAACGAGTGCGGCGTGGCAGAAAAACAGATCGAGACCTTCCAAACCAAGTGCGAGGAGCAGTTCGGTGACGATGTTGTCCTCCGGCCGGAGAACATCATCGACAGCAAGAAGTTCAAGGTCTCCACTGCTGACAGCCAGATTCTGGTCAGCCCCGACCGCAGCTATCTGGTGGAGACCCGGTTCATAGACGGCAAGAAGTACATCCTTATTCCCGCCGATGAGACGGTGGAGGTCAACGGCCTGCCAGTGACGATCAGCCAGTGACGGGATAACAAGATCAGGCGGCGCAGCCGATCTTTCTCACGGAAAGAAGTGGGGAAGAGGACTGCGCCGTCTGAATTGATGTTCCGTTTCAAAATGACTCGGCAAGAAGCGGAGGATTTTCCATCATTCTGCCAGCGTACAGCCGCCCACGGGACGAATGAAAGTCACCCGACAGGCGCCGTCGCCCAGCAGGCCATCCATGCCCTTTCGGAACGCATCCACCATCTCCAACGGCACAAAGGCCTGAATCGTTCCGGCAAAGCCGCCTCCGTGCACTCTGGAAGCGCCCCTGCCCCCCAGCAGATGCTCCGCAACCGCCAGCGCAACCGCCACCGGCTGATCTGCGCTGTTGCAGTAGGTGGCAATATTCTGGAGATAGGTGAAGGAGGATTTGCCGGACTCATTTACCAGACGGAGGAACCGATCAAAGTCGGCACTTTCCAGTGCGGCGACCTGCTTGTCCACCCGGCGGCAGTCATTAAAGTAGTGGATGGCCCGGAGGACAGCGCGATCTCCCGACTTTTTCCGAATCTCGGGAATGGCGGCATAGAAGTCGGCCTCCTTCACCTCGGAGAGAACGTCCTTGCCCAGTACGTCGGCAACGGCTCTCATCTCGGCGGGGACAGCAGCGTAGTCGCCGGTCAGGTCGGAATGGTCGGCGCCGGTGTCAATGATGCAGAGAGCATAACCGGCGGAGGCGAAGTCAAAATCCACCGAGCGGATCTCCGGCCTTTCCTGCTCCTTGAAGTCAATCGCCACAATACCGCCCAGAGCGCAGCCCATCTGGTCTAAAAGGCCGGATGGCTTGCCGAAGTAGACATTCTCTGCATACTGGCCGATTTTCGCAATTTCCGCCATAGACAGCACATTTTCGCAGAACAGCCCGTTGATGACTGTCCCGATCAACACCTCAAAACAGGCGGAGGAGGACAACCCGGAGCCGCCGGGGACGTCGGAGATGACATAGGCATCAAAGCCGGAGACGGGATAGCCCAGTGCGGCAATTTTTGCCACAACACCACGGATGATTGCCTTAGTCGTATTTCTCTCTGATTTGACGGGACTAAGCCGGTCGCAGTCAATGGAGATCAGTCCGTAGCCCTCGGAGTAGAGATTGACAACAGAAGTGCCGTTGGGTGAGGCGCAGGCAAGGGCATCCAGATCCACCGATCCGGTCAGCACCTTTCCCCGCTGATGATCTGTGTGGTTGCCGCCGATCTCTGTCCGGCCGGGGGCGGAAAAAAGAGAGACTTCAGTTTCCCTGTCCTTGTCAAAAGTCGTTTGAAAGCCTTCTGTTACACGGACGATGCGATCCCGGTAGGCCGGGAGTTGACTTGCGGGGCGGCAGTAGATTTGGGAGAGCAGTTTGTCGTAGCTGCCGGCATCCAGCTTCTGCCGGATTTCTGTTATGGAGCGCATAAAATCACCTCAGTCAGTTCAATATTTACGACGGGTTTTCTGGGATGGAAGGGTGTACCCGTCGCAGGCAGGTTCTGCTTTGTTCATAGGTCTTATTATATGGAATACAAAGCCTGCCCGTCAAGTGTGTCAGCTGGTGTCCGGTCGGTGGGATATATCTTTCATCAGAGCGGGAAAGTGTAGTTTTGAATCAGTTTGGCGGCTACTTCCTCTGCAGACGGGAGAAACGGGAGGAGTACAAGTGCGTCTGCCAGGAATTCCGTCGGCAGATGGATGCCCCCCGATTTTGAGAGTTACTCCCGCTGTGTGCGCTATTACAGGGAAAAAGACGAAAGAAAGAGGGCGTCCGATAAAAAGCGGATGCCCTCTTCCTGCAAAAAAGGATGTGTATTTTCAATAAAAGAATTTCATTGAAAGTGAGTATCAATCTTCAAATCCGCTGGGGTTGTTTTTCTGCCAGTTCCAGGAATCTCGACACATATCCAGCAGACCAAACTGCGCCTTCCAGCCCAGCTCCCGCTCCGCCTTTGCCGGGTCGGAGTAGCAGGTTGCAATATCTCCGGGGCGGCGGGCCTGGATCATATAGGGAATCTTCAGATCGTTAGCATCCTCAAAGGCGTGCACTACGTCCAAAACGGAGTAGCCTCTGCCGGTGCCGAGGTTGTAGACGGCAAGCCCACAGTGCTGTTCAATAGCCTGCAGCGCCTTCACATGTCCTGACGCCAGATCGACAACGTGGATATAGTCCCGAACCCCGGTGCCATCCGGCGTATCGTAGTCATTTCCGAACACATTCAGGTGTTCCCGCTTGCCTACAGCAACCTGGGTGATATAGGGCATAAGGTTATTTGGAATGCCGTTGGGATTTTCCCCAATCAGGCCGGACCTGTGGGCACCGATGGGATTAAAGTAGCGGAGCAGCACGACGTTCCACTCAGGATCCGCCTTTTGCATGTCCGCCATGATCTGCTCCAGCATGCTCTTGGTCTGGCCGTAAGGGTTGGTGCACTGGCCCTTGGGGCACTCTTCTGTGATGGGGATCTGGGCTGGATCGCCGTAGACAGTGGCGGAGGAGGAGAAGATGATATTTTTACATCCGTGCTTCCGCATCACATCCAGCAGCACCAGTGTGCCGGCGATGTTATTGTCGTAGTACTCCCAGGGGAACTGTACGGACTCGCCCACGGCCTTGAGCCCTGCAAAGTGGATGCAGCAGTCAAACCGGTACTGCTCCATGACGGCGCTCAACCCCTGGCGGTCGCGGATGTCTACCTCAAAAAAGGGAATTTCCTGCCCCACGATTTGGGCGACACGCTGAAGGGATTTAGAGCTGGAATTGGCCAGGTTGTCCACGACAACAACCTGATGTCCTGCGTTAATCAGTTCAATAACAGTGTGGGAGCCGATAAATCCGGCGCCTCCGGTGACTAAAATGTTCATATAGATTCTCCTCAAAATGCGCTTATTCTTTTCAGGTAAACTATGGTTGCCGAACAAATCGTGCCAGCTTCATTAATGTACCATATTTATCTCTGTTTCGCAATCCTATCTTACAACTACAAATGGATCAAATCATGGTGAGCCATAAAACGGCGACGGGAGCTGTTCCCACCGCCGTTTCTCTTGTGTTCAGGATTTCTCCTCCACCAGCATCAGACAGCCATCCTCATCATACTTTAACGTCTGAACATTAAACTTCTGGCTGCAGATGATCTCATTCAGCTTGATCTCCTCGGTGATGGTGCCCACAAAGGTATAGCTGACGCCGTGCCGTTTTGCCCGCCCGGTGCGGCCGATGCGGTGGATGTAGTATTCGTTTTCGTCCGGGACGTCGTAGTTAAAGACGGCATCCACATCGTCAATATCCAGACCTCTCGCCGCCACGTCGGTGGCAACCAATACCCGCAGCTTACCTGCCCGAAAGGAGGAAAGGGTTTTTTCCCGGTTTTTCTGGGGAATGTCGCCGTGGATGGGTTGAGCGGAGATACCGTGCTGCCGGAGCAGAGCCGCCAGACGATCGGTCATATTTTTGGTATTACAGAAGGCAATGGTGCGCTCATAGCTGCCGCCCTCCAGCAGCCCCAGCAGCGTGTCCAGCTTCTGGCTGCGATCGTTTAAGAGGATGCGGTACTGTTGAATGTTGGGACGATTTTCTGCCACCGGGCGCACTGTAATCTCCACCGGGTCACGCTGATAGACCCAGGAGATGTCCATGACCTCCCGGCTGATGGTGGCGGAGAATAATCCCAAATTCCGCCGTTTGGGCATGGAGTCCAAAATCTTGGTCACATCGTCGATGAAACCCATGTCCAACATCCGATCCGCCTCGTCCAGCACTACCGTTTCCACCTTGTCCAGCCGGACGGTATGCCGCTTCTGGTGATCCATGAGACGACCCGGTGTGGCAACCACGATCTGAGGCCGGGCCTTGAGCTGCTTGATTTGCTTGTCAATGGGCTGACCACCGTAGAGACAGACGGAGCGGACGCCCTGACGGAAGGCGCAGAGATCCCGCAGCTCATCCCGGATCTGGATGGCCAGTTCTCTGGTGGGGGCGAGGACCAGTGCCTGAACGGCATCGCTCTCGGGGTCGATATGCTCCAAAATGGGAATGCCGAAGGCAAAGGTTTTTCCTGTACCGGTCGGCGCCTTTGCAACCACGTCCTTCCAGTCCAGCAGGTAGGGGATGGCGCCGCCCTGAATGGGGGTTGCGTTGACATAGCCCTTCTGTTCCAGCGCCCGCAGCGTCTCTGGGGAGAGGGGCAGTTGGTCGTAGCGGATCTCCTCATCGCGCTGAATGCCGTTTATTTCCATAGAAACAAGGTCCTTTCATCATTCCATAATCAATCAGCATATTTTAGCATAGGACACGACACATTTCAAGGCCGGACGCTCCATTTCGACAGGCAAAAAGAAACCTGCCGCTTTTCTACATCCCTTCATTGACAGAAGGACGGAATTCGGCTAAAATCTGAGGTATGAGTTACGTGTTTTTTGACCTTGAGTGGAATCAGGGCTATCCTCGTTCTGAGGCAGAAAAGATAGATGAGATCATCCAGATCGGCGCCTACCGCCTGACCGATTGGCAGGACAGCGGCACGCCGTTCTCCGCCTATGTGCGGCCGTCTATCCATAAAAAACTCCACCATCAGGTGAAGAAGATGGTACCTCTGGACCAGGCCAAGCTGAAGCGTGCCGGAAACTTCCGGCAGGTATCGGCGGAGTTCTTCCGTTGGTGCGGGAAGGACGCCGTCTATTTCACCTGGGGCACCTGTGACGCCCGTGTGCTGGATACGAATCTCTGCTGGTACGGCATAGAGGAATATCTGGACATTGAGATCTACGACCTCCAGCGGGCGTTTGACCTTCTGGTGCTGCACACCTGCAGCCAGACGGCGCTGGAGACGGCGGTCAACGCCCTTGGACTGGAATCCCGGCTGGAGTACCACGACGCCTGCAACGATGCCGCCTATACGGCTCGCATCGGGGCGGAGTTGGTGCGCCGTTTCGGACGTCTCCCGGATCAGAAGGAGCTGGATCGGATCGAGCAGGAGCTGCGAACAAAGCTGAGGCAGGAGGCTGCTCAGGCGGCAGGAGAGACGCTCCAGATTTTGTACGCAGAGGAGACGCCCGCCCTCAAGCGCAAGTGCAGCCATTTTGATACGGCAGATGACTGTCTCAAAAGCCGAAGTGCCCGGGTCTATCACTGCCCGGAGTGCGACAACTGGCTGTGCGGCGGCAATTGGTACAAAATCGGTGACACCTACGTCTCCCGCAGCCGCTGCGCCGAGCATGGCAGGTATTATGCTTTCCTCACCTTCCAGCCGGAGCGGGGGAACAAGCTGCAGGGGCTGCTTCAGGTCTATGCCGAGGAACAGCTTCCGCCGGATCTCTTCCAGCAATGCAGGCAGGGCGGCGAGAAGATCGAGGTCTGCCAAATGCCCCGAAAGCGGCGTAGAATGCGGAGGAGAAAGGCCGCACTCAAAAAGGGAACATCCTGATATGCAATTTCCCGGTGATGCCTGACCTGGCGCTGCCGGGGAATTTGATTTGAGTGGAGCTGATCGGAAGACGGGTCATACTTGCAATTCCCCCAAAGACAGTATAAAATAGACATGATAAACTGAGACTGAGGTGTACCCTATGAGTGAATATAAGATTGCCCTGATTCGGGGCGACGGCATCGGCCCCGAGATCGTGAACGAGGCGGTCAAGGTTATGGAGGCGGTGGGGGAGAAGTTCGGACATCACTTCTCTTTCGTGGACGTCCTGATGGGCGGCTGTGCAACGGACGCCGTTGGCGTGAGCTATCCCGCCGGAACTGCTGAGACCTGCAAGACCTGCGACGCCGTTTTGCTGGGCGCCGTGGGCGGCCCCAAGTGGGGAAGCGACAAGCCCGCTGAGCAGCGCCCGGAAACCGCCCTTCTTGCCATCCGGAAGGATCTGGGGCTTTTTACGAATCTCCGCCCCGCCGCTATGCGCAAGGGAATGGCAGACGCCTCACCTCTGAAAAAGGAGACTGCCGAAAAGGGCTTCGACATTATGATGGTACGGGAGCTGACCGGCGGCGTTTACTTCGGCAAGCGTGACCGCTACGAGACGAAAGACCGGGGCATTGAGGCTACCGACCTCATGGCCTACTCCGAGCTGGAGATCGAGCGCATCGGCCGCAAGGCATTTGAACTGGCTCGTCTCCGCCGGAACAAGGTGACTTCGGTGGACAAGGCAAACGTGCTGGCCACCTCCCGGCTATGGCGTGAAGTGATGCACCGGCTGGCAGAGGAGTTTTCCGACGTTCAGTACGAGGATATGTTGGTGGACAACTGCGCCATGCAGATCGTCCGCAACCCCGGTCAGTTTGACGTGGTGGTGACAGAGAACATGTTCGGCGATATCCTCTCCGATGAGGCGTCTCAGGTCACCGGCTCCATTGGCCTGCTGCCCTCTGCCTCTCTGGGCGCAAGCGCTCCCGGACTCTATGAGCCCATCCACGGCTCTGCCCCTGATATTGCCGGGCAGAACAAGGCAAACCCCATTGCGACCATCCTCTCTGTGGCCATGATGTTCCGCTACTCCTTTGGTCTCTCCGGCGAGGCACAGGCCATTGAGGACGCTGTGGACAAGGTGCTCTCCGACGGCTGGCACACTGCCGACATTGCCGGTAGTGACGAACAGCTGGTGGGCACCGACAAAATGGGGGAGCTGATCTGTAAGGCCATCTAGTAGTCTGTTAATCCTAAATGTTGTTTAAGCCGCAAGTATGTTTTCGTCAGACGAGGCGGAGGATGAAGGCGGGCTGACGCCCGCCAAAGACGACAACGAAGTATGGCGGAAACAAACGCCGCGGATTATCAAAGTTTTAGGGTTAACGGACTACTAGGTAAAAGCGTAATTTCCTGCGCCGCAAGCCGGAAGCTGGTTTGCGGCGCTGACTATAAGCAGAGGAGGTGATACCGTGAAACATCTGACGCTGGGCGTTCTCGCCCATGTGGACGCAGGCAAGACGACTCTGTCAGAGGCGATTTTGTACCGTACCGGCTGCCTGAAAAAGCTGGGCCGGGTAGACCACATGGACGCTTTTCTTGATACCGATACGCTGGAGCGGGAACGTGGTATCACCATCTTTTCCAAGCAGGCCATATTTCCGCTGGGTGAGACGGAGATCACACTGCTGGACACGCCGGGGCATGTGGACTTTTCCACCGAGATGGAGCGAACCTTACAGGTGCTGGACTGCGCTGTTCTGGTGATCAGCGGCACGGACGGCATTCAGGGACACACGGAGACCCTGTGGCGGCTGCTGGAGCGCTATCACGTCCCGGCCTTCCTCTTTGTCAACAAAATGGATCTGCCTGGCGCTGACCGGGAGAGCCTCCTTGAGGAGGTGAAAGCCCGTTTTGGGGACGGCTGTGTCGATTTTTCTCAGCCTTTGGGAGAGGACGCCGCTGTCTGCGACGAGGCGTTACTGGAACAGTATTTGGAGACGGGTCAGTTGGAACGGCCCGATGTGATACGGGCGATTCAAACCCGAAAACTGTTCCCCTGCTATTTCGGCTCCGCCCTTAAATTGGAGGGTGTGGACACATTGCTGCAAGGGCTGACAGACTACGCTCCGATACCGAACTATGGCACAGACTTTGGCGCAAAGGTGTTCAAAATCTCCCGAGACGGACAGGGAAACCGCCTGACGTGGATGAAGATCACCGGCGGCAGCCTGAAAGCGAAAATGCCGCTTAGATTTGAGCAAAAAGGTGAGGTGCGGACGGAGAAGGCGGATCAGCTCCGCATGTACTCCGGTGCAAAGTTCAGACTCATAGACTGCGCAGAGGCGGGTACCGTCTGTGCCGTCACCGGTTTGACAAAGACGTGGTCAGGACAGGGATTTGGCAGAGAACAGGACTCTATTCAGCCCACACTGGAGCCAGTCTTGACCTATCAGGTGCTGCTGCCGGATGGCACAGATGTACACGCCGCTCTGCAAAGGCTGCGGGAGCTGGAGGAGGAGGACCCGCAGCTCCACATCCTCTGGAAGGAGCAGCTCAGGGAAATTCATGTTCAGCTCATGGGCGAGGTGCAGACGGAAATATTGACCCGCCGTATCCGGGAGCGCTATGGATTGGAAGTCTCCTTCGGACAAGGCCACATCGTCTACCGGGAGACCATTGCCGCTCCTGCCATCGGTGTGGGACACTTTGAGCCGCTGCGCCACTATGCGGAAGTTCATCTGCTCATGGAGCCGGGAGAGCGGGGCAGCGGCCTTGCTTTTCGCTCTGCGGTGGGCGAAAACCAGCTTGACCTCAACTGGCAGCGGCTCATTCTCACTCACCTGTCGGAAAAGCCCCATCTGGGCGCTCTGACCGGCTCCCCCATTACCGACATGACCATCACACTGGTGGCAGGCCGGGCGCATTTAAAGCACACCGAGGGCGGCGACTTCCGTCAGGCCACCTACCGTGCCGTCCGTCAGGGGCTGCGTCAGGCAGAGCCGGTGCTATTGGAGCCGTGGTACGAGATCGAATTGAACCTGCCCGCTGAGCATTTGGGACGAGCCATGACTGACCTCCAGCAGCGTTCGGGCAGCTTTGTTCCGCTGGAGCAGTTTGGCGACCGAGCCATCCTTCGGGGCAGCGCACCTGTCTCGGAACTGGGAGATTACGCAAGTCAAGTGAATGCTTATACCAAAGGCAGGGGACACCTGACCCTCCAAATGAAGGGCTATTTTCCCTGCCACAACACAGACGCAGTGGCAGCTGAGATCGGCTACGACCCGGACAGCGACCTGGAGAATACGGCGGACTCCGTCTTTTGCGTCCACGGGGCAGGCATTGTGGTGCCGTGGAACGAAGTGAGCCGCTATCAGCATTTGGAAACGCCCGTGAAGCTGGAGCAGCTGGAGGAGGACATACCCCAGCCCACTCGGCGGCAGATTTCCTCCTACGCCGCCACAGCGGCGCAGGACAAGGAGTTGCAGGCCATTTTTGAGCATACCTACGGACCGGTCAAGCGGAAACGTGCCTTTGAATCCCCGGCCAAAGACGCCAAGCTGGCGGACAAGGTGGAGATCCGTGACTATGAGCCTATGGAAGAATACCTGCTGGTGGACGGGTACAATATCATCTTCACCTGGGAGGAGCTGCGAAAACTCGCCCAAAACAGCATGGATCGGGCGAGACAGGCGCTGATGGACGACCTGTGCGAATATCAGGCGCAGAAGAAGTGCCATGTCATTTTGGTCTTTGACGCCTACCGGGTCAAGGGGGGCGCCCGCCGGATGGAGCAGTATCACAACATTCATGTGGTCTACACCCAGGAGGCGGAGACGGCGGACTCCTACATTGAGCAGGCGTCTTACAAGCTGGGCAAGCGCAACCGGGTGCGGGTGGCGACCTCTGACGGTCTGGAGCAGATCATTGTTTTGGGGCATGGCTGTCTGCGCATCTCCGCCCGTGCGTTTGAAGAGGAGATGCAGACGGTCAAGGCAGATATCCGCCGACTGATCGAGGAACATCATCTGTAATAAAAACAGAATCATAGATCAATTCCCGCTGAGACAGAAAAAACCGCCTCAGCGGGAATTTTTTGCGCCGATTTGCTTAAAACCGTTCGACAAATATATGGCAAAAATGGAAGAATCAGGCAGAAAAGGAGAAAAAAAGAAATAATTCGACATGGAAATGTCGAATTGTGCGATATTTTATGGTAGAAAACGGTGAAATATCAGATATAATGGTGAAAAAGAGAACAAATGGAGGAGCTTGCATGAAACAGGAGCAGATGGCAAGGCGGAGTATTTCCCTGGAAAGCGGTGCGCCTTTGACACTGGATTACTGGCTTTTGACGGAGAAGACCGAGGCGGGGGAGCGCTTCGGTCTGGCGGTGACGGACAGCAGGGGAGAGGAGATCTTTCTCTCAGATATCACTTCCAGCCGTCCCTACGCCATTGAGCTGCTCTACCGGCTGGCGGTGGGGGAGGTCACCACGGTGTCGGCAAAGGAGATTGTCGTTGACTTGTTGTCGGATGATTGGGGTAAATGAAAGCCCCCCGCAGCCCGAAAGACTGCGAGGTGCTTTGTTCCCTAGAACTGCCCGGCATAATAGTAAAGTTCAGAAGATCATCCTTCCAGTTTGAATTCCAATCCCAATAGCCCTCCAGATACGCCTCCTTGCCGTATTATGCCGGATGTCGTCATCATGTAGTTCAAATCCAGTCATTTCATCAACTCCCATCCGCTTGAGCATAGATGGGACACGCTTCAAAATCTCATCCCCTTTGCATAGAATTTGCATCAATCAAAGTTTCGCACCGGAAGAGAGCAAAACGGATCGGAGAGAAAAGGTCTATCCGGAATTTTGACTCTGATTTTGTCATTTTCATGTTGCATCCCGGGTCAAAAACATGCATAATGAGAGGTACATGAACCGCCAACAGCGGATGGAAGGATGGCGGACGGGAATGCGTTCGCAATTTACCAATAGGGGGAACATACTTTGAAGAGAATCATTGCGGCCATTTTGGCTGTCTTTCTGTTGGCTTGTTTGCTGGCCGGCTGCGGGGATGCGAACGAAAAGTACTATGGCACTTATACGGTCACTGAGTTTATGGGCTTTGAGGGCGATGATCTAAATGACCGGATGGGTGGTGAGATCTCTCTGACACTGGAAAAGCACGGCAAGGGGAGCATTTTCGTCGGGAACGAGATCAACGGCATCACATGGCAGCTGGACGGCAGCCGGATCTCTGTCACGGAGGACGGATTTGAGGATGTCATGACTGGTACGCTGTCCGACAACGTTATCACATTATCGCTAAGCGATGATATTGTCATGGATTTTGTCAGGCAATAAGAACCTCAACAGCAAAGACAGCACAGCGCCGCCCTGTTCCCAGGCCAGCGCTGTGCTGTTTCTATTCTATCTATCTCTGCCTCTCTGCTCCAATCGACTCCTTGCCAGCGTGAGGCAGACCACCTCCGATGCCCCGGCGTGGAGCAGCACCTGCGCACAGGCATCCAGCGTGGAGCCGGTGGTGATGATGTCGTCCACCAGCAAGACCCGTTTCCCTGTAATATCGCTCCCGACCGCAGGCGCATAGACCCCTTCGGCGTTTTTCTGTCGAGCCTTGGCAGAGAGGGAGGACTGGGGTCTGGTATTCCGTACCTTGCGGAGCATGGGTACGGCGGTCAGTCTGTATAGTGAGGCTGCCTCCTCCGCCAGCAGCCTGGCCTGATCGTAACCCCTGCGGCGCAGACGTTTTTTGCTGAGAGGTGCCCAGGTCACCGCATCCGGTGGGGCAAGATCAAGGTCACGGAGATACGCCCGCAGCAGGATTCCGTAGATCCTGTGATAGTGCGCACGTCCGCAGAACTTGTAACGACGGATGGACTGCTTCATGTCATCCTGATAGTAGAATGGGGAGAAGCACAGGGAGACGGTCTCGTCCAGCACCCGATATTTGCCCGGCGCTACACTGGGCAGATGCCCGGCGCAGCAGTCGCAAAGACCGTCCGCCTCGGCATCTGTTGGCAGAAGTCCGTGACAGATGACACACCGGGGCGGGTAGAGCAGACGGAGGAATCGGTTCATTATTCTTTTTAACGCCATGACTGTCACCCGCCGTGATGAAAATTTTTGCAGGGAACGAAAAGACCGACGTCACGGATCTGTTCGACGAGAACGGTCTTTTGCGCTATTGATATGCCCATGAGGGCGAGACCGTGCATGTGGAGGTCACCAGAGAAGGAGACGGCTGCTACTCTTCGATCTCTACTGTAGGCTAAAACAGAACTCATGCAAGCTGTACGCACTTGAACGAAAAAGGACTGGCGCTGTGCGTCAGTCCTTTTCGCATCCGAGTGGTGCGACTCGAACGCACGACATCCAGCTCCCAAAGCTGGCGCGCTACCAACTGCGCTACACCCGGAAATTCACATCCGTTAGTATAACGGATTTTTTCCCTGTTTTCAAGTCCTTTTTCCGTGGCGACAGCGTCATATATGACAAAGCATGTTTATGAATCGTTGACAAAAAACGCAGCCCCACCTAAAATAAGAACGATACAAACATAAGAAATGAGGCAATGACCATGATGGCATATCTGGATAACGCCGCCACGACAAAAGTGAGTCAAACCGCCGCACAGGCAGCGCTTGAGGCAATGACCATGAGCTTTGGCAACCCCTCCGCCCGCTATCCACTGGGCGGCCAGGCGGCAAAGCGCCTGAAAACAGATCGGGAGACAGTAGCCAAGTCGCTGGGCTGTGACAGCCGGGAAATTATTTTTACCTCCTGCGGCACGGAGGGAGACAACTGGGCGATTCAGGCGGCGATTCAAAAGAACCGCCACGTCGGGCGTCATATCATCACGACCGCTATCGAGCACGCCGCTGTTTTGGAACCTTGCAAACGTCTGGAGCAGCAGGGCTATGACGTGACCTATCTTCTGCCGGACGAGAACGGAAGCATCCGCCTGGATGACCTGGGGGCCGCCCTGCGCCCGGACACTGTCCTGGTCTCCATGATGCTGGTGAATAACGAAACGGGAGCAGTGCTGCCTGTGAAAGAGGCCGCCGCCATGACCCGTCGTCTTGCGCCACAGGCATTTTTTCACACAGACGCCGTGCAGGGCTTTTTGAAGCTGCCCTTTACCCCTAAGGGACTGGGCGTAGACCTCCTCACGATCAGCGGTCACAAGATCCACGCGCCCAAGGGCATCGGAGCGCTTTATATCCGTTCTGGACGGCTCATTGACCCTATGATTCTGGGCGGAGGTCAGGAGAGCGGCCTTCGCTCCGGCACGGAACCCACCGCCCAGATCGCCGCCCTCGCTGCCGCCTGTGCTGAGGGCAAGGCGAATCTCCAACGGGATATCGCCCATATGCAGGAGCTGAAAGCCTACACGTTGGGACAACTTGCCCTCCGTGTGCCGGAGGCGGAACAGGTGGGCAGGGGAGAGGCACCTCATATCCTCGCCCTGACCCTTCCCGGCTATAAGGCGGAGGTGCTGGTGCGGGTGTTGGGAGATATGGGTGTCTGCGTCTCTGCCGGCTCTGCCTGCCACCGGGGCAAGCCGAGCCACGTCTACGCCGCTATGGGACTGGATAAGGCAAAAAGAGACGGCTCCTTCCGGGTGTCCTTTTCCGGGGATACCCAGCGGACAGAGGTGGATGCGTTTCTGGAAGCCCTGACCGAAGCAAAAGCCAAATTATTCACTTCAATGTCATAGTTAGCATATGCTTACCGTCAAAATGCAGGGAATTGCAACTTTTCCTGCATTTTGAATTGCAATCGGGATATAAGTGTGCTATACTGAACGTACTGCTATTTCCCGGGTATTTCCAGAGGATTGCCTGTGATTTTAGCTTCCATAACAAATGTGGAGGGAAGAAACGTGTATAAAATCGTGCGTAAAGAAGTGCTGAATCCCACCATCTGTCTGCTGGAGATCGAGGCTCCCTTTGTCGCCCGCAAGGCGCAGCCGGGTCAGTTCATCATCCTGCGGATCGATGAAAAGGGAGAGCGGCTCCCGCTGACCATTGGCGGCTTTGACCGGGAAAAGGGCACTGTCACCATTATCTTCCAGCTGGTTGGCCTGACGACGAAGGCGCTGGCCAAGCTGGAGGAGGGAGATGCACTGCTGGACTTTGTAGGCCCCCTCGGTATGCCCACCGAGATGGAGGGGCTCAAGTCTGCCTGCGTCATCGGCGGCGGTCTGGGAACTGCCATTGCCTTTCCTGTGGCCAAGGGACTTCACGACGCCGGGGTGGAGACAGATGTCATCGTCGGTTTCCGCAACAAGGATCTGGTCATTCTGGAGGACGATTTCCGGGATGCCTGTGACAACTTCTACCTGATGACCGACGACGGCTCCTACGGCGAGCAGGGCTTTACCACCGCCAAGGAGAAGGAACTGCTGGAGAGCGGCAAAAAGTACGATGTCATTATTGCCATCGGCCCGGTTCCCATGATGAAGTTTGTCGTCAAGACTGCCGAGCCTTTTGGCGTGCCCACCCGTGTTTCCCTCAACCCCATTATGATCGACGGCACCGGCATGTGCGGCGGCTGCCGTGTCTCTGTGGGCGGCAAGATGAAGTTCGCCTGTGTGGACGGCCCGGAGTTTGACGGCTACGAGGTGGATTTTGACGAGCTGATGAACCGCAATGCGACCTATCGGGAGCAGGAGGCACAGATGACGAAGGATCATATGTGCCGCTTTGACAAGATGGGTCAGGAACTGATCCAGTAAGGAGGAGCGCATCATGGCAAAACCGAATATGACTCCCGTCAAGACCCCCATGCCCAATCAGGATCCGGCGGTCAGAGCACATAACTTTGAAGAAGTAGCCCTGGGCTACACCGAGGAGATGGCCCACGAGGAGGCCACCCGCTGCCTGAACTGTAAGCATCGTCCCTGCGTCTCCGGCTGCCCGGTGAACGTCCGCATCCCCGACTTTATCGCAAAGGTGGCGGAGGGTGACTACGAGGGCGCCTATCAGGTCATTACATCCACCAACGCCCTGCCTGCCATCTCCGGCCGTGTCTGCCCTCAGGAGAGCCAGTGCGAGAGTAAGTGCGTCCGTGGCATCAAGGGCGAGCCGGTGGGCATCGGCCGTCTGGAACGCTTTGTGGCTGACTGGCACCGCATCCATAACGCAGACGAGAAGCCTGCCAAACCCCAGCCCAACGGCCACAAGGTCGCTGTGGTGGGCTCCGGTCCCTCCAGCCTGACCTGCGCCAGCGATCTGGCAAAGCAGGGCTATCAGGTGACGATTTTTGAGGCATTTCATACCGCCGGCGGTGTGCTGGTCTACGGTATCCCGGAGTTCCGTCTCCCCAAAGCCATTGTGCAGGGCGAGGTGGACAAGCTGAAAGCGCTGGGTGTGGAGGTCATGACCAATATGGTCATCGGCAAGGTGCTCTCCATTGATGAGCTGTTCGAGGACATGGGCTTCGAGGCCGTGTTCATCGGCACCGGTGCCGGACTGCCCCGGTTCATGGGCATCCCCGGCGAGGGCTATGCCGGCGTCTGCTCCGCCAACGAGTACCTGACCCGTACCAACCTGTACCAACCTGATGAAGGCATATCTGGAGGACTACGACACACCCATCCTCAAGAGCAAGGCAGTGGCCGTCGTCGGCGGCGGCAACGTGGCCATGGACGCCTGTCGCTGCGCCCAGAGACTGGGTGCGGACAAGGTCTACATCGTCTACCGCCGCTCCATGGAGGAGATGCCCGCCCGGAACGAGGAGATCGAGCACGCTCAGGAGGAGGGCATCGACTTCCGCCTGCTCTGCAACCCGGTAGAGGTCATCGGTGACGATAAGGGTCACGTCAGCGGCCTGAAGTGCATCAAGATGGAGTTAGGTGAGCCGGACGCCTCCGGACGCCGCCGCCCCGTTGAGGTCGAAGGCAGTGAGTTCGTGCTGGACGTGGACACCGTCGTCATGGCGCTGGGCACCAGCCCCAACCCCCTGATCCGCTCCACCACCCCCGGT
>CACYLC010000016.1 GCA_902775105.1 Oscillospiraceae bacterium
CCACTTTCTTGACTAGCTCCCATGGAGATAGTCATGTCTTTGGGATATTCTCTCATATTTTGCAGACGTATGGGAGGCGGGTGGTTGTTGAGCGGTTACAAACGAACTCGCCCATCTAAGTAATTGGGGTATATCGGTGGTCAAACTGTGGTCAGAGGCATTAAACATTTCGTAGAAGTGAGAAAAACGGCTCATTTCTTTCGAAATAAGCCGTTTTCGTGGTCCGAGTGTTGAGATTCGAACTCAAGGCCTCTTGAACCCCATTCAAGCGCGATACCAAACTTCGCCACACCCGGATATTGACTTCCGTCAACCGACTAAATGATAATACCACTTTCCACGGAAGAAATCAAGTGCTTTTTCCGTTTTTCTGAAAAAAATTTGAGTCTGCCTCACCGGGAGAAAATTTGATTCCGTACCCGGTTGCTGTGGGAGGAGGCGGTTTGCAGAGCGCCTGCGGCTGCCGGCAGAAAAACAAGATCCCCCGTTCCGGTTCCATTTTCCTCCCGAATGTGGTATCATCATCTGCGTAAAATGCTGTATACCCACGAAAGGGGATTCATCTGTGGAACCAATCGTATCCGCCCTTGCCGGCGAACTCGCTTTAAATCCTGCCTATGTGGAAAATGTCATCAACCTCATTGACGAGGGGAACACTATCCCGTTTATTGCACGCTACCGAAAGGAACTGCACGGCAGCATGGACGATACCACCCTCCGCCGTCTGTCAGACCGCCTGAACAGCCTCCGCGCTCTGGTCGCCAGAAAAGAGGAGGTCAAACGTGCCATTGAAAATCAGGGAAAGCTGACAGAGGAGTTGTCCGCTGCCATTGACGCAGCCGCTACCCAGACTGCTGTGGAAGACCTCTACCGCCCCTATAAACAGAAGCGCCGCACTCGTGCGTCTGTGGCAAGGGAACGTGGATTGGAGCCGCTGGCCGCTCAGATTCTGCTCCAGCTACCGGACGCCGACCCGGAGCAGCTAGCCACAGCCTATCTTGATTCGGAGCGAGAGATTCCCGATATAGAGGCCGCCCTTCACGGAGCTGGAGACATCATTGCCGAGACAATCAGCGACGATGCCCAAATCCGCTCCATGCTGCGGGAGACTGCCGGTCGAAACGGCAGCCTTGTTACAGCGGCAGCCAAGGAGGAGGACAGTGTCTATCGCCTCTACTACGAATTCCGGCAGCCAGTCTCCAAGCTGCAGGGGCACCAGATCCTTGCCATCAACCGAGGGGAGAAGGAGGGATTCCTCAAAGTCGGTCTGTCTCTCGACGAAGAACTTGCCCTCCGCCAGATGGAGGCAAAGCTGGTGAAGGGGAGAGGGAAGTGCTCCGACTTTGTCTGTGCTGCTGCCAGGGACAGCTATACCCGGCTGATCTTCCCCTCGCTGGAGCGGGAGATCCGCTCTGCTCTGACGGAGACTGCTAACGAGGGCGCCATTGGCATGTTTGCCCTCAATCTTCGCCCGCTTCTGATGCAGCCTCCGGTGAAGGGCAGCGTCACCATGGGCTTGGATCCCGGCTATGCCCACGGCTGCAAAGTGGCGGTGGTGGACGGAACCGGCAAGGTGCTGGATACCACCGTGGTGTATCCTACCTTCGGCGAGCGCCGCCGACGGGAGTGCATTGAGGAACTGAAAAAGCTTATTTTGAAGCACCGTGTCCGCCATCTGGCCATCGGAAACGGAACTGCTTCCAGAGAGACGGAGACCATGGCGGTAGACCTCATTCATGACCTGAAGGACACCTCCATGGCCGGCAAAGTCAGCTACGTCATTGTCAACGAGGCGGGGGCCAGCGTCTATTCAGCCTCCAAACTGGCGGCGGAGGAGTTTCCCCAGTATGACGTCAACCTCCGCAGCGCCGTTTCCATCGCCCGGAGATTACAGGACCCGCTGGCAGAGCTGGTCAAAATCGACCCAAAGGCCATCGGCGTGGGCCAGTATCAGCATGATATGCCTCAGGCCAGGCTGGACGAAACCCTGTCGGGCGTGGTGGAGGACTGCGTAAATGCCGTGGGCGTGGATGTCAATACGGCGTCTGTCTCCCTGCTGCAGCGGGTGTCCGGACTCAATTCCATCACTGCCAAGAATATCGTCAAGTTCCGAGAGGAAAACGGCGTCTTTACCAGCCGCGATCAGCTGCTGAAGGTGCCCAGACTGGGGCCGAAGGCGTTCCAGCAGTGTGCCGGCTTCCTCCGTGTGCCGGAGAGCGGCAACGTGCTGGACAACACCGGCGTTCATCCGGAGAGCTATGAAGCTGCCCGGAAACTGCTTCATCTCTGTGGATATGATATTCAGGCGGTAGAGCGGGGAAGCCTCACCGATCTGGCACCCCGATTCAAGCAGCTTAAGGTCAAACAGGCGGTGGAGACCTGCGGTGTGGGTGCTGCCACATTGGTGGATATTATGAAGGAACTGCTCAAGCCGGGACGAGACCCCAGAGATGAGCTGCCCAAGCCCATCCTCCGCACCGACGTCATGGAGATGAAAGATCTGAAACCGGGCATGGTGCTGACAGGTACGGTGCGCAATGTCATTGACTTCGGAGTCTTTGTAGATATTGGCGTCCATCAGGACGGTTTGGTTCACATCTCCCAGGTATCAGACAAGTTTATCCGCCATCCCAGCCAGGCCGTGTCGGTGGGGGATGTTGTGAGGGTGACGGTACTGGAAGTGGACGAGCGGAAGAAGCGGATTTCGCTCTCCATGAAGCAGGTCAAAGAATGAACACGACGGAAGGGAGGAGACACAGCATGGAGACATCCGGGGAGCAGACAAAACAGCAAAAAGATCACGTCTTGCGAAACTTTTTCATCAAGCTGGCGGCCATTACCCTGAGCCTGTTTCTGATTCTGACTTTTGTGTTTGGCATATTCCGCATGAACGGAAACGAGATGTACCCGGCGGTGCGGGACGGCGACCTCTGCATCACCTACCGTCTGGATCGGTACTATCAGGGGGATATCGTCGCCTATCGTACGGAGGATGGTATTCGCTTTGCCCGCGTCATCGCCCGTGAAGGCGATACCGTGGACGCAGATGAGGGGGGACTGCTGGTCAACGGCGTTCACCCCATGGAGGAGATCTTCTATCCCACCGATATGGAGAGCGCCCGGCAGAGCCTGCCTTGTGAGGTAAGGGAGGGGGAGGTTTTTGTCCTCAATGACTATCGCCCCGATCTGAACGACAGCCGCCGGTACGGAACCGTATCCACGGACGAGCTGCAGGGGAAAATGATTCTCATCCTGCGGCGGCGTGGGTTCTGATCCCCTGTTCAGTGCGCAAGAAAGGCGTTTCTTAACTTTACTTGAATTTTCTTGACATTTCTCCATCGGAACGGTACTATGAAGGCCAAGTCCGGTATATCATCCCATGGAAAGAAGGGCAAATATGAAGAGACGATTTTCTGCTCTGCTGCTGGCGCTTGCGCTGCTGCCCGCCTGTCTCACAGGCTGCGGAAACAAGGCGGCAGATGCATTTTACGACCTCTCCGATGAAATAGCACAGATACAGGACGCGGAGGTAGAGTTGATCCTGCCCTATCACGGCGCAGAGCTGCAAATTACCGGTTTCATCTCCCGCACCAGCGAGACCGCCGACCTGACCTTTGCCCTCTCCGGCACGGAGGGAAGAGACGGCCCATGGTCCGAGCTGCGAATCGACGGCAACCAGATCTGGCTCAACGTGGACCAGCTGGCTCAGCGCACTCTGGACTTTGATCTGCCTGCCGTTCGTAAAGAGGACATCCTCGAATTCCGGCAGAATCAGATTGCCCCATGGGTCACGTACATCTGGGAGGGTGACCTCTGGAACGGCATTCCTGAGTGGGAGGAGCTTCTGACTGGGCTCTGGCAGGACAGCCGCAGCGACCTGGAACCGTACATCAAAGCGGACGGAACGGAGCAAACCCTCATCCTCAAGGGCAAGAGCCTGGAACAGGTTTCCGACAATATTGTTGCCCGCCTTACAGAACACGCAGACGCCTATCGGGAGAGCTTCGTTGACACGATCGGCAGACAGAACGGACTGGTCATGGCGGCGCAAATGGAACCCGGTGCTTTCTTTGATAGCTACTGGCTGGAGCTGACCGCCGCCGACCGTGACAGTGCAGCCTCGTCGCTCAGTGTAGCGGAACTCATCGACCCGGAATTGGCTGAGACAGAGGCGGTTCCGGCTCGGGAGCCGCTGGAATCCGTGACTGTGTCGCTATCAAAGGAAGAGGACAGCTACACCGTGTCTCTCACTGTCAATGACGGAGCTGCCGCCCGGCTGACACTGACCCCGACGCAGCCGCAAACGGTGACGGCGCCGGAGGACGTCATGGAATTCCGGGCCTATATGGAGTACGTCTATTATCTGATTACCTTCTCAGACAACTATGTGGGTGATGCGCTGGACGGCGTTTCCTACGAGGACACCTCCCCTCATAAGGTTGAAGAGGATGCGGAGGAACTCCTGTATCCTCTTGCTACCGGCGCAGCGCTGGGCTATGACGACCTGGCCACCGTCCAGTTCGCTACGCAGGGCGGCAATTTCAGCACCGTCCCCATCCTGACTGGCTACACGGAAAATGAAGTGGAGAGCGTCAACGATGACGGCGTGCAAGTGCTTGGGCTGAGCCTGAACGGATCCGGCTGGTCACAGCATGTCTCTTCGGAGCCCGCCGATCAGTCGTTGATCGAGTATCTGTCCGATATCGGCTATCGCTACTATGACGTCTACATCAACGTCACTGGCTGTATGCTGGTACAGGATCTCTCCGACCTCGTCCAATCTGCCGACGGCACGGCTGCGGCACAGGGATTCAGCTATCGGGAGCATGAATACGCCCCTACCTTTGCCCGGCTGTTGATCGTACTGGAGCAGCCGGACGGAGCGGGCTACACCGTTCTCAATCTGGATTTGAACCTTTCTGAGCTCAGTAATGCCGATCGGGACATGGTCAGCCACCTGTTTGCGTACCTTGGGCTGGAAGTACCTATCTCACTGGAAGCATAACCAAAACAGCTATGAAGCCGCTCTGACTTCATAGCTGTTTTTATGTGGTCAGTCCTGCCGCTCCAAACGAAGGCCGTTTTTTATCAGACGATACACCCTGTCGCAGACCTCCTCGATATAGTTTCGGTCGTGAGAGACGCTGATGATCGCCCTCGGAAATGCCCGGAGCAGTGCCCGAATTTCCGGCCCGGAGAGGGGAGAGATGACACGGAGATCCTTCCTGTGAGCCAGTGTCAGATGCTTGATCTGAAGCAAAAATTGCACCTCATTTCTGATTTGCCCACGCAAAAAGGAACCTGCCTGCGCACAGCAGACAGATCCCTGACAGAACAGAATAAAGCGCCCTCACACATTTGCGTACGGCACAACAGATAAACCAATGCACACCGTCTCTGTGCAGGCTGGAAATGTCAGGTAATCTGAATTCAGCGTACGCAAACACCACCCCGCCGGGGTGTCATTGCAAAAAATGCTTGCATGTACGGAATCAATCACTTAGAGGACATTTCTTCACCTTCCCATCAAAACGATGTGCCTTTCCTGAATCTAACGTCCGATGATCAATCTCTTGCTCGGTGTCAACGCTTTCGGGCAGATTTTCCCCGTAAAATACCGCTGCCAGCGTCAGCCCGCGGGGCGGCAGCGCTCCGGCAGCGGCAGAGCGATCTTTTGCCTCCAAAACGCCGGCCATCTCCTCCGGCTGCCGGACGCCCAGTCCCACTTCAGCCAGCGTCCCTGCCAGGATCCGCACCATCCGGTTGAGAAAGCCGTTTCCGCAAAACCGAAGGGAGACGACCTCGCCCTCCCGTGTGACGGAGATGGAATAGACCGTCCGCTCGGTGGATTTTTTGAATCGGGTCAGCCCGCAGAAGGAGCGAAAGTCATGGGTGCCCTCCAAAATGCGGGCGGCTTGCCTCATCGCCTCCAGGTCCAGTGTCTGGGGGAGCGCATAGCGGTATTTCCTGCCAAACACATCGGGCAAAGGGCTGTTCCAGATGCGGTAGACATACTGCTTACCTGTTGCCGAGAGCCGGGCGTGGAACCGGGGCGGGGCGAATTCCAGAGCCATCACGCCCATGTCCTCCGGCAGCCAGCGGTTGAGATCGACCAGCAATTTGTCGCAGGGGAGAGGCTGCTCCAGCTGAAAGGAGACCACCTGCCCTCCGGCGTGTACCCCGGCGTCTGTCCGCCCGGAGGCGTGGATGGTAACCGCACTGCCTGTCAGACGGCTCAGCGCTGTCTCCACTTTCGCCTGAATCGTATTCGACGTGTTGCCCTGGCCTTGCCAGCCTTGATAGCGGCTGCCGTCATAGGCCAGTGTCATTTTGTAATTCTGCATTTTTCCCGGCTCCTTACGATGCAAAAATCTCCGCTTTCAGCGCCTCCCATTCGTCCTCATGCTCCACAAAGTAGAGCGGGCAGAGCTTTCCGGTCACATCGTAGTGGCGAATGACGTCCTCCTCACCCAAATGGTAGCTGTCGGCCAGATACCGGGTCAGCGTGACCAGAGACTCCAGGGTCTCGTCGGTGAATTTTCCTGTCTCGTCCGGGTGGCAGCACTCAATGGAGATGGTATCTCTGTTTCGGTGGTTGGAGCAGTAGGACTTTTCGTTCAGCGGGATGCACTGAATGATCTCGCCGTCAGTGCCGATGACAAAGTGACTGCTGACCGACTCCCTGCCGGTATCGGCAAGCGAGGCGAAATAGTCCCGATTCTGCTGAGCGGTGGTGCCGGGATTCCCGGTGTAATGGATCACAATGGCGTTGACATCCTCCAGCGGCTCTCCCGGCCGGGAGTATTCATTGACGGGGAGCAGCTCCACTGTAACGCCCTCCACATCCTCCAAAACAGCGGGAGACGTGTGGCGGCGGAGCGCCGCCTCAGCAATTGCGCTTGCCTGCGCATTGGCAAAGACAGCGTCAAACGGATCCTCCTCCGCCTGAGCGGCGGTACTGCCGTCACCCGGATCAGGCAGATCGGCCAGCAGAGGAGAGAGGAAGAACCGGCCAGTCACAGCAAGCGCCGCAATGAGCAGGAGCGCCGCTGCAATGCCGATAAACAGTGTCGGGCGGATCGCCGTGCGGTTTTTCATGGAGCCACCTCATTTTATCCAAAATAATTACCACAATTATAACACGAAAACTGTCGAAAAGAAAGAGAAGACCCCAATTCGAACGTCCACATGGGGCAAAAACGGAAGGAAGTGGAAAAACTTTTGGAATCCCCCTATGCAAAACCGGGAAAATGGATTAAAATAAGGGAAATACATGGCCGACAGGCTGTGTGCAATGTATGGAGTAAGGAGCGTATAGGAAATGGAGCAGCCAAAATATAAGAGAGTTCTGCTGAAAATCAGCGGTGAGGCGCTTGCCGGCGAGCAGTCCCGGGGACTGGATTTTGAGGTCATCGGCAAGGTGTGCGATGTCATCAAAGAATGTGTGGAGATGGGCGTTCAGGTGGGCGTCGTCGTAGGCGGCGGCAACTTCTGGCGGGGCAAGAAGGACGGTGGTGAGTCCATGGTCCGTGTCCGTGCCGACCACATGGGCATGCTGGCCACCACCATCAACTGCTTGGCCGTGGCCGATGTGCTGGAGCAGAAGAAGGTAGAGGTGCGAGTCCAGACTGCCATTGAGATGAAGCAGATCGCCGAGCCGTATATCCGCTCTAAGGCCATCCGCCATCTGGAAAAGGGGAGAGTGGTCATCTTTGGCTGCGGTACCGGAAACCCCTTCTTCTCTACCGATACCGGCGCTGTCCTCCGGGCAGCGGAGATTGACGCAGACATCATTTTGCTGGCCAAGAATATTGACGGCGTTTACAACGCTGACCCCAACGTGGATCCCAGTGCCGTCAAATACGACGTCATCAGCTACGATCAGGTACTGGCTCAGCACCTTGGCGTCATGGACTTTACCGCAACCTCGCTTTCCATGGACAATAAGATCCCCGTTCTGCTCTTTGCCCTGAAAGACCCCGAAAACATCAAGCGAGCCGTTCTGGGTGAGAAAATCGGCACCATCGTCAACTGAGCGCACATTAAAAGGAGGAATTACAGATGAACGAACTGACCAAGGCCGCAGAGGAGCGCATGAAAAAGAGCGTCTCCGCCGTACAGACAGACTTCAGCTCCGTCCGTGCAGGACGTGCCAATCCCCAGGTGCTCGACCGCATCAGCGTGGAGTACTACGGCGTTCCCACGCCCCTCAATCAGGTGGCATCCATCAGCTCTCCCGATCCCCGCCAGCTGGTCATCCAGCCCTGGGACGGGTCTCTGCTCAAAGCCATCGAGAAGGCAGTCAACACCTCCGATCTGGGCATCAATCCCCAGAACGACGGCAAGGTGATCCGCCTGACTTTTCCCCAGCTCACCGAGGAGCGCCGCCGCGATCTGGCAAAGCAGGTCAAGAAATACAGCGAGAGCGGCAAGGTGGCTGTGCGCAATATTCGACGCGACACCATGGACAAGGTGAAGGCCATGAAGAAAAAGGGGGAGGTCACTGAGGACGACGTCAAGGATCTGGAAAAGGACATCCAGAAGCTGACCGACGATTACTGCAAGAAGATCGACGGCCTTGCTGCCGAAAAGGAAAAGGAACTGTTGAGCGTGTGACCTGCGCGCCTCGGAAATCAATACACGATTGGATTGGACTATCATGCCACTATTTCGAAAAGCCGCAGAACAGACCCCTGAGGTAGATTTCACCCGCCTGCCCCGGCACATCGCTATCATAATGGACGGCAACGGGCGCTGGGCCAAACGCCGGGGACTGCCCCGTACAGCGGGCCACGCAGCCGGCGCAGAGACCTTTCGCACCATTGCGACATACTGCAAGGAGATCGGACTGGACTACCTGACCGTCTACGCCTTTTCCACAGAGAACTGGAAACGGCCGGAGGAGGAAGTCTCCTCCATTATGACGCTGCTGAAAAAATACCTGCTGGAGGCCATCGACCGGATGGAGCGCGACCGGGTCAAAATGGCGTTTTTCGGAGATCTGACGCCCCTGACGCCGGAGCTTCGGGAGTTGTGCGAGCGTACGAGAGAGATCTCGAAGCACTACGAGGGCTGCCAGGTGAATATCTGCCTGAACTACGGCGGCCGGGACGAGATCACGAGAGCCGTCCGTCAACTGGCCGAAGAATGCGTCAAAGAGGGGAGAAGTCCGGATTCGATTGCCGAACGGGACATCTCCGATCGCCTCTTTTCCGCCGGCGTGCCGGATCCCGACCTCATCATTCGCCCCAGCGGCGAGGTGCGTACGTCCAACTTTTTGCTCTGGCAATCGGCTTATTCCGAGTACTATTTTACCGATGTGCTCTGGCCTGATTTTTCCAAAGAGGAACTGCACAAGGCCATTGCATCCTATCAAAAGCGTTCCCGCAGATTTGGAGGTGTGTAGATGGCAACTCGTATTCTGGTCGCAGCGATCGGCATCCCGTTGCTGCTTGCACTGCTGCTCCTCAGTCCAACCATCTGCCTGGCAGTGGCGCTGGGCGTCCTCATTGCCATCGGTGCCTATGAGCTTCTGGGTCAGACGGGCTATGTGAAGCATCCCACCCTGCTCATCGCCTCTATGCTGATGGCATTTTCGGTGCCCTTCTGGTTCTATTTCGACTGCAATATCGTGTCAGCGGTGGGCGGAGTGCTGATCTATCTGATCTTCCTGTTCTCCGCCGCCTTTGCCAGCCACGAGTCCGTCACGTTGGGCGAGATCGGAGCCTCCGCTCTGGCCGGCATCATCATTCCGGCTATGTTCTCCACCATACTGCTGCTGGCCGACATGGAGCATTACCGCTGCTTCGTTCTGCTGCCCTTTGTGGCCGCCTTCGGAAGCGACGCCTTTGCGCTGTTTGCCGGTATGCTGCTGGGCAGGCATAAGCTGGCTCCCGTACTCTCTCCCAATAAGACGGTGGAGGGCGCCATTGGCGGCGCTGTGGGGGCGATGCTGCTCTGTACAGTCTACGGTGTGATCCTGCAAACGGCCTTCGGCATTGCGGCCAATTACGCAGTACTGCTTCTGTTCGGCCTGCTGGGCAGCGCCGTCAGCCAGTTCGGAGATCTGACCTTTTCCTACATGAAACGTCAGTTTTCCATCAAGGACTACGGACATCTCTTCCTAAACCACGGCGGCGTACTGGATCGGTTTGACAGTGTGATCTTCTGTACGCCCTTAACGGTGGTTTTGACCTCTTTTCTGACTTTTTTTCAATTTTGATTTGAAGGTGTGAATCTATGCCAACTGTATCGTTGCTTGGCTCCACCGGCTCTATTGGGCGGCAGTCTCTCGACGTGATTGCCGCCTGTGGAATGTCTGTGGCCGCCATCACGGCAAATAAAAGTGTCGCTCTGCTGGAAGAACAGGCTCGCCGCTTCCGGCCCGGGCTGGTCGTCGCCTATGACCCTGATGCCGCTGCCGACCTGAGAGTGCGGCTGCGTGATCTGCCCCTCCGGGTCTCGTCCGGTATGGACGGTCTGGTAGAGGCCGCCACGCTGCAAGCGGCCGACACGGTCCTCACCTCAGTGGTGGGTATGATCGGGCTCCGGCCAACGTTAGCCGCTATCGAGGCGAAAAAGCGGATCGCCCTTGCCAACAAGGAGACGCTGGTCTGCGCCGGAGAACTGGTCATGCGCTCGGCGGAGGCGTCAGGCGCTGAGATCATCCCCGTCGACTCGGAGCATTCGGCACTGTTCCAGTGTCTGGAGTGCAATCGGGACAGGGGAGAGGTAAAGCGGCTCATCCTGACCGCCTCCGGCGGCCCCTTCTTCGGAAGGACAAGAGAGGAGCTTGCCCATGTCACCAGGGCAGATGCCCTCAAACACCCTAATTGGTCCATGGGCGCAAAAATTACCACCGATTCGGCCACACTGATGAATAAGGGGCTTGAATTCATCGAAGCCATGCGGCTTTACAGGATGCCGCCGGAAAAAATCGCCATTACCGTCCACCGGCAGAGCATTATCCACTCCATGGTGGAATATTGTGATAATGCCGTTCTTGCTCAGCTGGGCGTGCCGGATATGCGGCTCCCCATTGAATATGCCCTCACCTATCCCAGAAGAGCCGCGGCAGTGGCAGGAGAGCTGGACTTGCTCCGCTGCCCGCCACTGACCTTCGAAGAGCCGGATTACGACACCTTCCGCTGTCTCCCTCTCGCTCTGGAGGCGGCAAAGAAGCCGGGCAACCCCTGCGCCGTACTCAACGGAGCAAACGAGGCCGCTGTCGGACTCTTTTTGGAGGACAAGATCTCCTTCCTTGAGATCGCCGATCTAGTGGCTTACGCCATGGAGCAGGTGCCCTATGGCGCTGCCGACACGCTTGCACAGGTCCTAGAGGCTGACGCCGCCGCCCGGGAGGCGGTTCTGGAGGGCTATCAGCGCCGCCGGTGATCGACTCACGCCATTCCCCTTGGAGGTTCCATTACCATGTATTTTGTCTATATCATCATCTGTATTGTCCTCTTCGGCCTGCTCATCGCCGTCCATGAGTTCGGCCACTTTATCGTGGCCAAGGCCTGCAATGTCAAGGTCAACGAGTTCTCTATCGGCATGGGGCCGCTGATCTGGCACAGGCAGAAGGGGGAGACCCAGTACAGTCTCCGCCTCTTTCCGGTGGGTGGCTTTTGCGCCATGGAGGGCGAGGACGGAGACAGCGACGATGACCGAGCCTTCAGCAAGGCGGCAGCGTGGAAGCGGTTCCTCATCCTGATTGCCGGCGCTGCCTTTAATTTTCTCACCGGACTGCTCATCATTCTCTGTCTCTACGCCTCCACACAGGCTTACACGATCCCTGTCCTCTCCGGCTTTATGGACGGTTTCCCGCTGGAAGGGGAGGAATACCTGATGGCGGGAGATGAGATCATCGCCATCAATGGACGCAGAGTGCTTTTGTCGGGAGATATTACGACGCTTCTGACGTTGGCAAACAGCGACACCGCTGACCTTACCATCCGCCGGAACGGTGAGACCCGCATTTTAAAGGATCTCCCGCTGACCCTCCGGGATTACGAAGAAAACGGGCAGACTGTCCGTCGCTACGGTCTGCTTCTGACCATGAAAGAGGCAACGGCGGGCGACCGCCTGCGCCTGGGCTTCTATACAGCGGTGGACTTTGTCCGTCAGGTATTCTGGAGCTTTGAAATGCTGCTCAACGGCTCGGCGGGCTTTAACGACCTGTCCGGCCCCGTGGGCATCGTCCAGACCATGAGCCAGGTGGGAGAGGCATCTCCCAACATTCTGGCAGCGCTGGAAAATATCTTCTACTTTACCGCTTTTATTGCCGTCAATCTTTCGGTGATGAACCTGCTTCCCATCCCGGCGCTGGATGGCGGCAGAGTGTTCTTCCTGCTGCTCAACTCTCTGGCGTTGGCCGTTTTCAGGCGGCAGATTCCGGAGCGGTTTGAGGGCGCTGTCCACTTTGTCGGGTTGGTCCTGCTGCTGATTTTGATGGGAGCGGTCGCCGTCAACGACGTATACAAAATTGTTACCTGAACAGGAGTAAAGACAAATGACAAAACAGATCATGGTGGGAAACGTCCCTGTGGGCGGCGGCGCTCCCATTGCCATTCAGTCGATGTGTTCTACCCCCACCCACGACGTGGAACAGACCGTCACACAGATCCACCGCTTAGAGGCGGCGGGCTGCGAGATCGTGCGAGTCGCCGTCCCCGACCGGGCGGCGGCCAAGGCCATCGGCGCCATCCGGGAGCAGATCCATATCCCGCTGGTGGTGGACATTCACTTTGACTACAAGCTGGCATTGGAATGCATCGCCGCCGGAGCGGATAAGGTGCGCATCAACCCGGGCAACATCGGCTCTGAGGATCGGGTCAAGGCGGTGGCGGACGCCTGCCGTCAGAAGCATATCCCCATCCGTATCGGTGTGAACGGCGGCAGCTTAGAAAGGGAACTGCTGGCCAAGTACGGCAAGGTCTGCCCACAAGCGTTGGTGGACTCTGCCTTCGGACATATCCGTCTGCTCAACAAGTTTGACTTTGACGACATCTGTGTCTCACTGAAATCATCCAGCGTCCCCATCACCATGCAGGCTTACAAAATGATGAGCGAGCAGAGCGACTATCCTCTCCATCTTGGCGTCACTGAGGCAGGCACGCCCACCATGGGTGTCATCAAGTCTGCCATGGGGATTGGCGGACTTCTGGCCTTGGGCATCGGAGATACCTTCCGGGTCACCCTGACGGCAGACCCCTGTGAGGAGATCGTCGCAGCAAAGCGCATCCTGCAGGCTGCCGGACTCCGCCGGGATGGTCCCAATCTGATCTCCTGTCCTACCTGCGGCCGCACCCAAATTGATCTGATTCCGCTGGCAAACGAAGTAGAAAAGCGGCTGAAAGACGTTCATAAGCCCATCACCGTCGCTGTCATGGGCTGCGTGGTCAACGGCCCCGGAGAGGCGTCCGCCGCCGACGTGGGCATTGCCGGGGGAAAGGGAATGGGCTTTCTCTTCCGCCACGGCGAGATCATAAAAAAGCAGGTGCCGGAGGATCAGTTGATCGACGAGCTGTTCCGGGTCATCGACCAGCTCTAAGCCGCTGTGCCGCTTTGAACGAAGGGGTGCCAAAACATGATATCCTCCAGTCGTTGATCGTGGGAAACGTGATCAGCGGCTGGAGGTTTTTGTACAGAAACGCACCGGGCCGGCATGCATCTTGAACGGCAGCGACTGCGTCGATCTGTCCAAAAATCCTGTGCATCTGGAAAAAACGGTTGAAAATGGAAAATAACCTTGCTATAATACATTTTGTCAGGTAATGTAGGACAACGGAGGACGATCCCGTTGTTTTGCTCCGATTACAGACGGTGATTTCAGAGTGAGATCCCGCAAGCGCATTCCGTTTTCTTCGACGACCTTGACGTATTGGCGCATGTCTCGGAGGATTCAATTGAGAAAAATACAAGGAAGGAATGGTAAGATGAAACGTGTGAAAAGACTGCTGGCACTGTGCCTGGTGTTTGCTACGCTGGTAGGGACACTGCCGATGACAGCGCTGGCTACGGAGACGGATACCGATGCAGAGTCCCCGGTAGATGCCGGCCTCAGCGTCCCGGCGGAGGAGACCGAGACCGTCACCCAAGATGATGTGGACACTCCGGGTGAACCTGACGGTTCCGAAGGAAATGATGATGCCGACGCCTCTGATGTCCCTGACGCCCCTGACGCCCCTGACGCCCCTGACGCCCCTGACGCCCCTGACGTCCCGGAGACGGTAATTGAAATTCCCAAACCATCCGAGGAACCTGCCGGCGAGGCGCTGAATGATGCGAAGGAGTCTGCTAATGCCTCTGACGCGGATGGGTCGGCAGATGCTGAGGAGCCTGCCGATGCCCCCGATGCGGAGAAACCGGAAGATGCGCAAGAGTCCGCCGAAGTCCCCGCTGCGGAAGCACCGGCAGATGCGGATGTGGTTGAGAATACGGAAAATGCGCCCAGAAAAAAGGCGCTTGCCAGGAGCACTGCTGTCGCAACCAACGGTACGGTGGGTTCCAACCTGAAGTGGAGCTTTCAGGAGAGCACCGGCACACTGACCATCACCGGAAAAGGCGCACTGACGATCCCTGACGGAAATTATAAAAATACACCGTGGTATGAACTGCAGGACGAAATCCGCATTGTCGTCATCGGTGACGGTGTGACCTCCATTGGCAAGGGAGTGTTTAGCTGGAGCGAAAAGCTTACGACAGTTACCATCCCCAAAACCGTAACCAAAATTGACGAGGGAGCCTTTGAATACTGCTCCAGCCTGTTCAGCCTGACTATCCCCTCCAGCGTGACATCCATCGGCGAGGGTGCATTCAGCAACTGCAGCGGCCTGGCTAAACTTACCCTGCAGACCGGTCTTGTCAGCATCGGCGATAATGCATTTCAGTATTGCTCCGCCCTCACCAGTCTGACCATTCCCAGCAGTGTGACCAGTATCGGCAAGGAAGCATTTTACAAATGTACCGGTCTCAAGGATTTACAGTTCCAGAAGGGCGGTGCCAGCGGTACAACCAGCATTGGTATGCAGGCGTTCCAAAACTGCTCCGGACTCACCAGTCTGACCATTCCCGGCAGCGTGGGCAGCATCGGTGACAGTGCGTTTTACTATTGCCGGAATCTGACCAGCGTGACGATTCAGAGCGGCGTAAAGGTCATCGGCGAGTTTGCGTTCTGGGCAAACCCGAATCTGACCAGTGTCCTGCTCCCGAACAGCGTGATCAGCATCGGAGGGGATGCGTTTAACGGCAACTATACCACCCTCTACGGAAACTCCGGTTCCTATGCGCAGCCCTATGCAGATGCAAACAAGATCGGGTTTGGACGGTCTGACCTGAGCACACCCAAACTGAGCAAGGTGGAGAATATAACCTCCGGCGTTAAAGTCACCTGGGACAAGGTGGAGGATGCGGAGTATTACAGCGTCTACAGCAAGACCGGAAGTGGAAACTGGACCAGGCTTGGCGATACCGAGAGCACGGATTTCACGGACAAGACAGTTAAGGGCGGCACCCAATATACCTATACTGTCCGCTGCGTCTCACGGGACGGCATCATCAATACCAGCGGATTTGACTCCGCCGGAAAAACCATTACATTTATCGCAACCCCTAAGATCAGCAGTCTGAAGCCTGACGCAAACGGCATCAAAGTCGCTTGGGGTAAGGTTGCCGGAGCGGAGCAATATCGCGTATTCGTCAAGATTGACGGTAAGTGGAAGGTGGTCGGAGATACCACTGCTACCAGCCTGATCGCAAGCACTTACGACAATGGCGGTAAGAAGGTAGCGCTCAAGAACGGCACTGAGTTGACGTTCACGGTTCGCTGCCTCTCCGGTGATGGAAAGACATACACCAGCGACTATGATAAGACCGGCAAAAGTATCACCGCGCTCCCTGTTCCCAAGATCTCTGCAATCGAGAATGTGGCAAAGGATGTCAGCGGCATCAAGATGAACTGGGGCAAGGTAACCGGCGCCGCCAACTACGAGGTCTATCGCAGAAAGCACGGTTCCACCGGCTGGATGAAGCTTGCTACAGTGGATACGCTCACCTATACAGATACTTCTGTCCGCTGGATGACGGGCACGCTGTACGACTATGCCATAGTGGCTGTCAACGGCAATATTAAAAGCGCCGTATCGCCCATCAAGACGATTCTCCGCATGGCGGCGCCTGCGATTACCGGCCTGACCAACAGCACAGCTAACACGATCAAAGCTACCTGGTCGCAGAACAAGTCTGCCGATGGCTACCAGATCTGGTATCAGGTGGGAGGAAATGCCTCTACCCGGAAGCTCAAGACGGTATATGGCAGTGCAACCCTGAATTCGACCATTTCTGCCCTGACCAAAGGCAACAGCTATAAGGTGTTTGTCCGCTCCTTTAAAAAGGTGGACGGCGTTTACTACTACTCCGCATGGAGTGCTTCTAAGACGGTAACAGTCAGCAAATAATACATAAAATGGATACGGCCCCTCCTGCGGTGTTCTGCGCTGCAGGAGGGCTGATGTTATTTTGTGTAAAAGTGACATATGAGGACGTACAACTGCAAAGCAACGTATTTTGCGCCAAAAGCATGAATGGATAAACCCGTGTCGGGACTTGATCGTCTATGGCGGCCTCCGCAGCACAGATAGTATCAGCCTGGCCTTTTGTGCTTGTATGGCGGCGGGAGATTGTGCTATAATGAAACACAAATAATGGCATCTTATGCCCAGGAGTGTCCTCATGTCCTTAAAAGAACCCATCCCACTGCTCCGCCTCTTTGGGCAGTGCAAGCCAACTGGCTACCTGTCGGATCTGGCCAAAAACTGCATGATATACGAAGCGTTTCTTCATCGGAAAAACCGGACTGCCGACTTGCTTGCCTCCTTCGGAGACCTGGAACCCAACCCTGCCAGTATCCGTGCCCTGGAGACAGTGCTGGCCGGCTGTTACGGCATGAGCCGGGTTACGCTGCGCCCTGTGGCCAATGAGGGAGAGGAGCGGGAGATAGACTCTGCTCCCACCACCGAGGACGAGCGCCCGCCTGTTCCGGACGAGGAGCCGCCGGAGTCGGAGGAACCCCCGATGGAAGAGGAGGATGTCTTTCGCCAGACTGCCGCGCTCCGGGAGGCAGCTCTCAAGGAGGCAGCCCTTCACCTCCCGGCGCAGCCCCAGAGAAGGCGGCAGGAGCGCTCGGAGCCTGTCACCTCCGGCAATATGATCTTTGGCAAGGGGATCCACCGCAAGGTTATTCCCATGAAGGACGTCACCTTGGACATGGGTATGGTGGCGGTCTGCGGCAAGGTGTTTCTGGTAGAGCATCGGGAACTGCCGAAGCGCAAGGCGTGGGTCATCAACTTTTATATCACCGACTACACCAACTCCATTGTGGTCTCGCGATTTCTGGAAAACCGACAGGCCAAACCGGTTCTGGAGCAGATCAAAAAAGGGATGTATGTGGTCGTAGAGGGTAAACTGAGCATCAGCAACTATTCCGGCGAGATGGAGTTGAGCCCCACCGCCATCGCCCCTGCCAAGGCGCCTCCCGGCAGAGCGGACACAGCGAAAGAGAAGCGGGTGGAGCTGCACCTCCACACCCGGTTTTCCACCATGGACGCCCTTACCGAGGTAAAAGACGCCGTCAAGCGAGCCATCTCATGGGGACACCCCGCCATTGCCATCACCGACCACGGCGTAGCGCAGGCATTCCCCGATGCATGGCACACGGCAGGGGATAAGATCAAAGTTCTCTACGGCGTGGAGGCATACTACATCAACGACGTGGATGACCGCGTCGTTGTTCACGGTGAGACAGACGCCGCATTAGATGACGAGATCGTCTGTTTTGACATTGAGACCACGGGCCTCCATCGAGAGACAGACTACATCACCGAGATCGGTGCCGTGGTACTGAAAAACGGCGAGATTGTGGAGCGGTATAACACCTTTGTCCGCCCGGAAAAGCCCATTCCCCGTGAAGTGGTGGAGTTGACTGGCATCACGGATGACATGGTAGCGGATGCACCCAGCCAGAGCGAGGCGCTGAATGCTTTCCTCGACTGGGTGGGAGATCGCCCACTGGCTGCCCACAATGCGGACTTCGATATGAGCTTTCTCGCCATTGGCTGCGAGCGGATGGGACGCCCCTTCCATAACGCCTCTATCGACACTTTGATCCTGGCACAGAACCTGCTGCCTGATCTGGGCAAATACAAGCTGGACATCGTTGCAAACCGGCTCAACCTCCCGGAATTTAACCACCACCGGGCCTGTGATGACGGCGCAATGGTGGGCTACATGCTGGTGCCGTTTCGCAAGATGCTCTCTGACCTCGGCGTTACCCGCATTGATCAGATCAACCCTGCCATGCGCGGGCTGCGGAAAAATGGCAAGCGCCGCCAGCGGGCACAGCACCTCATTGTACTGGCGAAAAACCAGTCCGGCCTCCGCAATCTCTATAAGCTGATCTCCAAGGCTCATCTGGAGCACTTCAAGCGCTACCCCATCATGCCCAAGAGTGAGATTATGGAGAATCGGGAGGGACTGATCATTGGCTCTGCCTGTGAGGCGGGCGAGCTGTTTCAGGCCATCGTGGACCGCAAGAGCTATGAGGAACTAAAGCGCATTGCCAGCTGGTATGACTATCTGGAGATCCAGCCCATCTGCAACAACAGATTCCTCATCGGCGCCGGCAAGGCCAGAGACGACGAGGAGCTGCGGGAGTTTAACCGGACTGTCCTGCGGTTGGCCAAGGATCTGAACAAACCCTGCTGCGCCACGGGAGACGTCCACTTCCTCGACCCGGAGGACGAGATCTACCGCCATGTCTTACAGGCGGCGCAGGGTTTTGAGGACGCCGACAAGAGTTTGCCCATCTACTTCAAGACTACCGACGAGATGCTGGAGGAATTTTCCTATCTGGGGGAAGAGGACTGCTATAAAGTTGTCATCGGCGACCCCAACCGCATTGCCAAGTGGTGCGATCCCATCCCGCCCCTGCCCCGGGGCCTGTTTGCCCCCAAGCTGACTGACTCCGCCAAGGAGCTGGAATATCTGGTCTACTCCAAGGCCCACGAGCTGTATGGGGAAAACCTGCCCCAGATCGTGCAGGACAGAATCGACCTGGAACTCCCCGGCATCATTCAGAGAAAGTACGACGTCATCTACATGTCTGCCCAGAAGCTGGTGGCGGATTCGCTGGAACACGGCTATCTGGTGGGTTCCCGAGGCTCTGTCGGCTCCTCTCTGGTGGCCTTCCTCTCCGGCATCACCGAGGTTAACGCATTGTCTCCTCACTACCGCTGTCCCAAGTGCAAATTTTCTGACTTCGATGTGGACGCCGTGACTTACGGCTGCGGCGCGGATCTGCCCGACCGGGACTGTCCTGTCTGTGGCACGGCGATGAAAAAGGACGGCTTTAACATCCCCTTCGAGACCTTTCTGGGCTACGGCGGTACCAAGGTTCCTGATATTGACCTGAACTTCTCTGGTGAGTACCAGTCCAACGCCCACCGGCATACCTTCGAGCTGTTCGGCCAGACCCACGTTTTCCGGGCGGGTACCGTGGGTACCGTGGCGGAAAAGACGGCCTACGGCTACGTCCTCAAATATATGGAGGAGCGGGGGAGAAAGGCGAACAAGGCGGAGCTTGCCCGTCTGGCCTCTGGCTGCGTGGGGATCAAACGCACCACCGGCCAGCATCCCGGCGGCATGGTGGTCATTCCAGGCGATAAGGAGATCTACGACTTCTGCCCGGTGCAGCACCCGGCGGACGATCCCAATACCGATATCGTCACCACTCACTTTGAATATCACTCCATGGAGGAGAACCTCCTGAAGTTGGACATGCTGGGTCACGATGACCCCACTATGATCCGTATGCTGCAAGATGTCTCCGGCATCGACCCCATCACCATCCCCCTGGACGACAAAGACACCATGTCTATCTTCTGCTCCTCCAAGGTGCTGGGCTATGAGGACGACCCCATCCTTGGTCCCACAGGAGCGGTGGCCATCCCGGAATTTGGCACCGGCTTTACCCGCCAGATGCTGGTAGACACCCAGCCCAAGAACTTCAACACCTTGCTACGGCTTTCCGGTTTTTCCCACGGTACCGACGTATGGCTGGGAAACGCCAAAGACCTGATCGTCTCCGGCACCGCCTCTGTCTCTGAGGCAGTGGGCTGCCGTGACGACATTATGATCTACCTCATTCAAAAGGGCATTGAGCCGCTGAAGGCGTTCAAATTCATGGAGGCCGTCCGTAAAGGCGTCATTCACAAGGGGAAGCCCTGGCCGGAGGGCATTGAGGACGAGATGCGGGCTCACGACATCCCGGAGTGGTATATCGAGTCCTGTCATAAGATCAAGTATCTGTTCCCCAAGGCGCATGCCGTGGCCTACGTTATGATGGCCTTCCGCATTGCCTGGTTCAAGGTACATAAGCCCCTGGCCTTCTACGCCGCCTATTTCTCCATCCGGGCAAAAGCCGTAGACGCTACCTGCATGTGCCTCGGTCTGGACGTCTGCATGGATAAGATGAAGGAACTGAAGGCGAAGGAGAAGAAAACCGACGTGGAGGATAAGATGCTGACCACGCTGGAGGTCTGCTATGAATTCTACATGCGGGGCTTCCGGTTTGCCAAGATGGATCTGTACGAATCTGAGGCCACCCGCTTCAAAATTGACTGGGAGGCTAAGACCCTCCGCCCACCGTTTACCGCCTGCCCGGGTCTGGGTGAGTCTGCGGCACAGTCCATTGTGGAGGCGCGCAAGACAAAGCAGTTTATCTCTGTGGAGGAGCTGAATGCCTCCTGCCCCAAGCTCTCCAAGGCACATATCGACCTTTTGCGCCATATGGGAGCGCTGGACGGCATGCCGGATACCAGCCAAATCACCTTCTTTTAGCAGAAACTGCCCCTGCGTCAAGAGCGACATCCATTCTGACTCCGATTTTGGCAGTTCTGTCATTGACAGGGGCATTTCTATGTGTTAGTGTATTAGCGAATTAAAGTAATGCCTGCGGGAGAAGTCTGTCCGCAGGAGAGAGCAGAGGTTATCATCTATGCAATATATTCCCAACACCCCGGAGGGGACGAGAGACCGCCTGTTTGGCGAGTGTCAGGAGCGCCGCCGGGTACAGTCCGCCCTGACCCACCTGTTCCGTCAGCGGGGCTACAGCGAGATCATCACGCCGGAGGAGGAGTTTTACGACCTCTTTACCAGCACCGGGGCAGCTCTGCCTCAGGAGGAGATGGTCAAAATTATTGACCGCTCCGGCAAGATCTGCGTCCTGCGGCCCGACTGCACCACGCCGATTGCCAGAGTAGCCGCCACCCGGCTCAAGGACATGGTCTTGCCCTGCCGGTTTTATTACAACGAAACAGTCTACCGTTCCAGCCGTGCCCACCGGGGTCAGCGGAGCGAGATCCCTCAGTGCGGCATTGAACTGATCGGCGCCAAGGGCAAAAAGGCGGACTTGGAGATCATTGCCACTGCCTGCGACGCTCTGCGTGCCTGCGGACTGGAGCGCTTTTACATTGAGCTGGGTCATGCCGATATTTTTCCCGCCTTTGCCCGCCGGCTCGACCTGCCCGACGAGGCGGTAGAGACCATGCGTAGTCTGGTAGAGGGAAAGAATTTCGCCGCCCTCTCCGACTTCCTCAAAGACTACGCTGACCAGCCCGGCATTCTGGCCATCCAGCGGCTGGCCTACCTGTTCGGCGGGGTAGAGGTGCTGGATGAGGCGGAAGCCTTGGCAGGGGAGATGCCTGCGATCTCCCATCTACGGGACATCTACGACCAGCTCAGTCAGGCGGGCTACGGTAAGTACATCCGCTTTGACCTCGGCATGGTGCATCATATCGACTACTATACCGGCCCCATCTTCCGGGGCTATGTGGAGGGGGCGGGCGATGCCGTCCTCAGCGGCGGACGCTACGATCAGCTCTGCGCCAGTTTTGGCCGCCCTGCTCAGGCCACCGGCTTTGCCATCAACGTGGATGCCGTCGCCCAGTGCCTGCCTCAGCCCGAGCCGGTACAGGTGAAAGAGGTCATCCACTATCCCGGACAACTCATTGGTAAGGCGCTGGCGCTGGCGGACAGCAAGGCTCCCGGCACCTGTCAGCTCTCTCCCTGCACCCGATTGGAGAGTACCCTCCAACTGGCAAAAGAGAAGGGAATTCCCACCGTGCTCATTCTCTCTGAAAATGGTGTAGAGGAGGTGCAGAGTCATGAGTGATCGTCTGCGCATCGCCCTCACGAAGGGCAGATTACAGGATAAGAGCGTTGCCATGTTCGAGCGGGCAGGGCTGGACTGTGCACCCATCCACAACCCTGGCAGACGGCTGATTCATAGTCTGCCCAACTACCCGCTGGACGCCGTTCTGGCCAAGGCGCCGGACGTCATTACCTATGTGGAGCACGGCGTCTGCGATTTGGGCATCGTGGGCAAGGATACCATTTTAGAACACGGCGGCTCCTTCTACGAGGTGCTGGATCTGGGCTTTGGCGCCTGCCGGTTTGCACTGGCTGTTCCGGAGGGGACAGATTTTTACAAGAGCTATAAGACCCGTACCATTGCCTCCAAGTACCCTGAGGTGACGAAAGCCTTCTTCAAGGGCAAGGGTATGGATGTGGATATCATTAAGATTGAAGGTTCCGTGGAGCTGGCGCCTATTCTGGGTCTGGCGGACGGCATTGTGGATATTGTGGAGACAGGTGCGACCTTAAAGGCAAACGGGCTTGTCCCCATCGAGACGGTGGCGGAGGTCTCCGCAAGACTGATCGTAAATACCGCCAGTATGAAGCTGTACAAGAGCCAGATCGAGGACTTGATCCGGCGCTGTGAACAGGAAGTGAGGAAAGCAAAATGATCCAGATCGTCACAGCAGACGGCAACGCAGAGGAAAAGCTGATCGCCGCCCTGAAAGCCCGTGCCGCCGCTGTCAATGCGGATATTACAAAGGCAGTCTCCGCCATTATGGAGGACGTGCGGCAGCGGGGTTATGAGGCAGTCCGGGAATACTCCCTGAAATTTGACCATGCCGAGCCTCGTGAGATAACCGCAAAGCAGTTGGAGGAGGCCTACAACGCCTGCGATCCCCAGTTAGTCAAGGCCATGGAGCACGCCGCCGCCAACATACGGGACTACAACGAAAAGCTGCTGACCCGCTCCAAGGAATGGATTTCTCCCGACGGAGGAAACGTCGGACGCATCGTCCGGGGTCTGACCAGAGTCGGCATCTACGTCCCCGGCGGTACGGCTGCCTATCCCAGCAGCGTCCTGATGAACGCTGTCCCTGCCAAGGTTGCCGGGGTGGAGGAGATCGTCATGGTGACGCCTCCCACGGAGAATCTGAACAACGCTGTATTGGCGGCGGCAAAGATCGCCGGGGTAGACCGGGTGATCGCCGTGGGCGGCGCACAGGCAGTGGCCGCTCTGACCTACGGGGCGGACTGGATCCCTCAGGTAGATAAGCTGGTGGGCCCCGGCAACGCCTTTGTGGCGGCTGCCAAGCGGCTGGCCTACGGCACACTGGATATCGACATGGTGGCCGGACCCTCTGAGGTGTTGGTCATTGCCGATAGAACTGCAAACCCCAAATTTGTGGCGGCCGATTTACTCAGTCAGGCGGAGCATGACCGATTGGCGTCTGCATGGCTGATTACCGATTCTCAGGCGCTTGCAAAAGCGGTAGACGCCGAGATGACCCGTCAGACCGGCTATCTCTCCCGCAGTGAGATCATGGAGGCGTCCGTTGCGAATTACGGCGCCGCCATCGTCTGCGAGAATCTCCACGCCTGCACTGAAATTGCAAACGTCGTGGCTCCGGAGCACCTGGAGATCGTCACCGAAAATCCCAGAGCGCTGCTGCCGGAGATCAAAAACGCCGGAGCGGTTTTTCTGGGCGCCTGGTCGCCGGAACCCTTGGGCGACTATCTGGCCGGCCCTGACCACGTGCTTCCCACCAGCGGAACGGCACGGTTTTTCTCCCCCCTCAGCGTGGACGCTTTTTTAAAGAGCATGTCCGTCATCGAGTTTGACGAGCAAAGTCTTTCCGGACTGCAAAAGGAGATCATCACCTTCGCAAAGTCTGAGCACCTGACCGCCCACGCCAATTCCATTGAGGTACGTTTCGAGAACAAATGAGGTGAGCCAAATGGCAAGAACAGCGAGTATTACCCGCAATACAAAAGAGACTCAGGTTTCCATTGCCGTCGATCTGGACGGAGGAGCGGTGAACGTCTCCACCGGCATCGGCTTTTTTGACCACATGCTGACTGCCTTCGGCTTCTATGCAAAGATCGGTCTGAATGTAGCGGTACACGGCGATTTGGAGGTAGACGGCCACCACACGGTAGAGGATACCGGCATCGTGCTGGGCCAGGCGCTCCGTGAGGCGCTGGGCGACCGGACGGGTATTCACCGCTTCGGTACCAGCTACGTCCCTATGGATGAGGCACTGACCTTTACGGCTCTGGACTTCTCCAATCGCCCCTA
Source organism: Oscillospiraceae bacterium (assembly GCA_902775105.1). GTDB lineage: Bacteria > Bacillota > Clostridia > Oscillospirales > Oscillospiraceae > Onthomonas. The sequence continues at coordinate 24,491 of CACYLC010000016.1, forward strand.
TCTGGTCTTTGACGCCCAAATGCCCCAGGAGCAGATCGGCGGCTACGACAGCTGCCTGACGGTGGAATTCATGCGGGCACTGGCAGTGAATGCAGGGATCACCCTCCACCAGAAGTGTTTTTACGGCGCCAACGCCCACCACATCACCGAGGGACTGTTCAAGAGTCTGGGCATGGCGATTCGGGACGCTGTCCGTATTGACGGTGACGGCGTGACCTCCACGAAAGGTGTCTTGTGATATGGGCTATACAGCGATCGTTGATTACGGCGTGGGCAACCTGATGAGTGTCCGAAACGCCCTTTCCTATCTGGGACTGGAGAGCAAAATTACCAGCGACGACCGGGAGTTTGAACTGGCAGACGCCATCATCCTCCCTGGCGTGGGCGCTTTCCCGGACGCATGGGAGAAGCTCTCCGCACCCAACCTTGACAAGGTTCTGAAACGGGAAGCAGAGCGGAAGCCCATCCTTGGTATCTGCCTTGGCATGCAGCTCCTCTTCCAGCGGAGCGAGGAAGTCCGTCCCTGCGAGGGCCTGGGCTTCATTCAGGGATCGGTCGAGCGGATTCCTACGGATTTGAAGCTGCCCCACATCGGTTGGAACAGCCTGAAATTTTCGGGCGATTCCCCCCTTTTCCGGGGCATCCCCCAGGAGGTCTACGTCTACTTCGTCCACACCTTCTGCGGCATGGCGGAGCGGGACGAGCAGGTCATCGCCCGGACGGATTACGGCGTCCCGGTGGTGGCAGCCGTGCAAAACGGCAACGTATTCGGCACCCAGTTTCACCCGGAGAAGTCCGGCGAGGTGGGACTGGAAATGCTGCGCAATTTTGGAGGGCTGAACCGATGATCATTGAACCTGCCATTGATTTAAAAGACCGAAAGGTCGTCCGGCTCCACAAGGGGGACTTTGACACCGTCCATCAGGTGGCGGACGATCCTGTTATGGTAGCAAAGGATTTTGCCGCCGCCGGAGCCAAGGTCATTCACATGGTGGATCTGGACGGAGCAAAGTCCGGCGAGCGGGTCAATGCGGCCATGATCGCCAAAGTCATCCGTGAGACCGGCATGAAGGTGGAGCTGGGCGGCGGCATCCGCTCCATGGCCGATTTGGAAGCGGTGGATGCTATGGGCGTCTGGCGCATGGTCATCGGCTCCGCCGCAGTCACTGACCCTGAATTTGTGAGAGAGGCCGTCCTGCGCTATGGCGACCGCATCGCTGTGGGTGTAGACGCCAAGGACGGCGAGGTAAAGACGGCGGGCTGGGTCGAGGGCAGCGGCCTTGACTACCTGACCTTCTCCAAATCTATGGAGAGAATCGGTGTAAAGACACTTATCTTTACGGATATTGACACCGACGGCATGCTCTCCGGCCCCTCCTACGAGCGGCTTATCAGACTGCAAGAGGCGGTGAGCTGCCAGATCGTGGCCTCCGGCGGCGTGTCTTGTAACGAAGATATTGCGAAGCTGAAACGGATGGGGCTTTACGGCGCCATCATCGGCAAGGCCTATTATGCCGGAACCATTGATCTGGCCGAGGCCGTCCGGGAGGGAGGCAGCCAATGTTAGCAAAACGTATTATCCCCTGTTTGGATGTTAGGGACGGAAGAGTGGTCAAGGGCGTCAACTTCGTCAATATCCGGGACGCCGGCGACCCCGTGGAGCTGGCAAAATTCTACTCCGATCAAGGCGCTGACGAGATCGTCTTTCTGGACATCACCGCCACCCACGAGGCTCGGAAAACTGTGGCCGATGTGGTACAGCGGACAGCCGAACAGGTATTTGTCCCCCTGACGGTAGGCGGCGGCATCCGTACGCTGGACGATTTCCGAGATCTCCTCCGGGCGGGGGCGGACAAAATCTCTGTCAACTCGGCTGCGGTGAAGGATCCCACGCTTATTGCCCGCGCGGCGGAGCGGTTTGGCAGCCAGTGCGTGGTGCTGGCCATCGACGCCAGGAAGAATCCCGACGGCAGCTTTGAGGTAGTGATCGCCGGCGGCCGTATCCCCACCGGGAAAGATCTCATTGAATGGGCGAAAGAGGGGGAGAGATTGGGCGCAGGCGAGATCCTCTTGACCTCCATGGATGCCGACGGCACCAAGGCAGGCTTTGATCTGGAGATGACAAAGGCGGTGACAGAGGCCGTCCGCATTCCGGTCATTGCCTCCGGGGGCTGCGGCAGTCTGGCGCATTTTTCCGAGGTTTTCGAGGAGACCGACTGCGACGCTGCGCTGGCGGCGTCTCTGTTCCACTTCGGAGCACTGACCGTCCCTGAGGTAAAGGACTATCTCCGGGAGAAAAACATTCCGGTACGGAAATAGGGGAGAGACATGATGTTCGATATTGACCTGCTCTTTCAAAAATCAGATCTGATCCCGGTCATCATTCAGGATCGGGCGACGAAAGACATTCTCATGCTGGGCTTTACCAACAAGCAGGCGGTGAAGCTGACGCTGGAGACGAAAACGGCGTGGTTCTGGTCCCGCAGCCGCAATCAGTTGTGGAACAAGGGGGAGAGCTCCGGCAACTTCCTCCATGTAAAGAAGATCGTCACCGATTGTGATACCGATACCCTGCTCTACCTTTGCGACCCCGTGGGGCCCACCTGCCACACCGGCAAACGCAGCTGCTTTTTCAACGACATCTGGGAGGAAGAGAAGAAATGAGCGTACAAAGCGCGCTGGAAGAACAATATGAGGTGGTCTTAGACCGCAAACTGAGCCCCACCGGCGGCAAGTCCTATACCAATTATCTCTACGCTCAGGGTCTGAACAAAATCCTGAAAAAGTGCGGCGAGGAGACCTTTGAGGCAGTCATTGCCGTCAAATCCGGCGACCGGGAAGAACTGCTCGGGGAGCTGGGAGATGTGCTGTACCATGTGACGGTGCTGCTCTGCTTTCTGGATGTCACGCTGGAGCAGGTGATGGAGGAGCTGAACCGGCTGTGCCAGGAGGAAGATCAGCCTTTCGACCGGCTCTATGACGTTGTTGCCGCTCGGCGGGGACTGACCGTCACCGAGGACGGCGGAGAAGGCAGCTCCTATACCGCTTATCTCTTCCAGAAGGGCACGGACAAGATCCTGAAAAAGATCGGCGAGGCGTGCAGTCTCATGCTTATCGCCGCCAAGGACGGGGATAAGGCAGGCCTGGCGGAGGAAACTGCGGGACTCATCTACCACATCATCGTTATGATGGTGGAGCAGACCATCACAGTCGAAGAGCTGGCCGCCAAGCTGGACGAGCGAAACGGAAAAACTGGCAATCTGAAAACCTTCCACCAGTCCAACCACACCACCTGATAAGAGATGAAACCGATACAAAAATACGGCATTCCCAAAATTGAGAGGGGAATGCCGCATTTTTGTGCGACAAAACCATTGCAAATGTGAGAATAAATGTTATAATAATACTTAATCGAATCATTGCTCAATGAATTGACCGGAGGATTGCTGATATGAACCAGGCAAAGAGACTGCTGGCGCTGCTGCTGACGCTGGCAACCGTGCTATCCACAATCCCGTTGCAGGGATTGGCGGCGGAGATGGAGGAGTTCCCGTCAGAGTCGGAGACGACAGAGGTGACGGGACTGCCCACCGAGGAGGAGACGGAGGTTCCTGTTAAGGACGATGCAGAAACAGACGCCGAGGAGAATGTGAAAGTCCCTGTGGAGGACGAATCAGAAGTCCCCGGCGAAGAGGATGCAGGAACCCCCGCCGAGGGGGATGCAGAAGCCCCCGGCGAAGAGGATGCAGGAATCCCCGCCGAGGGGGATGCAGAAGCCCCCGGCGAAGAGGATGCAGGAATCCCCGCCGAGGGGGATGCAGAAGCCCCCGGCCAAGAGGATGCAGAAACCCCCGCCGAGGAGGATGCGGAAGCCCCCGGCGAGGAGGAGTCGAAAGTTCCCGCCAAGGCGCCGGCTCGCGTTGTTTCCAATGCGGAAGTGGTGGCCACTGGCACCAGCGGCGATGTTTCCTGGACAGTTTATGACGACGGCGCACTTTATAAGACTAGCAAAGCCCGTCCGTGGTTTCCCTACATCCAGCAGATTACCTCTGTTGAGATTGAGGAAGGCGTAACCAGTATTGGTGAAAATGCGTTTTACGATATGCAGAATCTGTCCGGTGTTGAAATTCCGGACAGCGTGACCAGCATTGGGGACAGCGCGTTTTACTGGACGACAAGTCTGACCGACCTTGTGATCCCGGCGAGCGTGACGAGCATTGGGAAGGAGGCCTTCCAGGATAGCCTTTGGCTGAAAAGCCAGGACGACCTTGTGATCATAAACGGGATTCTTGTACTCTATCAGGGAACAGACAGTGCCGTCACGGTTCCGAATACCGTGACCAGCATGGTGG
>CACYLC010000017.1 GCA_902775105.1 Oscillospiraceae bacterium
CCCCTTTCTAAAAAAGTATTGCAAATGTGCTTCGTGGTGAAGTGGAAAAAAGAAATACAGGGCGGGCAGGGTGCCCGCCCTGTATCAGTTATGTCTTTACAGGTAATTCAGAGCGAATTAGCCGTTGACGACGCTGTACTCATAAGCCCAGCCATCCACGAAAGCGGAGACGACTGCATCCCAGTTGGCATCGGTCTGGTCAGCGGAGTAAGCAGCCAGAGCGGTGACAACGGTAGCACGCCAGCTGTCCACGTTGGGCGTGTAGTTGAAAGCCCAAGTGACAGTGTAGTTGCCGTTGGCCATGTAGGCGTTGGCGTCGTTGAAGAACACGTTCTCGGACTCCTTGGCGTTCTTGAAGGGGATGGGGCCAAACTGCTCAGCCATCATCTGAGTGCCCTCGTCAGAGGTGACGACCCAGTAGATGAAGTCCAGAGTAGCCTGGATGTTCTCCTCGGAAGCCTGAGAGTTGACAGCCCAGCAGTTCTCAGTGCCGGAGCACAGACCGGCAGCGGACTCGCCGTCAACGCCGGTGTAGATGGGGATCATAGCCAGGTTGGCAGGATCCATACCGAAGGTGCCGGTCAGGTTGGAATACTCCCAGGTACCGTTCTGATAGAACACAGCCTGGCCATTGCCAAACTCAGCCTCAGCCTGGTCGCCGGTGGCGGTGGTCAGAGAGGAGGGGTCAGTGGCAGCGTCAGTGATGTACAGATCCCAGATGTTGCGGAAGTTGTCCAGATAAGCGCCGGTGATGGTGGCGGGCTGAGCGGTCACGCCGTCGTCACGGAACTCATAGAACAGAGGCACGTTGGCCAGGTGGGCGGAGAAACGCCAGGAGGAGGAATCGTGCAGACCGGAGGAGGTGAAGGCGTCGAAGCCCAGCTCACCGGCGCGGGCGTGGATGTCGTCAGCGACAGCCTTCAGGGAGGCGAAGTCGGTGATGTCGTCCAGCGTGTAGCCGGCCTGCTCCAGCAGAGCCTTGTTGACAATGATGCCGAAGGACTCATAGCAGTAGCCGATGGCCTTGGTCTCGCCGTTCTCGTCAACCAGGTTGAAGTCGGAGGTGGTCATCTCATCAACAACGGGAGTGCCGTCCAGAGCCAGAGCGTAGTCGTTCCAGTTAGCCAGGCCGGACAGGTTGCCGATCTGATACAGCGTGGGAGCCTCGCTCTTAGCCATCTCAGCGGTCAGAGTGTCGGAATAGGAGCCGGAAGCAGCGGTGACGACCTTCACAGGAACGCCGGTCTGCTCGGTGTAGACAGCGGCCAGAGCCTGCCAGGCCTCGTCAGCCTCGGGCTTGAAGTTCAGGTAGTAAACGGAACCGGCAGCGGCGGGAGTCTCAGCAGGCTCCTCGGCGGGCTCCTCGGCAGCGGGCTCCTCTTCGGTGGCGGCGGGCTCTTCGGTGGCAGCGGGAGTCTCGGTGGTGTTGTTACCGCCGCAAGCGACCAGAGACAGAGCCATGGCCAGAGCCAGGATCAGTGCGAACAGCTTTTTCATTTGGATTCCTCCTATTAAGATAAGAAAATTGCCCAAAAGTGCTTGGAAAAACACTTTTAAACCTTTCGCAAAATAGTATACGGCGGTCAAAAACTTTTTGCAAGCCTTTTAGTAAAAAAAATAAATTTTGGCAGGATGGACAAGTTTTATTTCAAAAATTTGTGCAGAATATCCAAATGCTAGGCATCAAAAAGATTCGAAAAACAAGATATTGACCGTAAGCCGGAGAAAACCACAAAATATTCCGTTTTAAAGTGTCTGAAACGGGCGAAAAAATAAGACAGGTGTACGTAATTTGCGGATTTTTTGGAAATATCCGCCTGTTTTCGGGTTTGACAGCTGGAAATGAGACAGAGGTGATTCTGCGGGAGACGCGGACGCCTGCCGCCATGGAGGAGATGGAGAGCGGCGACTGGGATCTGACCCTGTTCACCTGCACCATCGGCGGCGCCTGCCGAGTCACTGTCCGCTGCCAGCAGGTGGAAACGTAGCCCGATACAATGAAAACCCCTGACTGTGAGCAGCGGCAGTCAGGGGTTTGGTGCGTTTGGGGAAATTACAGCTGGATCAGCTCATATGCTCTGGAGCCAAAGCCCAGCTCGGCGGCGGCCTCAATGGTGTGGATCCCGTGGCGGGACTCCACCCGCTCCAGGAAGTGCTTCTGTCCGGGATCGTCGGTGGCGGCGTAGACCAGATCAATGCAGGCCTGATCAATGGCAATGGGATCGAGGGAGGCGAGCATGCCGATATCCTTCATACAGGGATCCTCAGCAATGGCGCAGCAGTCGCAGTCTACGGAAATATTCTTCATCACATTGATAAAGGCCATATTCCCCCGAAAGAACTCCACCACAGAGGAGGCGGCATCCGCCATAGACTCCAAAAAGGCGTCCTGAGCCGGAAGGTTGTCCCAGACAATGGTCTGGTCGTCGGTAAAGCCGGCGGAGTGGATCAGGCTCTTGCCCCGGGAGGAGGCGCAGCCGATGGACAGCTGCTTCAGCGCCCCGCCGTAGCCGCCCATGGGATGGCCCTTGAAGTGGGAGAGGATCAGCATGGAGTCGTAATGCGCCATGTTCTTGCCCACCAGATTGCGCTTGAGGATTTTGCCGTCCGGAATGGACAGCTCTGTGTCCGGCCCCTCGGCGTCCATCAGGTCGACAGAGAAGTGCTCCTCCCAGCCGTGATACCGGATCAGCTTGCGGTGTTTGTCCGTGGCGTTCCGCTCACCGGCGTAGGCGGTGTTGCACTCCACTACGGTGCCGTTCAGCTCGTCAATGATGGGCTTCCAAAAGGCGGGGCGGATAAAGTTCTGATTGCCCTTTTCGCCAGAGTGGAGCTTGACTGCCACCTTGCCGGGAAGGTCAATGCCAAGGGCGTGATACAGCGCCACTACCTTTTCGGGAGTGATCTCCTTGGAGAAGAATACCTTTGCTTTCATATTCTGCACCTCTTTCGTCCATGATAGATAGTCTCTTACCTTGTATTATAACTGCTCTTCTTCCGTTTAGGCAAGGATTTTTTAAAAAAGAGCGACTGATTTCAAATGGGCGGGTTTTGTTGAAATTTTACCTTTCATTTCCGAATATCACCACATTTCCCGACCTGTTTCTTGTTCGGGGGCCGGTATAATCTGGATAAAGATTACAAATGAGGTGATACGCAATGAAAGCGATCGATCGGGGCTTTGAGCTGTGGCAGATGGCGAGAGGCAGTCTGGAATCGGGGCGGGAGCTGGTCGGGGCGCACCCAGCCGTCCCCGTCCTGCTGGAATGTGCCGGGCGGCTGCTTCTGGGAGCGACGCTGTCCTCTGCCCATGTCTTTGATACATACGCTCCTTTCGCCCTGGGGTTCGTGGCAGCCTCCGGGTCGGGATTGGGAGGCTTTGCCGCCCTGGTAGGAGCCAGCCTGGGCTATCTCACCACTCTGGGAATGGTCAGCGGCCTGCGTTATGTCTCCGCCGCCATCTTTATCTATGCCGTGGCTTTCGCCTTTTATGACCTCGCGGCCTACCAAAAGCAGTGGTTCATGCCGCTTGCCGCCGGCGTCATCGGCGCTGTGACCGGATTCCTCTATCTCTCCGAGCTGGGCTGGCATCGGCGGGACATCATCGCCTTTGCTGTTGAGGTGCTGCTCATCACCGTCTCCGCCCTCCTCTACCGAATGGCGCTGCGTCCGTGGGCAGAGCCGGAATCGACACAGGACAGGCGGTGGACGTGGGCGGGACTGCTCTATCTGGGAGGCACACTGGCCGCCGCCGTCCGAGGCATCACCCTCTTCGGCGCTATCGGGGTGGGCATCGCCCTTGCTGCCGCTGGGGTTTTGCTTCTTGCCCGACGCTCCGGCACGGAGGCGGTCTCCGCCGGGGTGGTGCTGGGACTGGTGCTGGATCTCTGCGGCGGCGGGGGAGGACTGTATACCGGGGCGCTGGCCTTCGGCGGACTGCTGGCCGGGGCGTCACGGGAAAAGAGCCGCTGGCTTTCCGGTATTTTATTTATCTCCGGCGGCTGCGTGGCGGCGCTGTGGAACGGCCCTGCGGAGCTGCAGGTGGGACTGGTGCTGGATATGGCGGCAGCGGCGGCGGTCGTCACTGCCCTTCCCGACCAAATCCTCCCCGGCAGGGCAAGAGACCGCCCTCAGCCCGCCCCTGCCATCCAGGTGCTTCCGGTGCAGACCTATACCAAGCGGCAGCTGCAGGACAAGCTTACCGGCCAGGCGGCGGCCTTCCAGACCCTCTATGAGGATATGCGCAGCGGGCTGAATCAGAACCCGCCCACGCAGCAGCGGCTGGAACAGGTCTTTGACCGGGCAGCGGAGCAGGTCTGTCAGAACTGCCCCCGATACCCTCTGTGCTGGAAGCAGGACTATCACAATACCTATCAGGCCTTCCATCAGCTCCTCTCCGCCACCCGGCAGCGGGGCTACGGCAAGCTGAGCGACGCCCCCATCTCATTTCTGAGCGTTTGTTCTCGTGCGGGGGAACTGGTCTCGGCGGCCAATGTGGAATATGCCGCGCTCCTCCACCGGCGTCAGATGGAGGCCCGGCTTCGGGCAAGCCGCTCGGCGGTGTGGCGGCAGTACGCCCAACTGGCCCAGCTGCTGGGGCAGGCGGCAAAGGAGCTGGAATATGACCTGACCCCCGATCCGGAGCAGGCACAGCCGGTGCTGCGTTTTCTGAGACGCCACGGATTGGAGGCGGACATCCGTTTGGGACGGGATCTCCGGGGAAGGCTGGTGATCCAAATGACGGGAGAGGATCTCAGCCCGATCCGGGACGGCCCGCTGTTGGAGTCGCTGAGCAAGAATATGGGCATGTCCTTCGCCCTCGGCCCCCTGGAGCGGGATCGGACAGGTCAGCGGCTGACGCTGGTGCAGGAGGACAACTATCTGGCAACCGCCGGGGTGGCTGCCCTGTCCAAGGAGGGGGAGACCGTCTCCGGCGACGGGGGAAACTGGTTCCGGGACAGAGACGGACGGCTTTGGGTGGTGCTCTGCGACGGCATGGGGAGCGGTCCCGGGGCAGCCAAACAGAGCCATCTCGCCCTGCGCCTGCTGGAGGACTTTTTGAAGGCAGGCGTCAGCCCGGAAATCGCCCTTGCCACCCTCTCCAACGCCCTTGCCCTCCGGGGAGAGAGCGAGCTGGGCTTTACCACCATTGATCTGGTGGGCTTAGACCTCTTTTCCGGCGAGGGCTGGAGCTACAAGCTGGGAGCGGCCCCCACCTATCTGCGCCAATCCGGCAAGGTGAAAAAGCTCTCCGGCAGCAGTCTCCCCGCCGGGCTGGAATTCGGGCAGGAGAGCAGTCCGGATGTCCGCACCTTCCGACTGGGACAGGAGGATCTGGCCGTCATGGTCAGCGACGGCATTTTCGACGACGGAGAGAAGGACGAGTGGATCCTGCCGCTGATTCGGGATTTTCGGGAGAAAAGTCCCAAGGAGCTGGCGGCTCGCATCTTAGAGCACAGCGGAGGCGGCAGAGATGACCGCACCGTGCTGGTGCTGCAGCTGAAAAAACGGACGGCGGCAGAGGGGAGCGTCCGCCGCCGGGAGGCTGCAAAAGCGGCGAGCTAGTGGTATATTTTACCGCAAAGCTGTCCATACTGGAACCAAACTTGGAAAGGTGTGGAAGCGATGGTAAAAGGAATCTCCCGGCGGGTGATCGTCGTCCGGTCGCCGGATCAGCGGTTATTTGAACAGGCCATCTTTCTCTTAAAGGAGGATGCCCTGGAGCAGCAGGGCGTGACGGCGCAGCAGGTGGTGCAGGAGGCAAAGGAGGTGGCGGACAGCTATTTGCGAAAAAACACGGCGTCAAAGCGTCGGTTCAGTTGGCTGCAGCAGCATAAGGGCTGGCTGTGGTTTCTGGCGGGAGCGGCCTGCGCCGGGATCGCCGCTGCAATGGTCCTGTGACAAAAGGCAGGGACGCACCATCGGATGTGCGTCCCTGCCGTAATTTTGTATGAGATTATCCCTGTGCCTCGACGGGATCATCGGGCTGAGCGGTATCGTCCGGCGGGGCCGTATCTTCGTCCCCGGCTGCGGGTTCCTCTGCCGCGGAGGCCTCGCCCTCGTGAAGGATATAGGCGTTGAGGCTGCTCCCGGTGTCCTGCTCAAAGGTGATGCCGTTGGAGTATTCCAGGATCAGATCCAGTACGCTCTGCGCCTCCGCCTCGGTGCCGGACAGACGGGTGATGCAGTTGGCCTGCTCGCCGGGGAGGACGGTGAAGATTATGGAGGTGTTCTTACCGTCTCCCACAAAGTGAAGCTGAAGCATATAGGTGGACAGCGTCTTGCTGTTAAACCAGCAGGTACCCAGTCCGTAAAAGATGGGCACGCCGTTATAATATTCAATGCCCTGAATGCTGTGGGCGTGCGCACCGATCACTGCGTCCGCACCGGCGTCGATCAATTCATGTCCCAGCGTCCGCTGATCCTCGCTGGTCTCGTACACGTAGTCGGTTCCCCAGTGGACAAGGGCGATGACAAAATCAGCGTTTTCCTTTGCCTCTTTGACGGCGGCTACGAACTTGTCAGACTCATAGCAGAGCAGCACGCCGGAGGAGTCCTCCGTGGCCTCGGGGGTGTACCGGGTCTCCTCGGCGTTGCAGGCGTTGACAAAGCCAATGGTCTTGCCCTGCACCTCCATATAGAGAGGGGCGGAGGCATCTGCCAGATTTTCGCCTGCGCCCACATGGGCGATGCCGGCGCCGTCCAGCGTGGCAAGGGTGTCGGTCAGTCCCTCAGCGCCGTGGTCATAGACGTGGTTGTTGGCCAGCGTGACCAGATCCACGCCCATTGTCTGCAGGATGGAGACGTTTTTGGGGTCGCTGGTGATGATCCAGCGTTTGCCCGCCAGAGGCTCACCCCGGGTGGTGAAGGCAAACTCGTTGTTGAGGCAAAACAGATCGGCAGAGCGCATCTGCTCCAGCAGGTCGGCGGAGATGCAATCCTCAATGCCGTTTTCCTGGGTGGCCAGATACTGCATGGGCACCCATTCCTCGGTCAGTCCCAAATCTCCCATAAAGGCGAGGGTAAAGTCGTAGGTGGCGGCCTCCCGGGCGGCCAGCTCCGCCTCCGCACGGCGGACGACCCCGCCGGTCCGGACAAGGAGGGAGGCGGGCGTCTCCGTCTCCGGGGCGGGCGCTGCGCCCCGGGGGGCGGCGGCGGACTGAATGCCCCCGATGATCAAGCAAATGAGAATGATACCGAGACAGACCGCGTTGAGCACAAAACCGGGCCTCAGCCGGCGCCTGCGGGGGTGACGGCGGTTTTTCCCGTCCATGAAAACACTCCTTTCCCGATCAAAAAACAGACCGCTGCAGCGCAGCGGCCTGTGTGTCAGTTTTCGTCTTTCTGCGCTTTTTTATTGTAGCACAGATCATATCCGGTCGTCCAGAGGGACAAAGGGACTTTTGGGTCCCACTGCCTTGTAAGCCGGGCGGATGATGCGGCTGCCGCTGAAGATCTCCTCCAGCCGGTGGGCGCACCAGCCGACCATGCGGGCGGTGGCAAAGAGAGGGGTATACAGCTCCTCCGGAATGCCCAGCATATCATAGACAAAGCCGGAGTAGAGATCTACGTTGGCGCACATCACCTTCTCCTTGCCGGTGACGGCGGAAAAGACCTGAGGCGTAATGCGCTCCACGCCCTCAATCAGATCCAGCCGATCCTGCATCCCCCGCTTTTCCGCCAGGGAACGGCTGAACTGCTTCAAAATGCGGGCTCTGGGGTCGGAGAGGGTGTAGACGGCGTGGCCCATGCCGTAGACCAGACCGCTGTGGTCATAGCCCTGACCCCGGAGCAGATTGGTGATACAGGCGGCGATCTCCTCGTCGTCCTTCCAGTCTGTCACCGTCTCGGCAATATAGTCCATCATCTGCTTGCACTTGATATTGGCGCCGCCGTGGCGGGGGCCTTTCAGCGAACCAACCGCCGCTGCAATGGAGGAGAAGATGTCGGTATAAGAGGAGGAGATGACCCGGCAGGTAAAGGTGGAGTTGTTGCCGCCGCCGTGCTCCGCGTGGAGCATGAGACAGAGATCCAGCAGCTTTGCCTCGTCGTCGGTGTACTGCTGATCCTCCCGGATGGCGGAGAGGATATTCTCTGCCGTCCCCTTGCCCGGCTGCGCCCGGTGGATATAGAGGGACTCCTTGTCAAAATAGCACCGCTTTGCCGCATAGCCGTGGGCGACGATCATAGGTGTCCGGGCGATGAGCTGCATGGCCAGACGAAGCTGGTTTTCCAGCGTCATAGTTTCCGGGTCGTCGTCATAGGAATAGAGGGTGAGGATGCTGCGGCCCAGCTTGTTCATAATGTCCTGACTGGGAGCCTTGATGATCATGTCCTCGGTGAACATGTGGGGGAGAGGCCGCATCTCGTCCAGCGCCTGCCGGAACTGCTCCAGCTGCGCCTTGTCGGGGAGCTGTCCCATGAGCAGCAGATAGCAGGTCTCTTCGAAGCCGAACCGATCCTCCGAGACGCAGCCACGGATCAGATCCTCTACGTTAATGCCTCGGTAGAGCAGCCTGCCCTCCATGGGAATCTTCTCGCCGTCCTCGATGTAATAGCCCTTGACGCTGCCCACCTCGGTGAGACCAGCCATGACGCCGGTGCCGTCGTCGTTGCGGAGCCCCCGGCGCACCTGATACTTCTCGTAGAGAGCGGGGCGAATCCGACTGTAAGCATTGAGATGGTCGCTCAGGTCGTGAATATATTGACTTGTCTGAAGGGAGAGGTGTTTGCTCATAGCTGTTCAGCGCCTTTTTTGGATTTGCGTGGGGGATGAATCAATGTCTATACCGCTCCACTGTTGCATACATTATACATGACAGAGAGGCATAAGTCAAATAAACCAGGCAAAAAATGAATGCTTACACAAAAAAACGTCACAAAGAGACAAAAAACGTAAAAATATTCCGTTAAAAAACCGTAAATATATACAGGATAAATTGATGAAAATGCAAGGAGAGAATGCCTATGCTGCATCGAGCGCTACTTGTTGCCGCCGCCCTCATTCTGGCGCTGCTGGCGCTGCCGCTGTCCGGCCTGCCGTCAGAGAAGGAGCCCTCCGCCCCGACGCCCGCCCTTACCATGGACGAGCCGGAGCCGGATCTGCCCGACTTGCCTGAGGAGCCTGTGCCGGAGGAGCCTGTGCCGGAGCCGCCTGCCTCCGTGGAGGAGATGGCTGAAGCGCCGGAAGTGCCGGCTGCCGCCGAGACCCTGCGGGTGCGGATGCCGGACGGCAGTGTGGAGGAGATGGAGCTGGAGGACTACCTCTGGGGCGTGGTGGCGGCAGAAATGCCCGCCGCCTTTGATGAGGAAGCGCTGAAGGCGCAGGCGGTGGCGGCGCGGACCTACACCTGCTATCAGACCCTTCACACCAAGGAAAATCACCCGGACGCAGACGTCTGTACCGACTACCGGTGCTGTCAGGCGTGGATCTCCCGGGAGGAGCGATTGGAAAAATGGCCTGAGGACAAGGGAGAGGAATATTCCGATAAAATCACCGCCGCCATCCAGGCGACGGCCGGGGAGACGGTGGTCTTTAACGGCCAGCCTGCCCTCACCGTCTTTCACGCCTCCTCCGCCGGCCGTACCCGCTCCGCCCAGTCTGTCTGGGGAGAGGACATCCCTTATCTCGTCTCGGTGGACAGCCCGGAGGGGGAGGACGATGCCCCCAACTATTACAGCGTCGTCACCATGGAGGCCGGCGAATTTGCCCGGCGGTTTACGGCAAGCTATCCTGACGCCGATCTCTCCGGCGGCTGCGAGGGCTGGTTTGGCGGGGAGACCACGGATGACAGCGGAGGGGCATCGTCCTTCACTGTGGGCGGCGTCACTGTCACGGCGCAGGAATTGCGTTCCATCTGTGAGCTGCGGTCGGCGACCTTTGAGGTGGAGTGCGAAGGGGACAGCATCACCTTCTACGTCACCGGCTATGGCCACGGCGTGGGCATGAGCCAATACGGAGCCAATGTCATGGCAAAGGAAGGGGCGACGTATACGGAGATTCTGGCGCACTATTATCCGGGGACGACGGTGGAAAATTAAAAAAATAAATCAGCGGACGACAATCAGCCGTCCGCTGAAATTTTTGCGCTTATACCAACTTCGCCCCGGCGGGGATGGCGTCGTCCAGCATGACCAGCTTCAGATCCCCGTCCTTCTCGGCGGAGAGCAGCATGCCGTTGGACTCCAGACCCATCATCTTTCGGGGGGCCAGATTGGTGACGGCCACCAGCGTTTTGCCCACCAACTCCTCGGCGGTGTACCACTGGGCAATGCCGGAGAGGATCTGACGGCCGCTCTCTGTGCCGTCGTCCAGCTGGAAGCAGAGCAGCTTCTTACTCTTTTTGACGTTGGCGCACTCCTTGACCTTGACCACGGTCATGTCCACCTGCTCAAAGACGTCAAAACTGATCTCGGCCTTGGGGGCGGGACGCTCCTCCTCCACAGGGGCGGGGGCGGGGGGTTCGGCGGCAGCGGTTTCTGATGCGGGGGTGAGGTTCAGTTCTTCAGACATGGGGATTCTCCTTCTTCTGTAATTTCTGTGTCTTGGAGGGAGAGGGGCTCTTCCTCCGGGATGGGACGGAAGTGCAGCGTCAGCAGAGCGGCCCAAAACCAGGCCAGCTGCCCCAGGAGGGACAGGCGATAGGACAGGGGCAGGGGAGCGGCGGCCGCCAGGAGCAGCATGGGCAGAGCGATCAGTCCGGTGAGGGTAAAAAACGTCCCCTTCGGCTTTTTGTAGGCAAAGGCAATGTAGCCCAGCCACGCTGCCGCCACCACGACGCCGGTGATCGTCGGCCACAGGTAGGTCTCCCGGTTGGGCGCAGGGCCAAACTGGTGATAAAAAGCCACCAGCCAGTAGCAGCCGGAAAAGGCGGGGAGGAGCAGCAGCGAGGCATACCGCTTGCTGTCCGTGTCATTCCAAAGGGTCAGCAGCAGCTGCGCCACGCCCTGTCCCACCAGCAGCACACCCATGATCACGGCGATGTAAGAGACTGGGGAAACCTCCTGCTGCTCCCGAAACAGCAGCACACCGGAGACGATGGAACAGCAAACTGCCGCCAGACGCAGCAGACGCCGGAGGGGCGTCTCACTGGAATAGGGCGCCGGGGCGGCGGCATCTCTGGGGTGCCGGAGGGCAAAGAGCAGGCCGATCACCAGCAGACACAGGCAGAAAAACAGGTTGCTCAGCAGCACCAGTCCGGCGTCGGTGATCAGCTGGGTGTCCGGGTCGTAAGCCGCCTGCCAGACCGCCAGACGAAAGCCGAAACAGACTGCGCCCAGCGCCAGAGAGAGGCCGACGGAACGTTTTAAAGTCATGGAATCACATCCTTTGGTAACATTAGTGTACCACAACCGGAAAAAATTGCAATGACCGGAACGGGAGAAAAAGGGCGAAGAGGAGGGAAGGGACGCCTCCGGGAGAAAAATTTTTTTCCGATTGCGTATCGGAATGGTTGAAATCCTATTAACCTTGTTATATAATTGGTTAAAACGATGAAACACAACGGAGGCAACATCCCATGATGATTTCGACCAAAGGACGCTATGCGTTACGGGTCATGGTAGATCTGGCAGAGCACCAGACCGAGGGCTACCTGCCCCTGAAGGAGATCGCAGAGCGTCAGGAGATTTCGGAAAAGTATCTGGAGACGATCCTGAAAAATCTGGTGCAAAACCGCATCCTCACCGGTATGCGGGGCAAGGGCGGCGGCTATCGGCTGACCCGTCCTCCGGAGCGCTACACAGTGGGAGAGATCCTCCGCCTCACCGAGGGACGGATGGCGCCGGTGGCCTGTCTGGAGGACAATACGCTGGCCTGCCCCAGAGCGTCAAGGTGCCGGACATTCCCCATGTGGCAGGAGCTGGATAAGCTGGTCAACGACTTCTTCGACGGCATCACCATTGCCGATTTGATGGTGGGCAGCGACAGCGGCGACGATTATGTGATTTGAGTTCAGAGTTCAGAGTTCAGAGCATGGCGGCCTCGTCTGCCGTTTCCGGCTAAATGGCCGGAAATGCCCCTTTTGGGGAGGGTTAAAATCGGAACAAAGCCTTCCGTCGTGAGAGAAGGGGAGACCACTGCTCAACCACAAGGCAACGCAACACCGCCCGGTATCAGCGATACCGGGCGGCCATTTTGTTCTTTGGTCAACTTATTTTGCGTACTCCACGGCCTTGGTCTCCCGAATGAGATTGACCTTGATCTGGCCGGGGTACTCCATGGTCTCTTCGATCTGCTTGGCGATGTTGCGGGCGAGAATGACCATCTCGTCCTCGCTGACCTGCTCGGGCTTGACCATGACCCGGATCTCACGGCCAGCCTGAATGGCATAGGCATTGTCCACGCCCTTGAAGGAGGAGGACAGCTCCTCCAGACGCTGAAGCCGCTTGATATAGTTCTCCACGTTCTCACGCCGGGCGCCGGGACGGGCGGCGGAGATGGCATCAGCGGCCTGAACGAGACAGGCGACGATGGTCTGGGGTTCGATGTCATTGTGGTGGGCGGCGATGGCGTGAACGATCTGCTCGTTCTCCTTGTACCGCCGGGCCAGATCGACACCGATCTGGACGTGGGAGCCTTCGATCTCGTGATCCACGCTCTTGCCGATGTCGTGGAGGAGACCGGCACGCTTGGCCTGATTGACGTCTGCGCCGATCTCGGCAGCCAGAAGGCCGGCAATATGGGAGACCTCAATGCAGTGGTTGAGCACGTTCTGGCCGTAGCTGGTGCGGTAGTGCATCCGGCCCAGCAGGCGAACCAGCTCGGGGTGGATGCTGTGGATGTTGGTCTCAAAGATAGCCCGCTCGCCCTCGGCCTTGATAATGGACTCCACCTCACGCTTGGCCTTTTCCACCATCTCCTCAATACGGGCAGGATGGATGCGGCCGTCTGCGATCAGGCGCTCCAGAGCGATGCGGGTGATCTCCCGGCGAACTGGGTCAAAGCAGGAGACGGTAATGGCCTCCGGCGTATCATCGATAATCAGCTCCGCACCGGTGAGGGTTTCCAATGTGCGGATGTTGCGGCCTTCCCGACCGATAATGCGGCCCTTGATCTCGTCACTGGGCAGCGGTACCACAGACACGGCGACCTCCGCCACCTGATCGGCGGCGCAGCGCTGAATGGCAAGGGCGATCAGCTTGCGGGCGTAGGTGTCGGCCTCGTCCTTGTACTTGGCCTTGATCTCCTTGATCTTCACTGCCTCTTCGTGGGTGACCTCATCCTGCACCTGCTGAATGAGGTAGTTTTTGGCCTCCTCAGCGGTAAAGCCGGAGATGCGCTCTAAAAGCTCCATCTGGCTCTGTTTCAGGGCCTCGGCCTCTTCACGGGTGCGGTCGGCAGCGGCGATCTTGCTTTGCAGCCGCTCTTCCTTCTTCTCCATCTGTTCGGTCTTGCGATCCAGGTTTTCCTCCTTGGACTGGAGGCGGCGCTCCTGCTTTTGCAGGTCAGCCCGCTGTTCCTTGACCTCTTTCTCATAGACGTTGCGCTCTTTGTGAATCTCCTCACGAGCTTCCATCAGCGCCTCACGCTTCTTGTTCTCAGCGTCCTTGATGGCCACGTTGACAATGCGGGTAGCCTCGTCCTCGGCGGAACCGATCTCCCGCTCGGCCACCTGTTTCCGATAGAGAAAGCCGCCCAGAGCGCCAACGATACCGACGACCAACGCAATGATCACTGCGACAAAAATTGGTATCATGGTTGAAAGATACACCTCCTTATTAAATTGTCAAAAATGGGGTTTCAAAACTGGAAATGTGCAAAAAGAGCAGACGACAGCAATGACGTCTGCGGAAAATACGTTGAAAAACAGCCCTCATAGAAAACCGTCCATAGGACGGATCTCCGTTCTTCAAAATGATCCGCATATATTTTACTTTACTTCCGGAGCAATGTCAAGACATCCGGGATTTCTTTTGTAAAACCCGCAGCAAAAACCGACATCGACAGAAATGACTGGCATATCCCCCTGGGCTGAGGCATAGAATGTCCCTGCATTGATCATGGACAAAGGGTGCAGAGGACAGGAGGCGATGGCGCATGAGGCCGGGAACGAGGGTGAGGGGGAGCACAAAGAGCGCCTCCCGCCGGGGCGGGAGACTTGTGGCGCTGGGCATGGCGGCGGGGGCGCTGTGGCTGACGATGCACCGGGGGCAGCTGTCCCTGCTGGGCGAGACGCTGGGTGGAATGCTGGAGGGGACGGGGCTGGCCTCCGCCCTTTTGGAGCAGGAGCTGCAGCTGCCCGCCGCTCCCGCCACCACCGAGGATCTGCTGCTGAAGCAGCTGCCCCGCACCGAGGCGGCGGACATGCAGTCTCTCCCGGAGGAGCAGGAGGAAAAGCCGGAACCCGAAGAGCAGCCGGCTGAGCCGGAGGAAGGGGAATCCGTCCCGTGGCAGCCCATATCCGGTGCGCTGGACGCCCCGGAGGAAGAGCCGGAACCGGAGGAGACGGAGGTTTCACGGCCTGTGATCGAGCCGGTCTCCGTTGATCCGGACGCACTGGAGCTGACCAACTCCACTGGCGGCATTGATCTGAAGCTGGGCGACTACCTCAGCCGTGAGCTGCCGCTGAAGGTCTCCGCCCAGGGCCCTCAGATCCTCATTATGCACACCCACGCCACCGAAGCCTACACCATGGCGGACGGGGATGACTACACACCCTCGGACACCTCCCGCACCACGGATGAGCAGTACAATATGATCCGGGTGGGGGAGGAGATGAAGGACGTTTTTGAGGACATGGGGCTCTCCGTCATCCACGACAAGACGCTCTACGACTACCCCAGCTATACCGGCTCCTACGCCCGGTCGCTGAAGGGGATCGAGGCATATCTGGAGGAATATCCCACCATCTCCATCGTGCTGGACGTCCACCGGGACGCCATGATCGCCTCGGACGGCACTGCCTACAAGGTGACAGACACCATTGACGGCAAGACAGTGGCCCAGGTCATGCTGGTGGTGGGTACCAATGACGGCGGATTAGAGCATCCCGGCTGGGAGAAAAACGTGACGCTGGCGGCCTATATTCAGGCTCGGATGCTGGCCGTTGACAGTGGATTTCCCCGTCCCGTCAACCTCCGCTCCCAACGGTTCAACCAGCATATGACCGCAGGCTCCCTTCTGGTGGAGGTGGGCACCAGCGGCAATACGCTTCAAGAGGCGCTGGCCGGGGCGAGGCTGTTTGCCAGAGCGGCAGGGGAGGTGTATTTGAGCTGCATGGAGGAGCCGTGACGGCCGACCGGCTTTTTTCTCTTCTTTTCCACCTTGCGCATTTCCTGTACAGGCAGTATAATAAAACGTTGAGAAACCACGCCTGTGCCGGGAAAATGAGAACTCCCGGCAGACTATCAGATAAAGGAAGCGATACAAATGAAATTAGGCATTGTCGGGCTCCCCAATGTGGGCAAGAGCACCCTCTTTAACGCCATTACCAACGCCGGCGCCGAGTGCGCCAACTATCCCTTCTGCACCATTGAGCCGAATGTGGGCACTGTTGCCGTGCCGGACAGCCGTTTGAATTGGCTCTCTGATCTCTACCACCCCAAAAAGACCACCCCTGCTGTCATCGAGTTCGTGGACATCGCAGGCCTCGTCAAGGGTGCCAGCCGGGGCGAGGGTCTGGGCAACAAGTTTCTGGCCAATATCCGGGGCACCGAGGCCATCGTCCACGTTGTCCGCTGCTTTGACGACGAGAACGTCATCCACGTGGAGGGCAGCACCGACCCCATCCGGGACATCGGCATTATTGACCTTGAGCTGATTATGGCCGACCTTGAGATGGTGGAGCGCCGCATCGACAAGGCAAAAAAGGCGGCAAAGGGGGACAAGAAGTTTCTCCGTGAGGCGGAGGTCTTTGAGGGACTCCGGGACTGGCTCAACGACGGCAATTCTGTCCGCTCCTACCAGTGCGACAAGGACGAGGCGGAGCTGATTGCCACCAGCGACCTGCTCTCCCTTAAGCCCATCATCTACGCCGCCAATCTGGACGAGGACACCTTCTCCGGCGGAAACTACAAGGAGAACGCCTACTATCAGCAGGTAAAGGAGCTTGCCGCCAAGGAGGGCGCTCAGGTCATTCCCGTCTGCGCCAGCCTGGAGGAGGAGCTGAGCCAGATGGACTCAGGCGAGCAGTCCGTCTTTATGGAGGAGCTGGGCATTGCCGAGTCCGGCCTGGATCGGCTCATTAAGGCCAGCTATACCCTCTTGGGCCTCATCTCCTTCCTCACCAGCGGCGAGGACGAGTGCCGGGCGTGGACGATCACAAAGGGAACGAAAGCGCCCCAGGCCGCCGGCAAAATTCACTCCGACTTTGAGCGGGGGTTCATCCGGGCGGAGGTCATTGCCTATGACGATATGGTGGCCTGCGGCAGCGAAAAGGCCGCCAGAGAAAAGGGGCTGATGCGCTCCGAGGGCAAGGAATACGTGGTGCAGGACGGGGATATTATCCTGTTCCGGTTTAATGTGTGAGTGAGTTTAGAGCTCAGAGTTTAGCGTTCAGAGTTTAGCGAGGGAGGCAAATGCCCTCCCCTTTGGGGAGGGGGATCATGGGCGGCTACATAGCCGCCCATGGTGGGCGAGGCTTGATTTCCACCAATCTCCCATTGACATCGAACATACGTTCTGATAATATGAGGGCAAGAATTTTTCGCTCAGAGGTACCACTATGCCTGAATTCCAAGTCATAAGCGAATACGCCCCCTCGGGCGACCAGCCGGAGGCCATCGAGGCGCTGGCGCAGGGTGTGGAGCTGGGTCTGGACGAACAGACGCTCTTAGGCGTCACCGGCTCGGGCAAGACCTTCACCATGGCGAAGGTCATCGAGAAGGTGCAGCGCCCCACGCTGGTGCTGGCGCATAACAAGACGCTGGCCGCCCAGCTTTGCAGTGAGTTCAAGCAGCTGTTCCCCAATAACGCCGTGGAGTATTTTGTCTCCTATTACGACTACTACCAGCCGGAGGCGTATATTCCCCATACGGACACCTTTATTGAAAAGGACGCCTCCATCAACGAAGAGATCGAGCGGCTTCGCCACAGCGCCACGGCGGCACTGTTCGAGCGGCGGGACGTGATCGTGGTCTCCTCCGTCTCCTGCATCTACGGTCTGGGCGACCCCATCGACTATAAAAACATGGTCATCTCCCTCCGCACTGGCATGGAGAAAAAGCGGGAGGAGCTGATCCGCAAGCTGATTGAGATTCGCTATGAGCGCAACGACATTGCCTTTGAGCGCAACACCTTCCGGGTACGGGGGGACACGGTGGATATCTTCCCCGTCTACGCCAAGGAACACGCCATCCGCATTGAATTTTGGGGAGACGAGGTGGAGCGCATCTCGGAAATCCATGTGGTCACCGGAACGCCTACCCGCATTTTGAACCACGTCGCCATCTATCCCGCCAGTCACTATGTCACGACCAAGGAGAAGATGGAGCGGGCGGTGAAAGAGATCGAGACAGAGATGTGGCAGCAGGTCAGCTTTTTCACCGAGCAGGAAAAGGCGGTGGAGGCTCAGCGCATCCGTCAGCGGACGCAATACGAC
Source organism: Oscillospiraceae bacterium (assembly GCA_902775105.1). Taxonomy (GTDB): domain Bacteria; phylum Bacillota; class Clostridia; order Oscillospirales; family Oscillospiraceae; genus Onthomonas. The sequence goes on from CACYLC010000017.1 coordinate 17,541, forward strand.
ATGGAGATGATGAAGGAGCTGGGCTACTGCACGGGAATTGAGAACTATTCCCGGGTCATCTCCGGCCGCCCGGTAGGCTCCCCGCCCCTGACGCTCTTAGACTACTTCCCCAAGGACTTTCTCATGTTCATCGACGAGAGCCATGTGACGCTCCCGCAGGTGCGGGCCATGTACAACGGCGACCATGCCCGCAAGACCAGTCTGGTGGACTACGGCTTCCGCCTGCCCTGCGCCTTTGACAACCGGCCCTTAAAGTTCCCGGAGTTTGAGGAACGGGTGAATCAGGTCATTTACGTCTCCGCTACCCCATCCGAATACGAGCGCAGCCGCTCCGGGCAGATCGTGGAGCAGGTGATCCGTCCTACCGGTCTGTTAGACCCTCTGGTGGAGGTGCGCCCCATCGAGGGGCAGATCGATGACCTTTTGGGCGAGATCAACCTCCGCATTGAGCGAAACGAGAGAGTTTTGGTGACCACCCTGACCATCAAAATGGCAGAGGACTTGACGGCCTACCTGCAAAAGGCGGGCGTCAAGGTCAGCTATATGCACCACAATGTCCAGACCATCGAGCGGACGGAGATCATTCGGGATCTGCGTATGGGCAAGGTGGATGTGCTGGTGGGCATCAACCTGCTGCGTGAGGGTCTGGACATGCCGGAGGTATCTCTGGTGGCGATATTGGACGCCGACAAGGAGGGCTTCCTCCGCAGCGAGACGTCGCTGATCCAGACCATCGGCCGAGCCGCCCGAAACGCCGAGGGCAAGGTGATTCTCTACGCCGACCACATCACGCCGTCCATGCGCTCCGCCATGGACGAGACCGCCCGCCGCCGGGAGATTCAGGATCGATTCAATCGGGAACACGGCATCGTACCCCGAACGATCCGCAAGGATATCCACGAGATGCTTCAGCTGTCCAAGGCGGTGGACGAGGCGGAGCAGACCCGGAAGCGCACCGCCAAGCTCACCGACGACGAGCGGGAGGAGGCCATCGCAGGTCTGGAGCAGCAGATGAAGGAGGCCGCCGGGCGGCTGGAATTCGAGCTGGCGGCGGCGCTGAGAGATCAGATCATCGAGCTGCGTGGGCGGAAATAAGGAAGGAACGATCATGGCAAAGCGTTACTGCTCCAACTGCAAGAGTGAATTCTGTGCGCCGCAGAATCAATACCAATCCGAAGACGAGCTGCCTCAAAAGAACTGCCCCAAATGCGGAGCACGGCACGATTTTGATTACGGGCGGTGTCCGGTGTGCGGGTTTGAGTATTGAAGATAAATTATGAAACAAGAACTGCCGAAGCGAAAAGCGCTACGTGTAAAAAATTATGATTATGGGAATCCGGGATATTATTTCATAACTGTGTGTACCGAAAATCGAGCGAAAATCTTCTGGGATACGGTAGGGGCGACCCGTGGTCGCCCGCATTTGTCGGCACTTGGCCATATTGTAACAGAGGAAATAGAAGGTATTTCTGCCGTATATCCGGATGTGCGTGTTGATAAGTACGTCGTTATGCCAAATCATATCCACCTGATTTTGGTGATTGAGGGAAACAATGTGTTGGGCGGGCGACCACGGGTCGCCCCTACTGTCTCTCGTGTGATTCAGCAAACCAAAGGCCGTATTTCAAAGCGGGCAGGTTTTTCTGTATGGCAGAAGTCGTTTTACGATCATATGATTCGGAATGAGACGGATTATATTAACATTTGTACCTATATCGAAAATAACCCCATCAAATGGGAAGACGACTGTTACTACAAAGGATAACTCACCATGCAAGATCACATTTTTGTCAAAGGCGCCCGGGTAAACAACCTGAAAAACGTGGACGTCACCATCCCCAGAGATAAACTGGTAGTCATCACCGGCCTCTCCGGCTCCGGCAAATCCTCTCTGGCCTTCGATACCATCTATGCCGAGGGCCAGCGGCGGTACGTGGAGAGCCTCTCCTCCTACGCCCGGATGTTTCTCGGTCAGATGGAGAAGCCGGACGTGGACTATATCGACGGCCTGTCTCCCGCCATCTCCATTGACCAGAAGACGACCTCCAAGAACCCCCGCTCCACTGTGGGCACCGTCACGGAAATCTACGACTACCTCCGCCTCCTCTGGGCGAGAGTGGGCACCCCCCACTGCCCCAAATGCGGCAAGGAGATCCGTCAGCAGACCATCGACCAGATCGTAGATCAGGTGATGGCGCTGCCCCCGGCCACCCGCATTCAGATCCTCGCCCCCGTCATTCGGGGACGGAAGGGCGAGCACGCCAAGATCTTTGAGGACGCCCGCCGCTCCGGTTACGTCCGAGTCCGGGTGGACGGCAATCTCTACGACCTGACCGAGACCATCCAGCTCGACAAGAACAAGAAGCACAATATCGAGATCGTCATCGACCGCCTTGTCATCCGGGAGGACATCATCCAGCGGCTGACGGATTCCATCGAGACCGCCTCCGCCCTCTCCGGAGGACTGGTCATCGTCAATCTGGCCAGGGAGGATCGGGACATCTCCTTCTCTCAGAACTACGCCTGTGAGGACTGCGGCATCTCCATCGAGGAACTGACCCCCCGGATGTTCTCCTTCAACAACCCCTATGGCGCCTGCCCCCAGTGCTCCGGCCTCGGCAGTCAGCTGAAGGTGAATCCCGATCTCATCATCCCCAACCAGAGCCTCACCCTGCTGGGGGGCGCCATCAACGCCTCCGGCTGGAACAACATCAAATCCGACGGCATCAGCCGGATGTACTTTGACGCCCTGAGCAAAAAGTACCACTTCAAGCTGGATCAGCCCTATTCCACCATCTCGGAGGAGGCGAAAAACGTCATCCTCCATGGCACCAACGGGGAAAAGCTGACCCTCCACTATGACCAGCCCAGAGGCAAGGGGACGCTGTACCAGCCCTTTGAGGGGATTTTGAACAATCTGGAGCGCCGTTACCGGGAGACCCAGTCCGAGCCCATGAAGCGGGAGCTGGAGCAGTCCATGAGCGAGTGCCCCTGCCCCTTCTGTAAGGGGCGCCGCCTCCGGGTGGAGGCGCTGGCGGTCACGGTGGGCGGTAAGGCCATCGACCAGGTCTGCGCCCTGCCCGTTACCGACGCACTGGACTTTTTTGAGAACGTGGAGCTGAGCCGCCAGCAGATGCTCATTGCCGAGCGCATTTTGAAGGAGATCAAGACCCGGCTGGGCTTTTTGCGCAGTGTGGGACTCCAATATCTGACCCTCGACCGCAGGGCGGGCACCCTCTCCGGCGGCGAGAGCCAGCGGATCCGGCTGGCCACTCAGATCGGCTCCTCCCTGATGGGCGTTCTCTATATTTTGGACGAGCCCTCCATTGGCCTGCACCAGCGGGACAATAATATGCTCTTAGATACCCTCAAGCATCTGCGGGATCTGGGCAACACCCTGATCGTCGTGGAGCATGACGAGGACACCATGCGGGCTGCCGATCACCTCATTGACGTCGGCCCCGGCGCTGGCATCCACGGCGGAGAGATCATTGCCTCCGGTACGCCGGAGGAGGTGATGGCGAACCCCAACTCTATCACCGGCGACTATCTGGCAGGGCGGAAGAAGATTCCTGTCCCTGCTGTCCGCAGAACGGGAAATGGCAAATGGCTCACCGTCCGTGGCGCAAAAGAGAACAACTTGAAGAATATTGACGTATCGGTGCCGCTGGGGACGTTCACGGTCGTGACCGGTGTCTCCGGCAGCGGAAAGTCGTCGCTGGTCAACGAGATCATCCACAAGCGTCTGGCGGCAGACCTGAACCGGGCCAAGACCCGTGCCGGTCTCCACGACGCCATTGAGGGCGAGGAGCATCTGGACAAGGTCATCTGCATCGACCAGTCTCCCATCGGCAGAACGCCCCGGTCGAATCCCGCCACTTATACGGGGCTGTTTTCTGATATTCGTGACCTGTTTGCCGCAACTCAGGACGCTAAGAGCCGGGGCTATACCGCCGGACGGTTCTCCTTTAACACGAGAGGCGGCCGATGCGAAGCCTGCGGCGGCGACGGCTTAGTCAAGATCGAGATGCACTTCCTGCCGGATATTTACGTCCCCTGTGAGGTCTGCAAGGGCAAGCGCTACAACCGGGAGACGCTGGAAGTGAAGTACAAGGGCAAGAACATCTGGGAAGTGCTGGATATGACGGTGGACGAGGCGCTGGACTTTTTCCAGCCGCTGCCCAAGCTGTATCACCGCATTAAGACCCTCTATGACGTGGGACTGGGTTATATCCGCCTGGGTCAGCCCTCCACCACGCTCTCCGGCGGCGAGGCGCAGCGGGTCAAGCTGGCCACTGAGCTGAGCAAGGCGTCTACCGGCAACACCTTCTATATTCTGGACGAGCCGACCACCGGCCTTCACACCGCCGATGTCCACCGTCTGGTGGAGGTGCTGCAGCGGCTGGTGGACGCGGGCAACTCGGTGCTGGTCATCGAGCACAATCTGGACGTCATCAAGACGGCGGATCATCTGATCGATCTCGGCCCCGAGGGCGGTGCCGACGGAGGAACGCTGGTCTGTGCCGGCACGCCGGAGGACATTGCCGCCTGCGAGCGGTCGTATACGGGGCGGTTTTTGAAGCCGCTGCTGTAACGATGGCAAGGTGACTGCGTGTACGGGACGGCGTCCTCGACGTCCCGTCAATTACCGGAATTTGTCAATCAACGGCGGGATGTCGGGGACGCCATCCCGTACGCATCCCATTTTGGATGGTTATTCAACCTCTACAATCAGGAGGCTATCTCCCATGTTCGAATGGCTCACCGGCACTCTGGCCGGAAAATATATCTTTGTGTTCTTTGCCTCCATGATCCCCGTCATGGAGCTGCGGGGGGCAATCCCGATCGGCGTCGGTATGGGTCTGCCTCTGATCCCCACCATTATCGTCTGTATTCTGGGCAATCTGGTGCCGGTTCCGTTTATCGTCATTTTTATCCGCCGCATTTTTCTGTGGCTCAGGACGAAGGCGGGCTGGCTGGATCAGGTTGTCTCCCGACTGGAGGCCAAGGCATACAGCAAAAAAGACCTCATCTACAAGTATGAGGTGCTGGGACTGTTCCTTCTTGTGGCCATCCCGTTGCCGGGTACCGGGGCGTGGACCGGCGGCATGGTGGCGGCGCTGTTTGACATTCGGCTGAAAAATGCCTTTCCCGCCATCTTTGCCGGGATCATCACGGCAGGCGGCATTATCGGGCTTCTGACCGGCGGCGTGGTCGCGCTGCTGTGACGAAAGCGTCCCGTTCCTCATAGGATGAATTGAGGTGAGGAATATGGACGCAATGACCGCCGCCGTGGCATTGCTGGCGGCCTTTGGACTGGCTGCGCTGTTGTGGCTGCTGCTGGGCTGGCTGCTGTTTCCCGTGGGGAGCAGGCGAACCGCTTCGGTGCAGCTCACGGCTGATCAAGCGCTGGAGCAAAACCTGAAAGGGCTGGACTGGCTGAACCGAGCCGGTCTGCTGGAGGCCAGAGTCACCGTGCTGGACACCGGACTGCTGCCCGAGGAACGGGCGGAGACCCTGCGGCTCTTAGCCCGCTGGCCGGGGGTGGAGCTGGTGCAGTCTGCTGATCATACATCGTAACATCATTTAGAGAGGAGAACCGTATATGCCGGACGAAGCGCTGTTTTCCCAAGACGACCGGGAGCAGCTGGAGGCCACCGCCGAGGCGGTCATTTTTCAGAACCGGGACAACGGCTATACCGTCCTCCGTGTTTCCGGAGGAGGGGACCACTTCACCGTTGTTGGCACTATGCCCCAGATCGGCCCCGGGGAGCTGCTGACCTTGACGGGCAAGTGGGTGGAGCACCCCTCCTTCGGCAGACAATTTAAAGCGGACTCCGTCCAGGTGAGACTTCCCACCGGGACGGAGTCTATCTATCGCTATCTGGCCTCCGGCGTCATCAAGGGCATCGGAGAGAAGATGGCGAGAAAGCTGGTGGACAAGTTCGGGGCGGAGACCTTTCAGGTGCTGGAATGCGACCCGGACAGGCTGGCCTCTGTCAAGGGCATGACGCCGAAAAAGGCGAGGGCGGCGCAGGCGGAGTTTATCGCAAAATCCGGCATGCGCAGCCTGCTGGAATTTCTCTCCCAAAACAGTCTGCCTGTGGAGCTGGGGCCCAAGCTGTGGAAGTATTACGGCCCCGGGGCGCTGGACGTGCTCCTTGCAAACCCCTATGTGCTCTTAAACAGCGATCTGGAGGTGAACTTTCAGACTGCCGACCGCCTTGCCTGTGCTGCCGGCATCCACGCCGACGACAGTCAGCGTCTGGAGGCGGGGGTGCTCTACACCCTGAGCCACAATCTGGATAACGGCCACGTCTTTCTGCCGGAGGAAAAGCTGCTCATGGCGGCGGGGCAGCTCCTGAATACCGACCCTCAGGTTCCCATTTTTCCGGAGATGCTGGACGATGCCCTTGCCCGGCTGGAACTGCGGGCGCAGGTGGTGCGGGAGAATGTGCTGGGGGTCTCCGCTGTCTACCGTGCGGATCTCTACTACGCGGAGGAGTATATTGCCCAACGGCTCCGGGATATGGCGCAAAACGAATTACTGGTGCCGGAGCGGCTGGACAAGCTCGTTGACGGCGTGGAGCGGTCAGAGGGCATCCACTACGCCACCCAGCAGCGTCAGGCGGTGGAAATGGCGGCCCGGCGTCAGGTCATCCTGCTCACCGGCGGCCCCGGTACCGGCAAGACTACCACATTAAAAGGGATTCTCTCCTGCTTTGACGCCATGGGCTTGGAGACCAGCTTGGCCGCCCCCACCGGACGGGCGGCTAAGCGGCTGGGAGAGCTCTGCGGCACCGAGGCGTTTACCATCCACCGCCTTCTGGAGGCGGGCTACGATCAGGAGACCGGAAAACTGGCCTTTTCCCACGACGAGGACGATCCCCTGGACGCCGAGGCGGTCATTGTGGACGAGATGAGTATGGTGGATGTGCCCCTCATGGACGCCCTTTTGCGGGCGGTCTCCAACACCTGCCGCCTGGTGCTGGTGGGCGATCCGGATCAGCTGCCCAGTGTCGGCCCGGGACAGCTCTTTGACCATCTGATCCGCAGCGAGGTCATCCCGACCGTCCGCCTTACCGAGATTTTTCGGCAGGCGCAGGAATCCGGCATCGTTATGGGCGCCCATCAGGTGAATCAGGGCATCCTGCCGCCCCTTGCCAACGGAGGGGGGCGGAAGGATTTCTTCTTCCTCCGCCGCTTACAGGGGGAGCAGGCAGTACAGACTATCGTGGAGCTGTGCAGAACCCGGCTGCCTCAGAATATGGGCATTCCCTCCGACCAGATTCAGGTACTGTCCCCCACAAGGCGCTACATCACCGGCACGGCGAATCTGAATAAGGAATTGCAGGCGGCGCTGAATCCTCCGTCTGAGGACAAGGGGGAAGTGAAGCTCGGCTCGGTGGTCTTTCGTACCGGCGACCGGGTCATGCAGATCCGCAACAACTACGACATCATGTGGCGGGAGGAGGACGGCCTGAAGGGCGGCCTGGGCATCTTCAACGGAGACATCGGCGTTGTCCGGGAGGCCGACCCCAGAGACCGGACAGTGAAGGTCTCCTTTGACGGACGGGTGGTGGAGTATTCCTCCGATCTGCTCCCGGAGCTGGAGCTTGCCTACGCCATGACCGTCCATAAATCTCAGGGCAGTGAGTACAGAGCGGTCATCCTTGCCGCTGTCAGCGGAGCGCCCATGCTGCTGACGAGGGGCGTGCTCTATACCGGCATTACCCGGGCGAGAGATTTGTTTATCGCCGTGGGAGACGAGCAGGTGTTGGAGAAGATGGTGGCGAACAACAGGCAGACCAGAAGGTACAGCGGACTGCGGGGACGGCTCACGGGCGAGGTGCAGCCAAGTGAGCCGGAGGTACTGCCGTTTTAGACTCGGAATCGTTGCAAATACTGAAATTTTGTGTTATTCTGTCAGTGGCGTTGCCGGTCAAACGGCAACGCCGGCGCTGCCAGTAAAACGGTAGGCGGTTGTCCCTCTTTAGACGGAGGGAGACTTCTTCGCCCTCTGATCTGATGAAAGGGGGCGGTTCGATGGTTACATATTCTGATTTGATTCAAATCGGCATTTTAATTGTTGAAATCATTGGCCTCGTTATTCTGGTCAATAAAAAGAAGTAACCGCCCAGCCTCCAAGCAAGCGGTTACTTCTATGAAGTAAGATGTGAGGGGCAACCGTCTATCGGCAGCGCCCTTACTATGCCTATATTATAGCTTTGAAACCGGACTAAGTCAACGAAAAGATATAAAACAGGCCAAAACAGATAAAATCCCCCTTGACAAGGGGAGGAAATCTGCCTATAATAACTTCTGCACAATAAAGAAGGAACGGTGTCCCGTCCTCACCTGCCGCCATCGGCGTCTGGTCAACATTGGTTTTCTACCCGGCTTTGCCGGAGTTTTGCCATGCGGATACCGTTTCGGTATTCGCTCTTATTATTTTTTGGAGGTGTTTCCGTATTAGCAGCATGACGCATCAGGTCAACGAGGACATTCGTGATCGGGAAGTCCGTGTGATTTCCGCCACCGGAGAGCAGCTGGGCATTATGTCCGCCCGGGACGCTCTGGAGCTGGCCCAGCGGCAGGATCTGGATCTGGTCAAGATCTCTCCCAAGGCAGTCCCGCCCGTGTGCAAGATTATGGATTACGGCCGTTTCCGCTTCGAGCAGGCGAAAAAGGAGAAGGAGATCCGGAAGAATCAGCACATTGTGGAGATCAAAGAGGTTCGTATGTCTCCCAGCATCGACAGCGGCGACTTCAACGTAAAGCTCCGCAACGCCAAGAAGTTTCTGGCCGAGGGCAATCGTGTCAAGGTGGCCGTTCGGTTCCGGGGCCGTGAGATGGCCCATACGGAGATCGGAGCTGACCTGCTGGAGCGTTTTGCCGAACAATGCGGCGACGTGGCCAATCTGGACAAGAAGCCCAATCTGGAGGGTCGGCACATGATTATGTTCCTGTCCCCCAAGACCGCCAAGGATCTGGCCGCAGCGGCCAAGAAGGCGGCGGCGGAAGCCAAAGAGGCCGAACAGGTAAATCAGTAACCCCGGCGGGTCGTTCCGCCTGACGAAAGGAGAAATTCATCATGCCTAAGATGAAAACCCACAGCGGTTCCAAGAAAAGATTCTCGCTCACCAAGAGCGGCAAGGTCAAGCGTGCCCACGCTTTCAAGTCCCACCTGCTGAATGGTCATGGCAAGACCACCAAGCGTAAGAGAGGCCTCCGCAAGGGCGCTTACGCGGATGTCACCAACGCCGCAACCATCCGCAAAAGACGCAATAAGGTTCTGAAGCTGGCAAAGGGCTATTGGGGTTCCAAGAGCAAGCATTTTAAGATGGCCAAGCAGGCCGTCATGAAGTCCGGCAATTATGCCTATATCGGCCGCCGCCAGAAGAAGCGTGACTTCCGCCGTCTGTGGATCACCCGTATCTCCGCCGCCGCAAAGATCAACGGCCTGAACTACTCCACTTTTGTGCACGGCTTGAAGCTGGCTGATGTCCAGATCGACCGCAAGATCCTGGCTGATCTGGCTGTCAACGACGCCGCCGCTTTCACCCAGCTGGCTGAGCTGGCTAAGAGCAAGCTGGCCTAAACAGATACAGACTGACCCCCGCCTCATTTGAGGCGGGGGTTGTGCGTTCAAAAGGCCGGGACGGGCGATTCACGATCAGGAGCCACGAAGTGGCGGGCATACCCCTTGAGGGTAATCGCCCGCTTTACCACCTGTCCTCTCACCAAACACCTCCCTTCCCCATAAACTGAACTGTAATCTGTTCACCGAAGGGGAATTTTTATGCTGCAACATCTGTTCTGGGCCGGGGCGGGCACCGGCTTTACCTTTCTCATGACTACGCTGGGGGCGGCAATGGTTTTTTTTGTCCGAAACGCCATGGCCGACCGGCTCCAGCGTTGCTTTCTCGGCTTTGCCGCCGGGGTGATGATCGCCGCCAGCGTGTGGAGTCTGTTGATCCCGTCCATCGAACAGGGAGAGGCTCAGGGGCTGCCCGGCTGGCTGCCTGCCGCTGCGGGGTTTAGTCTGGGCGTCTGCTTCCTGCTGGGGCTGGATCATCTGCTGCCCCATCTCCATACCGTTCTTGGCGTGCAGGAGGGACTGCCCAGTCACTTTCACCGCACCACCCTCCTGGTGCTGGCCGTCACGCTGCACAATATCCCGGAGGGCATGGCGGTGGGACTCAGCTTCGCCCTCGCCGCCCAGCAGGACGGGGACGCCGCCGCCCTTGCAGGAGCCATGGCGCTGGCACTGGGTATCGGCATCCAGAACTTTCCCGAGGGAGCGGCGGTCTCTCTCCCTCTCCGCAGCGAGGGCATGAGTCGGGGGAGAGCGTTCGTGGCGGGCAGCCTCTCCGGCATTGTGGAGCCGCTGTTCGGACTCATGGCAGTGCTTGCCTCCGGCCTGCTCCGGAGTGCCATGCCCTGGCTTTTGAGCTTCGCCGCCGGAGCCATGCTCTACGTGGTGGTGGAGGAGCTGATCCCGGAGGCCAATGTCGCTCCCCACAGCGACGCCGGAACACTGGGAGCCATGGCGGGCTTTCTGGTGATGATGGTGCTGGATGTGGTGCTGGGGTGAGTATAGAGCTTTGAGTTGAGAGAAACCATGCTTTGGCGCAAATTCCTCCGATTTCCTTGTCTTTCCCCACGGAAACTGCTATAATAACAGAAACCATTTCCGCAGGGAGGACATTTTATGACCTACAAAGAGGAATTCATCACCTTTATGGTGCGCTCCGGCGTGCTGACCTTCGGGGACTTCACCACCAAGAGCGGCCGCAAGACCCCCTACTTCGTCAACACCGGCAACTACAAGACCGGCGCTCAGGCCGCCCAGCTGGGCGACTACTACGCCGCCTGCATCCAGGAAAACCTGCCGGACGGCATCACCGCCCTCTTTGGCCCGGCCTATAAGGGGATTCCGCTGGCCGTGGCGGCGGCCTCCTCCCTCTATCGGAACTATGACCGTGACCTGCCCTACTGCTTCAACCGCAAGGAGGCCAAGGATCACGGCGAGGGCGGTTCCATGGTGGGCTATAAGCCTCAGGACGGGGACGATATCGCCATCATCGAGGACGTGGTCACTGCAGGCACCGCCGTCCGGGAGTCCATCGCCCTCTTTGAGCAGGTGGCAAAGGTGAATATCAAAGCGCTCTTTGTCTCCGTAGACCGGATGGAGCGGGGCACAAGAGACTGCTCCACGCTGGACGAGCTGCGGCAGGACTACGGCATTGCCGTCTATCCCATCGTCACCGTCCGGGAGGTCATCTCCTTCCTCCACAACAACCCCATCGACGGCAAGGTCTATATCGACGACGACATGAAGGCCAGGATGGAGGCCTACTTGGAGCTGTATGGAGCCAAATAAGCTGCCGAAACCCAAGAGCATTCATACGGGACACCGACTGCGGACAAAACAACAGTTTTTGGAATACGGCGGAGAACACCTCCACGACCACCAGATGTTGGAGCTGATCCTGTTCTACACCCACCCGCAGGGGGACGTGAATCCCCTGGCGCACACGCTCATTGACCGGTTCGGCAGTCTCCGGGCAGTGTTGGAGGCGCCGGAGGAGGAGCTGGTCAAGGTGGTGGGCATCACCGACCATTCCGTCACCCTCTTTAAGCTGTTCATTGAGGTCATGCGCCGCTATCATCGGGACGACATTGTGCCAGGTACGGCAGTGACTTCCACAGAGGAGGCGGCGGAGCTGCTGCGTCACTGCTTTGTGGGGCTGACGGTGGAGACACTCTATATGCTGTCGGTAGACGCCAAGGGCAAGCTGCTGGGCTGCGACCATATCAGCCGGGGCGCCGTGGACGCTGTCCTGCTGGATCAGCGCCGGGTGGTGGAAAAGGCCATCCAGCGCCGGGCAAGTCAGGTCTATCTGGCGCATTGCCACGCCACCGGCTATGCCATGCCCTCCAAAGAGGATGTCTGGGCGACCCGCCGCCTGCGTCAGGCGCTGGAGCCGCTGAATATCCGCCTGAACGACCATCTGGTCTTTGCCGACGGGGACTATGTGTCTATGGTGCAGTCGGGACTGATTGAAAACTATTTATTGAGATAAAACGACGGAGGATCGCCATTTTCGGCAATTCTCCGTCGTTTTTGCAGATAAAATTGCATTGATACCCTGTTAGCAAATAAAAATGAACGGCCTCATTTAAAATACTTCGTGGTTCGATATCCGATGGCCTCCGCCAGATGGATAGGGCTGATCTCCCCGGCCCCCGCCAGATCCGCCACCGTCCGGGCCACCCGCAGGATGCGGTCATAGCTTCTTGCGGTAAGCCCCAGCTTTTCGTAGGCGCTCTGCATCATCTTTGTGGCAGCGTCCCCCAATTTGCAATACTGCCGCAGCTCCGCCTGCCCCATGTGGGCGTTGCAGTCCACATCCGTGCCTGCAAACCGCCGCCGCTGCTGCTCTCTGGCCTGTTCCACCCGCTCCTTGATCTGAGCCGAGGATTCACCGGCCTTCCGCTGGCTCAGCTCCTCAAAATTGAGGGCGGGAACATCCACCTGCAAGTCAATACGATCCAGTAATGGGCCGGAGAGCCGGGAGAGATACCGATTTACGTCCCGCTCCGAGCAGCGGCACCTGCTGCTATCATATCCGTACCAGCCGCATTTACAGGGATTCATGGCGCAGACCAGCATAAACTGACTGGGATAGACCACCGTTCCCGCCACGCGGGAGATCTGCACCTTCCCATCCTCCAAAGGCTGACGCAGCACTTCCAGCGTCTCCCGATTGAACTCCGGCAGCTCATCCAAGAATAGAACTCCGTGGTGGGCGAGGGAAATTTCCCCGGGCCGGAGGCTGGCTCCGCCACCTGCCAGCGCCGGGGCGGAGACGGTGTGATGGGGAGAGCGGAAGGGACGCTGGGTGGCCATGGGATGCTCGGCGTCCAGCAAGCCCGACACGCTCATCAGCTCTGTGACCTCCAATGCCTCCTCCCGGCTGAGATCGGGAAGGATGGAGGGGATGCGCTTTGCCAGCATGCTCTTTCCGGAGCCGGGAGGCCCCACCATTAACAGATGATGCCCGCCGGCGGCAGCCACCTCCGCCGCCCGCTTCACCTGCTCCTGCCCCTTGATGTCGGCAAAGTCAGGGAGAGGCACGTCATTTGCACCGGGCTTCCACGGCTGGGCAGGGGCGATCTCCTGCCGTCCCGCAAAATGATCCGCAAGCTGTTCCAGATGCTCCACCGGGTAGACGGTCAGCTCCTCCGCCAGCGTGGCCTCCGGGGCGTTGTCCTTCGGGACGAACAGCCTGCGTACCCCCATCTGCCGGGCGGCCAGCGCCATAGGCAGTACGCCCCGCACCGGCCTCAATTTTCCCGAAAGGGAGACCTCTCCCACAAAGGCGCAGTCCTCCAATTCCGCAAAAATCTGTCCGCTGGCAGAGAGAATGCCCACCAGAATGGGGAGATCGTACAGCGTCCCCTCTTTCTTCCGGTCGGCGGGCGCCAGATTGACGGTGATCCGCCCCACGGGGAAGGCAAAGCCGCAGTTTTTGACCGCCGAGCGCACCCGGTCTCTCGCCTCCCGGACGGCGGCGTCCGGCAGCCCGACTACCTCAAAGCCCGGCATACCCCTTGCCAGATCACACTCTACGCTCACCTCATAGCCGGAGATGCCGTGGATGCCCAGCGAGCGGACATTCACCACCATGTACCATCACTCCCTGCCTCATTTTGTCCTCTCTAGCATAGCGGAAAATCACGGAAAATGCAATGTCTCCCCATAAAAACGCCCTGATCCCACAGCGCCGAAAAAATTACCATACCCTAACTTTTGGACAGAAAATTGCCGAAAGTTCGCAGAGCGGAGGAAAATGGCACTTTTGACGAAAGTAAGGCTATTCTAACTTAAAAAACCGTAAAAAATAACCAAAAATCCAACTTTTCGAGGTTTACAAACAGGCGAAAGACTGGTATCATTAGAACGTAAAAAAGCGCTTGCTAAAAGTCTGCGCAGGAAATATGACAGGGCTTTCTGTCATAAATAACGGAGTCTATCTTAATTAAGGAGGAGTCCAAACATGGTTGTTAGAAAACAGAAATCCATGGACGCCAACAATGCGGCCGCATGGGTATCCTATGCGTTCACCGAGGTTGCTGGTATCTACCCCATCACCCCGTCCAGCCCCATGGCTGACTACGTGGATCAGTGGGCCGCTCAGGGTCAGAAGAACATCTTCGGCAACACCGTCAAGGTCATCGAGATGCAGTCCGAGGCCGGCGCTGCCGGTACGGTGCACGGCTCTCTGGCCGCCGGCGCCCTGACCACTACTTACACCGCCTCTCAGGGATTGCTGCTGATGATCCCCAACCTTTACAAGATCGCCGGCGAGCTGCTCCCCGGCGTCCTGCACGTGGCTGCCCGTGCCCTGACCACCCACGCCCTGAACATCTTCGGCGACCACGAGGACGTCATGGCCTGCCGTCAGACCGGCTTTGCCATGCTGGCCGAGGCCAACCCCCAGGAGGTCATGGACCTGGCTCCTGTGGCTCATCTGGCCGCCATTGAGGGCCGTGTTCCCTTCCTCAACTTCTTCGACGGATTCCGTACCTCCCACGAGATCCAGAAGCTCTCCGTCTGGGACTACAAGGATCTGGCCGAGATGGTGGATCAGGACGCAGTCAAGGCCTTCCGTGACCACGCACTGAATCCCAACCACGGCATCACCCGCGGCTCCCATGAGAACGACGATACCTTCTTCCAGCACCGTGAGGCCAGCAACAAGTTCTACGATGCGCTGCCCGCCGTGGTGGATAAGTACTTCGCCCTCATCAACGAGAAGCTGGGCACCAACTACGCCGCCTTCAACTATTACGGCGCGCCCGACGCGGAGAACATCATCATCGCCATCGGCTCCATCAACGACGTCGCCAGCGAGGTCGTGGATTACAAGGTCGCCCGTGGTGAGAAGGTGGGCATGATCAACGTCCACCTGTACCGTCCCTTCTCCGCCGAGCGTCTGCTGGCCGCTATCCCCGAGACGGTGAAGAAGATCGCCGTCCTCGACCGCACCAAGGAGCCCGGCGCTCTGGGCGAGCCGCTGTATCTGGATGTGGTCACTGCTCTGGCTGCTGCCGGCAAGACCGATATCAAGGTCATCGGCGGCCGCTACGGCCTCGGCTCCAAGGATACGCCTCCCGCCTCCGTCTTCGCTGTCTACAAGGAGCTGGAGAAGGATGAGCCCAAGGTGCACTTCACCGTCGGCATCAACGACGATGTGACTTATCTGTCTCTGCCTGAGGAGCCGGCTCCCAACACTGCCGCTGAGGGCACGGTTGAGGTCAAGTTCTGGGGTCTCGGCGGCGACGGCACCGTGGGCGCCAACAAGAACTCCATCAAGATCATCGGCGACCACACCGACAAGTACGTCCAGGCC
>CACYLC010000018.1 GCA_902775105.1 Oscillospiraceae bacterium
TACTTCTATTCTAAAGGATTTCTTCTTTATGCTCTACTCTTTTTTCAAAAACAGGGTCGGGTGTCTGCACACCCGACCCCAACATTTATTATAGAACCTAAAAAAACTCGTAGAGTTCCGCCCGAAAGGGCGGATTTAATTTTAATTATTTTTCGCACGGGCGTGTACCGGGCGAAAAATACCTCTCAGACCGCAAACGTGCAAATTTTGGTCACAAAATTTGTGCGCTGCAGCGGGCTGCATTTTCGATGAAAATCATAGATTTTCATCGAGAGGACTGTCAAAAACACTTTTTGACAGTCTCTCGGCGTGCCTTCTCCAAAGGGAAGGCACGCCGAAATCCATTTTGGGTCACACCGGGTCGGATGAGTCATGCAGACTGGGGACTCATTTGCGGCCGATCACCGCACGACAATGAGCGGTCTTTTGAGGACACTGCTCCTGACACTTTCCACAGATGAACACACAATCTGATCCCTGCGCATGAGGATAGAAACTCCCCGGCGGAGCATCAGCTCTGCCGGGGAGAAGTCGTTTTTGAGATCAGCCGTAGATGAACTCCTGCAGATCGGCCCGCAGGGTGTTCCAGTCATTGGGAACCAGAACGGACATCTTACGAATTGTCTGGCCGGAGTAAGTGCCGTCGGCGGGGATACGGTACTCATCAATCGAGTTAGCGCCGATATTGTAGGCAGTGAGTGCGACGGAGAGGATCTCGTCGTTGGTCATATCGGTGGTCAGATCGCTTGCTACCTCGTTGTAGACGCTGAGCAGATTGCCCCAGGACTCATCCTTGACCTTCTGGAACACAGTCTGAATCACAATACGCTGGCGCTCGGTGCGGCCGAAGTCGTCATGGGAATCGTCGGTACGGACGTAGCGGATGCGGGCGTACATCAGCGCCGCCTCGCCGTTCAGGTGGTTGTAGCCCACCACAAGGCCGGAGATGGGATCCTGCTGGCTTTTTCCGCTGTACTGGCTGCTGCCGTTCATGTAGGCGACCTCTGCCTCATTGAGCTTGATGTCAATACCGCCAAGCGTGTCGATAATGTCCTTAAAGCCGGTGAAATCCACTTCGACGTTATAGTCGATATGGATGCCGAAGTTTGTCTCAATGGTCTGATCCAGCAGGGGGAAGCCGCCGAAGGCGTAAGCTGCGTTGATCTTGTTGTCACTGTAACCGGGGATCTGGACGTAGAGGTCACGCATGAGGGAGACCATGCTCAGCCGCTTGCGGTTGTTGTCAACGGTCAGGATGATCATGCTGTCGGAGCGGGCACGCTGCCCGGCTACTCTGGTGTCCTGTCCCACCAACAGGATATTGGTCACGCCTTCCCTGGTTTCTACTCCGTTATTCAGACCCCAGTCAACGCCGCTGATGGTGTCCGGATCGTCCGTATCCTCATCAAAGTCCTCGGTGGTAAACTCTGTCTCCTCGGTGGTAATACGGTTGATCTTGTTCAGCTGCACCTGCAGGAACGCGTATGCCCCAATCACCATGAGTGCCAGAACAGCGAGAACGATCAATATCACTTTGCGCACTTTAGACATATCTCTGTCATGCCTCCATTCAAAATAAAGCGTCCGCATCGGGACGGATCTGGCCGGAACAATTCCGGGCGCACATACGACTCAGTTTCTGAAACAAACTCGCTTTATTCTAATCTCTTTCCCTAAAATCGTCAAGAGATTTTGAGAGAAATTCAGGATTTCATTCGTTTTCGTCAGAGAACAGTATAGAGAGGCTCCCCGGCGAAGCGTTATGCTCTGCCGGAGCGGGTGGGAAACGCGCCCTGTTCCTGCTGCTTTCCCGCAAAAAGATCCGGCCATGTTTTCTCCGTTTTACAGAAATATTCATAAAAACTTCATTTTCTTATGGTAGAGTAACGGAAAATATGAGACAGGAGCTGTCGCCATGAGTTCCATGATCGGGATCGACCTAGGCACCACCAACAGCTGTGTTGCCGTGCTGGAGGGAGAAAAGCCCGTTATTATCCCAAATGCAGAAGGGAACCGCACCACGCCGTCCGTGGTGGCGTTTACCAAGACCGGAGAGCGTCTGATAGGAGACTTGGCCAAGCGTCAGGCCGTCACCAACGCAAAGGGCACTGTCTCCTCCATCAAGCGTGAGATGGGGACGGACAGCCGTCTGGAGCTGGGAGGGCGGCGGCGGACACCACAGGAGATCAGCGCCATGATCCTCCAAAAGCTCAAGTCGGATGCCGAGGCATACCTGGGTCAGCCAGTGACCGACGCTGTCATCACCGTTCCCGCCTACTTCAACGACGCCCAGCGGCAGGCGACAAAGGATGCCGGGCGCATTGCCGGACTCAATGTACGACGCATCATCAACGAACCGACGGCGGCGGCGCTGGCCTACGGACTGGATCACGGCGAGAGTCAGAAGATCATGGTCTATGATCTGGGCGGCGGCACCTTTGATGTGTCCATCATTGAGATCGGCGAGGGTGTCATTGAGGTACTCTCCACCTGCGGAGACAACCATCTGGGCGGCGACGACTTCGACCAGCGGCTGACCAACTACCTTGTCAGCGAGTTTAAGCAGCAGACCAAATACAATGCGGCCAAAGACCCGGCAGCGCTCCAGCGCATCCGGGAGGCCGCCGAAAAGGCGAAAAAAGAACTTTCTACCGCCACATCTACGGTAGTGAACCTGCCCTTCCTTGCCCAGGCCCGCTCCGGCCCCCTCCACATGGACATTACCGTCACCCGCACCCAGTTCGAGCGGCTGACCCGTGATCTGGTGGAGCGCACCACCATGCCGGTTCAGACGGCCTTAAATGACGCGGGCATCTCTGTCTCCCAGCTGGGCAAGGTGCTGCTGGTGGGCGGCTCCACCCGGATCCCTGCCGTGCAGGAGCATGTCCGCTCACTGGTGGGCATGATGCCCTGCAAGGGGCTGAATCCGGATGAGTGCGTGGCGCTTGGCGCCGCCGTTCAGGGCGGAACGCTGGGCGGGGCCATGACGGCCTCATCTGACCGCAGGGAGATTCTGCTGCTGGATGTGACGCCCCTTTCCCTCTCCATCGAGACGGTGGGCGGGGTCGCCACCCGGCTCATCTCCCGCAATTCTACTTTACCCGTCCGCTACTCCCAGATCTTTACCACTGCCGCCAACTTTCAGGCCAACGTGGAGATCCACGTCCTGCAGGGTGAGCGGCCCATGGCGAGAGACAACAAGAGTATCGGCAAATTTAAGCTCACCGGCATCAAGCGCGCCCCAAGAGGCGTTCCTCAGATCGAGGTGACCTTTGACCTGGACGCCAACGGCATCTTAAAGGTCAGCGCCCGTGATCTGGGAACCGGGAGAGCCCAGGAGATCGTCATCTCCTCCAACTCCAACCTCTCCGAAGAGGAGATTCGGGACGCGATCCGGGACGCCGAGGAGTACGCCCAGACGGACAGTCGGAGAAAGGCGGCCATGGAGGCACGCAATGAGGCGGAGATGCTGGCGGTACGGGTTAAGGAGGCCCTCCGCGTGTGCGACAGGGAGCTGGAGCGGCAGGACAGGAATCAGATCAAAAACGATCTGGCCAATCTGGAACGGCAGCTGCACAAGTACAGACCGGAAAAAACGGAGCCGGACGCCGCCCCGGAGCTGCAAAGTGCCACAAGGCAGCTGAAAAACAGCGCCGCTGTACTGATGCAGCTGTACGAAAGCCGTCAGCGGGAGCCTTAATTGTCCCAAATCGCCAAAAGAGTCCCGCTTCCTCTCCTTGACGATGTGTGGAAGAAACGATATAATGATAGACGATCTTGTTTTAGATGTGAAAAAGAAGGGGGGACTGGCCAATGAAAGTGACAAAGCGGGAACCTTCCGTGCTGCCGATCTATCTGATTGCACTGACCTGGATCGTGGCCACGTTCCTGTTCGGCGCTAAGACGATTGCGGGATATCTCATCACGCTGGCCGTCTCCGCTGCCGTCTATTTCGTGGGACGAGTCATTTTCCCCGACAAGGTGACGGAGGAGGAAGTGCCTGAGCCTGAGCCTGAGCCCGCCGACCCGGAAGCGGCAGAGCTGCAAAAAGAGCGTGAGCGGGCGGTCTCCGAGCTGCGCCGCCTCAACGACAATATTGAGGACGAGGAGATTTCAAGGCAGCTGTCCCACGTTGAGTCCGTCACCGGAAAGATCTTCGATCAGGTGCTGGCCAAGCCGGAAAAGCGCTCGGTGGTGCGCCGTTTTATGGACTACTATCTCCCCACCACCATCAAGCTCCTGAACCAGTACGACCGGATGGATCAGATGGGCGTGGACGGGGCGAATATCACTGCCGCTAAGGAGAAAATCCGAGCCATGCTCAGAACGGTCTCTGCCGCCTTTGACAAGCAGTTTGACAGCCTCTTTCAGGATGAATATCTGGACATCTCCGCTGAGATCACCGTTTTAGAGCAGATGATGCAGCAGGAAGGACTGGCCGGAGGAATGAATTGAGCAATGATACCGATCAAAAATCGGAAAAAATAGGAGGACGAAAAGAATGAGTGAGATCAACCTGACCCTTGACCCTGCGGGCGAAGCCGCTGCTGCCCAGCAGCCTGCTCCGGCAGAAGCCGCTGCCGCCGCCGCTCCTGCCGCCCCCACCCTGACCCTGACCCCCGATGCGGTAGAGGAGAAGAAGGAAACCCCTGCTATCGATATGGACGAGCAGCTGCTCAGCGAGGCAGAGCGGAAGGTGGTGGATGACTTCTCCAAGAAGATCGACATCCGTGACTCTACTCAGGTGCTTCAGTACGGCGTCGCCGCCCAGAAGAACGTGGCCGATTTCTCCACCAGCGCCTTGAACAAGGTCAGCACCAAGGATCTGGGTGAGGTAGGCAATACCCTGTCCTCCCTGGTGGTGCAGCTGAAGAACAACGCCCCCGGCGAGCAGAAGAAAAGGGGCTTCTTCCAGCGCGCCAAGATCTCTCTGGACGAGATGAAGGCCCAGTATTCCAAGGCTGAGGCCAACGTAGATCAGGTCACTAAGATTCTGGAGCAGCACCAGGTCAATCTGATGAAGGACGTGGCCATGCTGGATCAGATGTATGACCTGAATCAGCAGTACTACAAAGAGCTGACCATGTATATTCTGGCCGGCAAGAAGAAGCTGAAGGAAGTACAGGAAGGCGAGCTGAAGGAACTGAAGGAGAAGGCACAGGCCACTGGTCGTCAGGAGGACGCAGAGGCTTACAACGACTTTGCCAATCAGGTCAACCGCTTCGAAAAGAAGCTCCACGATCTGGAACTGACCCGGATGGTCTCTATCCAGATGGGCCCCCAGACCAGACTGCTCCAGAATAACGATACGCTGATGATCGAGAAGATCCAGACCTCTCTGGTCAACACCATTCCTCTGTGGAAGAGCCAGATGGTGCTTGCTCTGGGTCTGGAACGCTCCCGTCAGGCGACGGCCGCACAGTCTGCCGTCACCAATATGACCAATGATCTTTTGAAGAAGAACGCCGAAATGCTCCATATGAGCACTGTCGCCACCGCCCGCGAGGCCGAGCGCTCCATCGTGGACATCGAGACCCTCCAGCACACCAATCAGGAGCTGATCTCCACACTGGACGAGGTGCTCACCATCCAGAAGGAAGGCAGCCAGAGACGGCAGGAGGCCGAGGCAGAGCTGGGGCGCATTGAAGGCGAGCTGAAGCAGAAGCTCCTCACACTCAGGGGGTAATTACCGAATACAGAAAGCAGGTGAGCAGGACTGAACGCATTGAAGAAGTTCCCGGTAGCAGTTGCTGTCACAGCGTTGGTTGTGGCAGGCTGTCTGGCTTACAGCCTCTTTGTCAGCCCGGTGGCGGCGGTCAAGGTGAAGCCGGGAGACTGGATCGCAGACGAGGCAAATGTCCTCTCTGAGAGTACGGAGGACGCCCTTCGCTCTTACAACCAATCCTTTGACCAGAATTACGGCAGCGTCATTGCCGTCGCTACGGTCAGCTCCACAAGGGGCTGGACGATGGAAGACTATGCGCTGAAGCTGGGAGAGGACTGGGAGCTGGGCAGCAAGGATCTGGTGCTGCTCCTGGACATTGGCGGCGAGGACGCCTATCTGATGGAGAGCGGCGACTGGACAACATTGGATCCCTCCGCAATGCTGAATCAGACGATGGCAGCGGACTTCTTTGGCGGCAATTATGACAGCGCTGTGCTCAGCCTGTTCTCTACCATGTCCGGTTGGTATCCCGAAAACGGCGGTAACGCCCGGTCAGATCCCTACGCCGGTTACGCCCAGCCAAACAATTACAGCAGTCCATCTGATGGAGTTTTTGCTATGATTTTACGTGTGATTATCATTCTTCTCGTGATCTATCTGATCCTTGCCGCCATTGAGCGGGCAAGATACAGACGCTGGTATCGGGACTATGGGTATATGTCCGCCCCCACGGTGTACTTTACGCCGGTATTTCCGTGGCATCGTCCCGGCAGCTCCTGGTATAACCGGATGGGACACCGTCCGCCTCCCCCCGGCTCCGGAGGTCCCGGCGGCCCCAGACCCGGCGGCCCGGCGCCCCGGCCCAATTCCTATCGTCCGGCTCCCGGTCCCAGACCCGGCCCGGCTCGTCCCTCTTCCGGTCCCAGACCCGGCCCGGCTCGTCCCTCTTCCGGTCCCAGACCCGGCCCGGCTCGTCCCTCTTCCGGTCCCAGACCCGGTCCGGCTCGTCCCTCTTCCGGCTCAAGACCCGGCCCGGCTCGGCCCAGCGCCCCGTCCCGTCCCGCTTCCGGCGGTATGGGTAAGGCGGGTCCTTCCGGCGGCGGACGCATTGGCGGCGGAAGCTTTGGCAGCAACCGTCCCAGCCGTCCCAGCGGCGGTTTCGGCGGCAGTCGTCCCAGCGGCGGTTTCGGCGGCAGCCGTGGCGGAAGCTTCGGCGGAGGTCGGGGCGGCGGCTTTGGCGGCCGACGGTAAGACGGAAATAGAAGAAAAACAACCCCTGTGTGCCGAGGTCACAGGGGTTTTGTATGGAAAAGTATGGATTTTTGTGTTATACTGGAGGACAAGAACAGCAGGAAAGGATTTCCGCCATGACCAAGATTCTCTTTTTCGACATTGACGGCACTCTGTGTATGCCCGGCGAAGCACCCACAGAGCGCACCGTCTCTTCCATCCGCGGGGCAAGAGCCAACGGACACAAATGCATTCTCTCCACCGGGCGCAATGTGACCAGCATCCCCCGGGAGGTGGCGGCCATCGGGTTTGACGGCTATATTACCAACGCCGGAGCCAGCGCCGCAGTGGGGGAGGAGCGGCTGCTGTCCATTCCGATTCCTGAAAACGTGCTGAGAGAGACGGTGGACATCCTGCGGCAAAACGACGCCTGTTTTGCCCTCCAGACCGATCTCGGAAATTTTAGCGATTTTGCCCAGGTAGACCGGGTCTGGCCGGAGCGCCCGCCCCAGGTACAGCGGTATGTGGAGCTTTCCGCCAAGATGCTGGACGTGTGGGATCTCTCGGAAATGCCGGAGGTTCCGGTCTATAAAATCTGCTTCTATACCCCGGAAGAAAGGCACCTGCATGCACTGCGGGAAAAGCTGGGAAAATGGTACTCCTTTACCCTGTTTGATAATCTCTTTGACGATTTTACCATCATCAGCGGTGAGCTGAACCAGCACGGAGCGGACAAGGGGAGAGCGTTGGAGGCCATTTGTACTCACTTCGGCCGCAGCCCTGCCGACGCCATTGCCTTTGGTGACAGCACCAACGATACGGAGATGCTGGCGGCTGCCGGACTGGGGGTTGCCATGGGAAACGGTCAGGCTTCCGTCAAAGCGATGGCAGACCGGATCTGCCCGCCCTGCCGGGAGGACGGCGTGGCACAGATTCTGGAGGAGCTGGGTCTTGTCTGAGGGGAATCATACGAAAAAGCGTCCGGGTTGGGCGGTCTGGATCGCACTTTCCGCCGTTTGCTGCTTTCTCTGCTTCGGTACGGGCTACCGTATGGGGAGAGTCAGCCACAGCGATTACAGTATCTACCCGGCTGAAATTGCATCTGTCTCCAGGGAGAACCCCTATGAGGGCGTGGAGGAGGACAACCTGCCACGCTCCTCCGTCTATCCCATCAATATCAATACCGCCGATGCGGAACGGTTGGAGCTGCTGCCCAATATCGGAGAGACAAGAGCGGCGGACATTATTGCCTACCGGGAGGAGCATGGAGCCTTTCAGACCAAAGACGAGCTGCTCAACGTCCCCGGAATCGGCGAGGGGACGCTGGCGGAGATCGAGGGTTTGATCGAAATTGAGGAGCGTGAGTGATTCATGCGAAACCGAATCAGGGATTTGAGGGAAGACCATGACCTGACTCAGCAGAAGGTTGCCAAAGCCATCGGTATTACACAACGTAAGTACAGCTATCTGGAAACCGGCACCTAGCAGTTTACAGACGAAATTCTGGACAAGCTGGCGGATTACTATGGTGTGAGCGTGGACTATCTTTTGTTCCGAACAAACAATCCGGAACCGTATAAGAAGTAAAAAAACCTTCCATTCCCGGTACGAGAATGGAAGGTTTTGCTATTAAAAGGGTTACCCCAGCGCCTTAAGGGACTCCTCCAGCTGAGCAATTTCCCGCTCCGTTTTGGAGAGGTTGTCCCGCTCCCGCTGAATGACCGCCTCCGGTGCCTTGGAGACGAACTTCTCGTTAGCGAGCTTACTCTGAATACCTGCAAGATACTTCTGCTTCTTTTCCAGCTCCTTGGAGATGCGCTTCCGCTCGGCGTCCAGATCCACCAGCTCTGCCAGGGGGATGTAGAGCTTGGCATCGGCGGTGACCAGACTGACCAGTCCGTCCACAGACTGGGGTGCCTCGGTGGTGATCTCCACTTCCGTGGTGGAGGCCAGCCGCAGGAAGAAGGGGATGCCCTTGGAGAACACATCGCCCAAAGAGGTGACGACAGTCAGTTCCGCCTTGCGGCTGGGGGCGACGTTCATCTCTGCCCGACGGGCACGGACAGCCTTGATGACATCCATGATCTTCTCCATGGCGGCGGCGTCCTCGGGGAAGGAGAGGGCGGGATTGTACTTCGGCCAGTCCTGCAGCATGAGATAATCGCCGCTGTGGGGCAGCGCCTGCCAGATCTCCTCAGTGATGAAGGGCATGAAGGGGTGCAGCAGCTTAAGAATGTCGGTGAGGACATAGCAGAGCACCTGTTGGGCCTGAATCTTGGCAGCCTCGTTGTCTCCGGTCAGGCGGGACTTGGTCAGCTCGATATACCAGTCGCAGAAGTCGTCCCACAGGAAGTCATAGACTTTCTGAGCAGCAATGCCCATCTCGAACTTCTCCAGCTGGGCAGTGACGTCCCGAATGGCAACATTCAGCTTATTGAGAATCCACTTGTCCTCCAGCTCCAGCGTCTCCGGCAGCTCATTCTTGCCGATGGTCAGGTTCATCAGCACGAACCGGGAGGCGTTCCAGATCTTATTGGCAAAGTTGCGCATGGCAATGACCTTTTCCTCGATATAGCGCATGTCATTGCCGGGGGTGGAGCCCATGACCAACATCAAACGGAGGGCGTCGGCTCCGTACTGCTCAATGACCTTCAGGGGGTCGATGCCGTTGCCCAGGCTCTTGGACATTTTGCGGCCGAGAGCGTCCCGGACGATGCCGTGGATGACCACGGTGTCAAAGGGCGCCTTGCCGGTGTAGGCCAGACCGGAGAAGATCATCCGGCTGACCCAGAAGCCAATGATGTCGTAGCCGGTCACCAGCGTATTGGTGGGGTAGAAGAACTTCAAATCCTCGGAGCCCTCGTCCGGCCAGCCCAGCGTGGAAAAGGGCCACAGGGCGGAGGAGAACCAGGTATCCAGCGTGTCGGGATCCTGAGTCAGATCATTGGAGCCGCACTGGGGGCAGGCGCAGGGCGCTTCTTTGGCAACGATGGTCTCGCCGCAACGTCCGCAGTACCAGGCCGGGATCTGGTGTCCCCACCAGAGCTGACGGGAAATACACCAGTCACGGGTGTTGTTCATCCAGTTGAGGTAGGTCTTGGTGAACCGCTCCGGGACAAAGCGGATCTCGCCCTTCTGGACAGATTCAATGGCCGGCTCTGCCAGAGACTGCATCCGCACAAACCACTGCTTGGAGACCATGGGCTCAATGGTGGTGTGGCAGCGGTAGCAGGTGCCCACGTCGTGCTTCAGCGGCTCCACGGACTTCAGGGCGCCGCAAGCCTCCAGATCGGCGAGGATGGCCTTCCTGGCCTCCATGGTGGTCATGCCGGCATACTTGCCGCAGTCCAGCACCTCCGGCTCGTTCTCCGGCACATGGCCGGAGGCGATGAGCGCCTCATAGACCTCCACATCCGCCTTACCGGTCATGTGGCCGTCATAGGTGAAGCAGCGGACGATGGGAAGACTGTGTCGCTGACCCACCTCAAAGTCGTTGGGGTCGTGGGCGGGAGTGATCTTCACAACGCCGGTACCCTTGGTCATGTCGGCGTGCTCGTCGCAGACGATGGGAAGCTCCTTGTTCAGCAGCGGCAGGATGACATGGCAGCCGTGGAGATGGGCATACCGGGGATCGCCGGCATTGATGGCAACAGCGGTATCACCCAGCATGGTCTCAGGACGGGTGGTGGCAAGTTCCAGATATTCGCCGGTCTCCTTCACCTGGTAGAGCAGATGCCAGAAATGGCCGTCCTGCTCCTCATACTCTACCTCGGCGTCGGAGATAGAGGTGTCGCAGTGGGGACACCAGTTGACCATCCGGTTGCCCTGATAGATCTTGCCCTCGTTGTACAGGCGGACAAAGACCTCCTTCACGGCGTCGGAGCAGCCCTCATCCATGGTGAACCGCTCCCGCTCCCAGTCACAGGAGGAGCCGAGGGTACGCAGCTGCTTGACGATGCGGCCGCCGTACTTGTTCTTCCACGCCCAGGCGCGCTCCAAAAACTTCTCCCGACCCAGATCCTCTTTGGTGAGGCCGTCCTTGCGCATATCCTCCACGACCTTCGCTTCCGTGGCGATAGAGGCATGGTCGGTGCCGGGCACCCACAGTGCGGCGTAGCCCTGCATCCGCTTAAAGCGGATGAGAATGTCCTGCAGGGTGTTGTCCATGGCGTGCCCCATGTGGAGCTGACCGGTGACGTTGGGGGGCGGCATGACGATGGTATAGGGCTTCTTGTTGGGGTCACGGTGACCCTTGAAGCAGCCGTTTTTCTCCCACATCTCGTAGATGCTGGATTCCACGCTTTGGGGCTCATAGACCTTTGGCAGTTCTCTTGCCATTGCGCTTCACTCTCCGTTTCTTGTATCAATGCTTCGGACAACAAAAACGCCCTGAGACAAAGTCTCAGGGCGAACAACGGTCCGTGGTACCACCTGAATTCGGGAGAACTCCCGCACTCAAACCCGGTAACGGCGGGACTCCGGCGATCCTTACTCCATTCAAGACCGCAGCTCCGGGGCGACCTTCCGCTTCCAGCCCAGAGCGCCTTGCACCCACCGGCGCCTCTCTGGATCAGGCAGGTGAGCGTACTCCTCCCCATCGCAGCTTTTTGCAGTTGGGTTTAGTATAACCACCGTATTTGCCCTTGTCAAGAGGCGTGAAGCGGCTTTTGGCGGATTTTCTCCGTCATTTACTTGCTTTTTCCGGTGGTTGGGTTATAATGTAGTCTATCATTCCATCATAGTTAGGAGCCTGTATTGCATATGGCGCATCAAAATCGTATTGTCATCACCGGCATGGGAGCCGTGACCCCCATCGGCATCGGTGTGAAAAACTATTGGAACAATCTGATCTCCGGCGTCTGCGGCATCGAGCCGCTGGCGAATCTGGACGCCTCCGATCTGCCGGTAAAGATAGGCGGAGAGGTAAAGGATTTCGACCCGGCGCAGTATATGCCCAAGGCCCAGGCGGCCAAGATGGCTCGCTTTACCCAGTTCGCCTATATTGCGGCGGTGGAGGCGATGAAAGACAGCGGCCTTGAGGTGGAGCCTTACCGCACCGGTATTACTATGGGTACCTCTATGAACGGTGTGGCAGAGATCTGCGAGACGCAGGAGGAATACACAAGGACAGGGAAGAAAGTCTCTCCCCGGTTCGTCCCCAAGGTGCTGGGCAATATGGCGGCCTGCCAGATCGCCATGGAGTATGATATTCAAGGCCCCAGCTTCACCTTGAATACTGCCTGTTCCTCCGGCATTGATGCCATTTTTCTGGCAGTGATGCTGCTGCGCTCCGGTG
Source organism: Oscillospiraceae bacterium (assembly GCA_902775105.1). Taxonomy (GTDB): domain Bacteria; phylum Bacillota; class Clostridia; order Oscillospirales; family Oscillospiraceae; genus Onthomonas. The sequence goes on from CACYLC010000018.1 coordinate 12,192, forward strand.
CTGCGGATACCATGCTGGCGGTGGGTGGGGAATCCATTGCCTGTGCTCCCGTCATCTCTTCTCTGGCTACGGCGAATGCCCTCAGCCGTCAGAACGACGACCCGCAGCACGCCTGCTGTCCCTTCGACGTCAAGCGCAACGGCTTTGTCATGGGCGAGGGAGGCGGCGCTCTGGTGCTGGAGACGGAGGAACACGCTCTGGCCAGAGGGGCGAAAATTTACGGGGAGATTCTGGGCTGCGCCAACAACAACGACGCCTTCCACATCACCTCTCCCCGCCCCGGCGGCGAGGGCGGCGCACGCTGCATGAAGCTGGCGCTGGAGGATGCAGGCATTACGCCTGAGCAGGTGGGCTATATCAACGCCCACGGAACCAGCACCCCGGTGGGGGACGTGCGGGAATGCGACGCCATCCGCACTGCCTTTGGCGACCACGCCGCTAATCTTCCCGTCTCCTCTACCAAGGGCGCTACCGGCCACCTGATGGGGGCTGGCGGCATCACCGAGGTCATCGCCTGCGTCTTGAGCATTCGGGACGGCATTCTGCCCCCCACCCTCAATGTTACTGAGCCGGATCCTGCCTGCGGGCTGGACTGCGTGCCGCTGGAAGCAAGAAAGAAGGACTACGACATCGCCATGTCCAACGCCTTCGGCTTCGGCGGCCAGAACGCCAGCATTTTAGTAGGCCGATACAAGTAAATCCATTGAACAATGACCGGGCAGGCCCAACGGCTTACCCGGCCAAACTTATGTCATTCTCTCAACAGCTTCCGACGCTCCACATGATCCGGCAGCACAGACGCCACAAAGGCGTGGAAGGCAGGACTATGATCTTTATGGCGGATGTGAGCCAGCTCATGCACCACCACATAGTCAATAGCCTCCTCCGGATAGGCCATCAGCCGCCAGGAAAAGCAGATACGGTTTTTCGGCGAGCAGGATCCGAACCGGGTCTTTGCGCCGGTGATCGTGATGCCAGTAGGGGAGACCCCCATTTTTGCCGCATAACAGGCCACCTTACCCGGAAGAATTGCCCTGGCCTTTTCGATCAGCGCCTGTGCCTCCTGGGACGTGGGCTCGGGATGATTTCGACGCCGGGTCTCCATCTGGGCCAGATGCTTCGTGAGCCATCCCTCATGCCTGCGGACAAAGACGTCGATCTCCGATTTGGGCATCCGCATGGGCGCACGGACAAGAACAGTGAGGTCAGGACGAATTTCCAGCGACACCGTTCTGCGGCGGGAGCGAATGATCTCATAGGATACCATGGCGGAGCCTCCTCTCAATGTGATTTTCATTATCGCTCAGTATATCAGGCAGGAGAAAATTGTCAAGATTTCTCAAAGCGGTTGACAAGAATTCGGAAACTGTGTAATATAGTATTTGAAACTAGATGCAATGGTTTTGAAAGAAATGATTCCTTCGGAACTGAAACTGCAAACGAAAGCGCCTGGAAAATACGGTACCGTCCTGCGCAAAACCGGCATTCCTTGACAGTAGAGGGGCAGGGTGGTATAATGCCGTATCATATCTCCGGGCATGGGACTTTATTTGCAAAACTGCCATTTCATTCGGTATTTTGTGCATTTTTGAGGTGAAAATATGAGCAGAACCTATCGGGATGACATGTTTATCCATACCTTTGAGCATGAATATACATGGCTCAATGGATTTCTGCGCAACGTGCGTCGTTACGGCAAAAAGCCGGCGGTGATCGATCCTGTCACAGACCGGAGTTGGACCTATCGTGAGCTCAACGCCGAGGCCAATCAACTCGCTCATGCCCTGCGGGGAGACGGGGTCGGCAAGAACGACGTGGTGATGACTGCCCTGATGAACTGCCCGGAGTTTGCTGTCAGCTACATCGGGCCGAGAAAGGTGGGCGCCATCCTCAATCTGGCAAACTTCAATCTCTCTCCCTTCGAGCTGTCCCTGCTGATCGACTTTAACCAGCCCAAGGTGTTCCTCTACTCCGCAGAAATCGCAGACAAGGCAGTGCAGGCGCTGGAGACGTCAAAGTATCAGCCCAACCGCATTGTCATAGCGGATAACCTGAAAGGCGTCCCCGTGCCGGAGGGACACATGGCCTACGAGGATTATATTGCAGGTCAGCCGGAAGAGGATCCGGTGATGGACTTCGAGCCTCATATCTACGACGAGGTGCTGCGGTTGGGCACTTCCGGCACCACGGCGCTGCCGAAGAGCGTTCCCATCAACGACATCAACGAGGTGCTCTCTGCCCATGACATTATTATGCACTATCCCCTGTGCGTCAAAGACATCTGCCTCAATACCACCCCTTGGTTCCATCGGGGCGGCTGCCATGTAGGCGGTCCCTGCCCGTCCTTCTACGTGGGCGCAACGATACTCACCATGCGTTCCTTTAGCGCCAAGCAGAGCCTTCAGTGGGTGGGGGATTACGGCGCGACCTTCCTCATGGGTGCGCCACCTTCGCTGGAGATTTTGGCAAGAACGCAGGAAAAGTCGCCGGTGGATCTCAGTGGTCTGCGCGGTCTGGTGAGCATGGGCGCACCGTTGGAAAAAGAGGCCTGTATCCGCTATATGGAGGTACTGACCCCTAACATCTTCAACGGCTACGGCACCACAGAGACCCTGTGGAATTCTTTTCTCCGCCCCTACGATTTGCCGGAGCACGCAGGAAGCGCAGGTAGCAGCTGCATTGACGACGAAGTTCGGGTCGTCCGGGCTTATGAGGATCACAAGGCGGAGCCAAATGAGACCGTCCCGCAGGACAGCAAGACGGTGGGCGAGATCATTATCTGTTCTCCTGCCAAGAGCACTTACAGCTACATCCGGAACCCTGAGATGGAGGAGCAGAAGTTCTACAAGGGCTGGATGTATACCGGCGATCTGGCCACCTGGGACGAGGACAGCTTCGTCACCATCTGCGGCCGCAAGGACGACATGATCATCTCCTCCGGCGAGAATATCTACCCCACTCAGATCGAGGAGGTCTTAAGCGGTCATCCTGATGTGGCTGACAGCATTGTCACCTCTGTCCCCGATCCGGTGCGTGGTCAGGCGGTGGTGGCCTACGTGGTGCCCAGGCGGGAGGATCTCACCGTCCGTGAGCTGGTCTCCTTCTGCAACAGCAGTGACCATCTGCCGCCCTATAAGCGCCCCCGGTACTACCGTATTGTGGAAAAGATCCCCTACAACGCTACCGGCAAAAAACTGCACTACGCCATCAAACAGCAGGCGGCCGAAGATCTGGCGGCCGGACTGCTCAAGAGAAGCTGAACCGGGACAAAGAAGCCCTCGAGATACAGGTGAAGCGCCTGCATCTCGGGGGCTTTGTCTGTCTGCCGCCACAGCCTCCGGTGACTTCGGCAAAATCAACGGCTGGATGCGGAAAATTACGGGCCGGGATCACACCACCGAGGATTTTCTGGACTATCTGGAGGAGAAGTACAGCCGAATCTACGAGCTGAATTGAATGAAATCGGCAGCACGGGCAGAGCCGGATCGTTCCGCCCGGCGTTCGCCTTGTTTGAATGGCGGCATTTTGGTATACTATGGGGGACAGATTTTCTTTCGAAGGAGGCATCTTATGAAAGCGCCATTTTCTGTCTATCTGACCGAAATTAAGGGCGGATTGCAGCAGCTCATCCGGCTGCTGCGCCGGGAGTACGACTATGTCAGCGTTCTCGCCACTGATTCCAGGGGGCTTGCCGTCCGCATCTCTCAGCATGCCCGCTCTGTCAGCAGCGAGACCATGACCACCGAGCGGGGCATCGTCGTCCGGGTCAGACAAAACGGCCAGTACAGTGAGTACGCCCTGAATGACTTTGACCCCGCAGACCCGGAGGGGGCGGCAGAGCGTATCTCCAAGGCACTCTCTGAGCAGCAGAAAATCCTCGCCGTCACAAACTCCAAGGTCTACGAGACGGGACTGCTTTCCGACGAGCCTGTTACCCTCTTTGTGGAGAAGGAGACAGAACAGCTTCCGGAGACCGCCGATGTCAAGGCGCTGGTGGAGCAGTGCACTGCCATCTCCGACAAGGCCATGGCGCTGGGGGAGGACATGATCGAGTGCGTTGTAAACGCCCAGTCCACCCACATCTGCAAGCTGTTCCTTACCGAGCACCGGGACATGAGCCAGAGCTACGTCTACAGCGAGGGGGTGGTGGCTCCCGTGGTCAGCCGGGACGGCAGGAATCAGGTTGGCTATGAGAGCGTTTCCGGGCTGTGCGGGCCGGAACTGTTCGATCAGTTGAAGGAGAAGGCGGCTTTGGCTGTCCGTGTGGCAGAGGAACTGCTGGACGCAGGCCGCATCGAGCCGGGAGAGTATGACATCATTACCTCCCCGGAGGTCACAGGCCTGATCGCCCACGAGGCCTTCGGACACGGCGTGGAGATGGATATGTTCGTCAAAAACCGGGCGCTGGGTCAGGAGTATATCGGAAAGCGTGTGGGCAGTGACCTTGTCACCATGCACGAGGGCGCCCTCTGTGCCGAGGACGTCACCACCTACGCCTTTGACGACGAGGGCACGCTGGCAGGGGACGTGATCGAAATTGACCACGGCATTTTGAAAACCGGCATCTGCGACGCCCTCAGCGCCCTGCGGCTGGGCATTGCCCCTACCGGCAACGGCAAGCGGGAGAATTTTGAACACAAGGCCTATACCCGCATGACCAACACGATCTTTGACTCCGGCACCGACACGCTGGAGGATATGATTGCCTCCGTCCACCACGGCTATCTGCTGGAGGGCATGGAGAGTGGCATGGAGGATCCCAAGCACTGGGGCATTCAGTGTATCATTAAGCTGGGACGGGAGATAAAAAACGGCAGGCTGACCGGGAAAACGGTAGCTCCCATTATTATGACTGGCTATGTGCCTGACCTGCTGGGCAATATCTCCATGTGCTCCGCTGATCGTCAGGTATTTGGCAGCGGCGGCTGCGGAAAGGGCTACAAGGAGTGGGTCAAGGTGGCCGACGGCGGCCCTTATCTCAAGACGAAAGCGAGGTTGGGATAATGCTGAATACCATCATTTCTCTGCTGAAAAAATCCGGCGTACACGCATGGGAGGTGGCAAATACCAAGACCCAGGACTGGGAGTTCTACTTCATCCGCCACGAGCTGGATCAGAACCGGGTGAAACAGGTGGAGCATATCAACGTGCGGGTATATCAGCTTATCGAAGACGGTAAGTTCATGGGCAGCGCCTCTGCAGAGATTGCACCCACGGCGACAGAGTCGGAGGCCCAAGCGCTCATCGACGATCTGGCTTATCGGGCGACACTGGTGAAAAATCTGCCCTATACCCTCCAGCCTGTCACCGAAGCGCATCAAGCCCGGCGGGAGCAGGCAAAGGTGGATGTGCCCCGGATTGCCAGAGATTTTATCGAGACCATGACCCGACTCCCCGAGACGGCAACGGAGGATGTAAACAGCTACGAAATTTTCGTAAACAAGATCACTCGCCGCTTTATCACCTCCGCCGGCATCGACGTGGAGGAGACCTACCCCTCCGGCATGATCGAAGTAGTGGTCAACGCCCGGAAGGGGGGACATGAGATCGAGCTGTATCGCATTTACAGGAGCGGTACCTGCGACGCCGAGGGGCTGAAAAAGGATTTGAGCCGCACCATGCAGTACGGCAAGGATCGGCTGCGCACTATCCCCACGCCGGCACTGGGCAAGGCGGATGTCCTTTTTACGACAAGCGATGCCTGCAATATCTACGAATACTTTGTGAAGCGCACAGACGCACAGATGGCCTACCGCAAAATGAGCGACTGGCAGATTGGCACGCCCATTGCGGAGGATATCCGGGGCGACAGGGTCACTGTGACCGCCCTCCGGGAATTGGAGAATTCCAGCTGCAATCAGGCATTTGACGGCGAGGGCGCACCGATCCGGGACACGGTTCTGCTGAGAGACAGCGTGCCCCAGCGGTATCTGGGCAACCGGATGTTCTCCTTCTATCTGGGTTTGGAGGACTCCTTCATCCCTTCCAACATTGCAGTAGAGGGAGGCAGTCACACCGAGGCGGAGCTGCGAAACGGCAGATATCTGGAAGTGGTGGAGTTTTCCGACTTCCAGGTGGACGAGATGACCGGAGACATCTTCGGTGAGATCCGCCTGGCCTACTGGCACGACGGGGATCAGGTGACTCCCGTCTCCGGCGGCTCCCTCTCCGGCTCCATGCTGGACTTTGTGAAGGAGATGTATCTGTCTCAGGAGACGGTACAGTATAACAACCTGCGGATCCCTGCCCTGACGCTGCTCAAAAATGTTACGGTGACAGGTATTCAGTAAGAAAACCCTCCGATGCAGAACATCGGAGGGTTTTATGCCGGTGGCCGGACTCGAACCGGCACGCTGTCGCCAGCGGTGGATTTTGAGTCCACTACGTCTACCAATTCCATCACACCGGCAGGTAGGATGACTTGATTATTATAACGAAAGCCATGTCAAAAAGCAAGAGGATTCAAAGAGAAAAAGTAAAATTGCGCAGGGTCGGCCGACCCTGCGCAGTAAAATTTATCCGATCGCCCCGAGCATATCCTCCGCCAGAATGCCGTACCCCCGGGTGGGATCGTTCACCAGTACATGGGTGACAGCACCCACCAGCTTGCCGTTTTGGAGGATGGGACTGCCGCTCATCCCCTGTACAATGCCGCCGGTACATTCCAGCAGCCGTTCATCCGTCACCCGCAGCATGAGACTCTGGCGCTCCTTGCCCCCGGAGGGGTAGATGCGAAGGATCTCCACCTCGTATTCCTCCACCTCATCTCCTGAGACATTTGCGAGAATGGTGGCCGCTCCCGTTTTCAGCTCCCCGGCAGAGGCCACCTCCATCGGCTCGCCGTCGAAGCAGCCTGCCTCCGCCTTGCCGAAGATGCCCCAGTCGGTGTTGGCGCTGAGGGTGCCGATGTCTCTTGTCAGATCAAAGCTGCCATGAAGCTCACCCGGACAGCCTTTCTCTCCCGCAACGACGCCGGAGACACGGCTGGGCATGATCGATCCGGACTGCAGGGGCATTAAAAGCCCTGTGTCCACATCGTTAATACCGTGCCCCAATGCGGCAAAGGTGGAGGTCTCCGGGTCATAAAAGGTCACCGTGCCGATGCCCGCCATGGAATCCCGGATCCACGCCCCCAGCTTGTAGCTGCCGTCGGCGGAGCAGGGGAGCGCCGTGGTGCTGAGGGTCAGCTCCTTTCTCCCTCTTGTGGCCTGAATCTCCAGATTTCCCTCGCTCTCCTGCAAGACCTCCTGCACTTCCTCAATGGTGTCCACCCTTGTCTGGTTGATGTGCGTGATAATATCTCCTGTTTTCAGACCGCAGTCTTTTGCCGGAGAGCAGCTCCCCGTCTCTGTCGTCACGTCAGACAGCCCTACCACCATAACACCTCTGGCGAAGAGCTTGATGCCCACCGTCCGTCCCACCGGCACCAGATACCGTACGCCGGACGTAGATGGTGCCGCCACACCGCTCGCAGCGTCCGCTCTGACTGCCGAGACTGCCATCAGCAGCACCGTCAGTAAAATCAGCATTCCCTTGGCTGCCGGATAAAACCAAGGGTGCTTCTGTCGTTCCTCCTGCATATTCCATCCCCCATTTCTGCTGCAAATGCGAACGATGGTACTATGCCCGGAGAAGCAAAATTCACCCTGCCCAAAACCACCAAAGCCAGCCACGATTGGAAAAGCCAATTTCCGGTCATCCGAACGGATAAGGATTTTCGCATTTTTCCAGTGAAAAATTTCCAATTCCAATTCTTTCAGCACAATACGCCGATGATCTGTTTGAAATTAGTGTTTCTCTTTTTTTCGGCACTATGCTGAGACAAAGCGCCAAGTCTGCTCATTTTTGACAAAAAAGAGGAAACAGACCTTAAAAATCCATTTTTTGCTTTTGATAGGGGGAAAAGTGTGTTATACTAACGATGAGTTATTGTCAACGTCTATGACAGGAGGAAGCTACGGTTGAACGAAAAAAGAGAACGCCGCCCCCGGCCGGACAGTCCTGCTGACGGCATGATCGAGGGACGCAACGCCGTCATTGAGGCGCTGCGGGTGGGCACGAATATAGATAAAATCATGATCGCCAGAGGGGAGACGGACGCCACTCTGGGGCATATTGCCTCCAAGGCACGGGAAAAGGGCATTGTGGTGGTGGACGTAGACCGGCGGAAGCTGGACAATATGAGCCAGACCCATGCCCATCAGGGCGTCATCGCCGTGGCCGCAGTCCGGGCGTATGTCAGCGTGGAGGATATTCTCGCTGTGGCCGCGGAGCGGGGAGAGGCGCCTCTTATTGTCATCTGCGACGAGATCTCCGATCCCCACAATTTGGGCGCCATCATTCGCACGGCCGAGTGCGCCGGAGCCCACGGTGTCATTATCCCCAAGCGAAGAAGCGCCGGCCTCACTGCCGTCGTGGCCAAGACCTCGGCGGGAGCGGTCTCCCATGTGCCGGTGGCGAGAGTAGCCAACCTGACGGCCTGCCTGAAAGAGCTGAAGGAACAGGGCATGTGGATCTTCGGCACGGCGGCGGACGGAGCGGTGAATCTCTATGAGGCGGATCTGAAAGGACCCACCGGCATTGTCATTGGCTCTGAGGGCAGCGGAATGAGCCGCCTGGTGGCGGAGAACTGCGATTTCACCGTCAGCATTCCCATGAAAGGCAAGCTCAACTCCCTCAACGCCTCTGCCTCGGCAGCAATTTTGCTCTACGAAGCGGTACGGCAGAGAGGCTAACAGACTGGATATAGGTGATACCGTGAAAGAGGAAGAAAAAATGGATCAGGGTGGCGCACCCACAGAATCGGAGCGCAGCTTCCAACTGCTGACCCTCCATTTGAACACCGTCCAGCGGCGCTCCGCCGAGGAGCGGCAGTCCAGAGATTTCGAGGTGGATGAGGACGAGGACGCTCTTGAGGCCATGCTGGAGGCAAACGCCAACCGGCATGAGCCGCCCGAAGAGGAGATAACAGCGGAACCGGCGGCCGGCGAGAACCCGGAAGGCGAGAGCGATGCTGACGAGCACTTGGAACCGGAGGAGCCTGAGGACGAACTGCCGGCAGAGCCTGACCCACTGAAAGAGGGAACGGAGGACGAAACGGACGAAGAGGAGCAAATGGAGGACGAGGACGGCCCCACGCTGCTCCAGCGTCTGGTAGCACGATGGGAAGAGCGGCAGGCGGAGCGGAAAGCACGCCGGGAGCGGCTGAAACGGGAAAAGGCCGCCGCAGCCCAGCAGGAGGCGGAAGAGCGGGAACGGCGGGAGCAAGCGGCGAGAGCCGCCCGGCAGGAACAGGAGAAAGTGATCCCGATGCCGGAGGCAAAGCCCAGCCTGCTGCAAAAGAAGATCGATGCCTGGCGGGAACAGGCGGATGAGTTTGCTGGCACTATGTTCCGCCACGACAGCGAGGAGGAAGAGGCGGAGGAGGCCGTCTACCAGCAGGTAGAACGGCTTATCCCCGGCACCGACGAGGAGCAGGTGCCAAGCCGCCCTAAGCCCAGACGGGAAAAAACGGATCGGGAGAAGGCAAAGGTGGAGAAAGCTGCCGTGCGCCGTGCGCCGGACACCTCTCCCAAGCAGCTGTACCGCATCTACGAAGCCAGCTATAAGAGCGGTCATGGGCGACTGCCCTTCCAGTTCCTTCTGGCTGTGCTGCTCCTGGCCGTGACTGCCATTGCGGGAGGCGAACTGCCCTTTGCTCAGGTCCCCTTTTTGCAGGACAACCTGAAGCTCACCGGCATTATTCTGGTGCTGGGCCTGTTGGCTGCAAGTGCGGCGGGACTGGACACCCTCCTGGAGGGCATCATGCGTCTGGCGCGGAGACATCCGGGACTGAATACGCTCTCCTCCATCGGCGTGGTGCTGGCCATCATCGACGGCGTGTGGTATACCCTTTTGGGCAGAGAAGGACCGCTCCCCTTCTGCGGCTTTGCGGCGCTGAGCCTGTGGGCGGTGGCATGGGGCAACTGCCGAAAGAAGCGGGGACTGCGGGACGCCTGCGAGGACGCCTACTGCCGCAGCCAGTTTGAGCGGCTGACCATGGACGAGAATAAGTGGAACGGCAAGGGCGTCTTTGTCAAGGAGCCGGGCAGCGCCAAGAACTTCGGCAGTCAGATTCAGGAGCCGGACGGCGTGGAACGTGCCTGCCGCTACGTTACCCCGGTGATGATGATTGCCTGTTTCCTCTTCGGCATTCTCTCCGTGGTAGGGCAGAAGAACCCGCAGCAGCTCATCTGGAGCTGGTCGGTCATCTTTGTGCTGGCAACGCCCCTGTCCGCCACGCTGGCTTACGGCCTTCCTTACAGCAAGCTGGTCAAGCGGCTCCACCGCTCCGGGGCGATTTTGGCAGGCTGGGTCGGCATTGCCTCCATGCAGGGAGACGCCGGCATTGTGCTGACTGACCGGGATCTCTTTCCGGATGGCTCCGTCCAGTTTACCGGCATTCATAACTTCGGCGACGTGTCGCTGGAGAAGCTGACGGGCTGTACCGCTTCCGTGATCCGGGAGGCAGACATGGGCCTTGCCAAGATTTTTGACGATCAGGTTCGGATTCAGGGCGGCTTCTACCGCCGGGTGGACGACCTGAATTGGAGCGAGGAGGGCGGCTTTACCGGTATGATCCGGGGAGACACGGTGATGATTGGCACCGCAGGCTACCTGCAGGTACACGGCATCTCCATTGACCCCGGCTATCAGGTGCGAAACGCCGTGTTTTGCGTCATCAATGACCGGCTTCAGGGCAGCTTTGCCCTCAATTACAGCCTGCCCAGAGCGGTACGTCCCACCGTCCATGCGTTGCTTAGCGACGGCATCCATCCCATTTTGGCTACCCGGGACTTCAATATCACCCCGGAGGTGCTGCGCCAGCGGTTCAAGCTGCAGGCGGATCGGATGCAGTATCCGGCGGTGGAGCGGCGGCATGAGCTGTCCGCCAAGGGTCAGCCCCACAACAGCACGCTGGGTGCCCTTATCTTCCGGGAGGGCATCGCGCCCTACGCAGACGCCATTATCGGTGGACGCCGGATGCGCTCTGTGGTGCGGTTAAATGCCCTTCTGACGGCGGCAGGCTCGGTGGTGGGCGCGCTGCTGGGCTTCTACCTCACCCTGATGAGCGCCTACGGCTCCCTGAGTTTGGTGAACATCTTGTTCTTCCTCCTCATGTGGCTGGTTCCAACCGTGCTCATTTCAAACGGCGTTGACCAATTCTAACACAGTGAAAGGGCTGTCTCCTGTTATGGGAGACAGCCCTTTTGGCGTCAAATTTTGAATGATACGGTTCTCACTCTTCCAGCGCCAGATTGCTCTTTTTCAGCGCCTTGACCAGAGCGATGGCCAACGGCGGGGCGACGACAATGGCGACGACGGCGTTAAAGACGGAGGCGGGGATCTTACCGGCAATGGCGGCAAAGCCCAGGGCGGCAGAAGCGCCCTCCTCGGCAAAGAGACCGGAGATCAGGAATGTCTTGAAGAAATAGAGGATGTAGTAGGTCAGGGCACCCAACACTGTACTGATGACATACTTGGGATAGCTGGTTTCGCCCTTTTTCAGCAGCTTGGCCGCGGCAATACCGGCCACCAGACCCAGAGCGCCTTTGGTGAGGAAGGTGATCCAGCTCTCAGCGGCGTAGACGGGGTTGGTGAGGTCATAGAGGGCGGAGCCCAGACCGGAGGCCAGTCCGCCGATGGGACCCAGGATCAGGCCGGACAGGGCGCAGACGATGTTTGCCAGCGTAAAGGCGGTGGTGCCGCCGATGCTGACGGGCAGAATAATGCGGGCGTAGTTGCTGGCAAAGACCAGTGCGGTCAGCAGACCCAGATAGGCCAGCTTGCGAGTAGAAAATTTTTGTTTCATAATAATCCTTCCAATCTTGTGGGTTAATTGCCTTAAGGTGATTTTATTATAGCAGGGACTGGCATTGAATCAAATGCCAGATTTGTTCTTTTTTATAAGGTCAGATTGGAGAGGAAAAGGCGAAGAGATGTCTGGCCAAAATCGAGATCAAATCACCATCCCGCCGTTCACCCCGATCACCTGTCCGGTGATAAACCGTGCCTCCTCCGAACAGAGGAACCGCACCGTCCCGGCCACGTCCTCCGGCCTGCCCAGCGTCTCCAGGCGTGGACCAGTTCTGAAATGACAAACGTATCGGCCCGTCTCCCCTGATGGTAGACAGGCCGATACGTTTGTTTTACAGGAGCGAACGGTCATA
>CACYLC010000019.1 GCA_902775105.1 Oscillospiraceae bacterium
AAGACGTAGAATCGGTAATGCGCTCGCTTACCTTCTTTTGATCATTATCAGTGTGATCTGGTTGTTCCCCTTTTTCTGCCTTCTCATGCAGAGCTTCCGTTCCTATGCCACAGAAAGCGGCGGCATGGTGAACTATTTGATGCCTAAGGATTTCTCTCTGGATAACTATAAGTTCCTCTTTGGTGATGGCACCAAATTTACCAGATGGTATCTGAACACTTTCGTTATTGCAGCCTTTGTGACACTCTTCCAGACGATCGTCATTATCTGCGTCAGCTACGCCCTCTCCCGTATGCGCTTTAAAGGCCGCCGTGGGTTGATGAATATCTGGCTGGTTCTGGGCATGTTCCCCGGCTTTTTGACCATGATCTGCCTGTACTTCCTGCTGAAGATGCTCGGTCTGACGCAGGAGGGCGCAATCCCCGGCTTGATCCTGATCTCTGTGGCCAGCTCCGGTATGCAGTATTATGTCTGTAAGGGCTACTTCGATACCATCCCCAAATCTCTGGACGAGGCCGCTCGTATCGACGGCGCATCCCGGGCGCAGATCCTGTTCCAGATGATCATTCCGCTGTCCAAGCCGATCATCATCTACACCGCTCTGGTTGCCTTCATGGCTCCCTGGTGTGATTACATCTTTGCCTCTTATGTGGCCTTCGGTCACAGCGACAGCTATAACGTAGCAGTCGCCATGCAGCGCTGGGTTTGGACCAACGACTATCAGGGCTACTTCACCCGCTTCTGCGCAGGTGGTATTCTGGTAGCTATCCCGGTCACCATCCTCTTTATGTGCCTGCAGAGGTACTATGTGGAAGGCGTCACCGGCGGCTCTGTCAAGGGTTAATTTTCCCATCTAAAAAACGCAGCATTTGAGCGGCGGCAGCCATGGCTGCCGCCGCTTTTAAACGAATCATCCATCTCTTTTCTCGTCGAGGAGGAATTTCATGAGAAAACCGACATGTATCATCTCACTAATGCTGGCACTGTTGTTGCTCCTTTGTAGCTGCGGCGGTACAGAGTCAACTGCTGTGGAAACACCGGATACGCAGACGAAAGAGCAGTCTGTTGAAGAGACAGATACGGTTGAAGATACTGCTTTCGAAAGTGCTCAGACCTCTCAGATGGAGCAGTTGAACAGCACCCTGGTTCCTCACGCGGACGAGGACGCCTATCGCACCACTTACGAAGTCTTTGTCTACTCTTTCTACGACAGTGACGGAGACGGCATCGGGGATCTGGGCGGCCTGACGGAGAAGCTGGATTACATCAACGACGGCGACCCCACCACCGGTGACGATCTGGGCTGTACCATGATCTGGCTGATGCCGATTTTTCCGTCACCCACTTATCATAAGTACGACGCAACGGATTATCAGGATATTGACCCTCAGTACGGAACACTGGAGGACTTTGATAACTTGCTGACACAGTGCCATGCACGGGGGATCCGGGTGATTCTCGATCTGGCAGTTAACCATACCTCTTCGGACCATCCGTGGTTTCTGGAGGCAGCAGATTATCTGCGCCAACTGCCGGAGGGCGCAGAGCCTTCTGTGGAGGAGTGCCCCTATGTAGGCTACTATAACTTTATCCATGAGGCTGCCAACGGCTATGCCCAGCTGCCCGGTTCTGACTGGTACTATGAGGCTCGTTTTTGGGAAGGCATGCCAGATCTAAATCTGGACAACGAGGCGGTTCGCAATGAGATCGCAGAGATCACCGGTTTTTGGCTGAACAGGGGAGTAGACGGCTTCCGGCTGGACGCTGTCACCTCCTACTATACCGAGAGCCGTCTGGATAGCATTGCATTTTTGGGCTGGCTGACGGATACGGTCAAGAGCCAGAATCCGGAGGCCTATCTGGTGGCCGAGGCTTGGGCAGATCAGGGAACCTACGCTTCCTATTACGAGAGCGGGATTGACTCCATGTTTGATTTTGCCTTTGCTGACGGCGACGGGACCATTGCCAGAGTGGTAAAAGGAACGACGAATGCCATTGCCTTTGGTGAGGCACTGGAGGAGGAAGAGGCGCTTTATGCCTCCTACAATCCGGATTTCGTCAATGCCCCCTTCTACACCAACCACGACATGGCTCGCAGCACAGGCTATTATGCATGGGACGACGGCAGCCACACCAAGCTGGCCGGAGGTCTGAATCTGCTGATGACGGGAAATGCCTTCGTCTATTACGGCGAGGAGTTGGGTATGAAAGGCTCCGGCAGAGACGAGAACAAGCGCGCCCCTATGTATTGGAGTGAGGACGAAAACGCCTTGGGAATGTGTACCGGGCCTCAGGATATGGAGGACTTTGAGATGAAGTTCCCGTCCTATGAAACCCAGTCCACCGATCCCTATTCCGTCTACAACTATTATCGCAACGCCATTCGCATTCGCAACAGCTTCCCTGTCATCGCCCGAGGCAACACACATGTACTGGAAGCGCTGTCTGGCAAGGAAATCTGTGCTTTTACGAGGGCAGCGGATGACTCGGATTTAGAGCCGATTCTGATTTTGATCAACACCTCAGAGGAATCTGTGACAGTGACGCTGAACGGCGAGGCGTCAGAGTATACGGAATTGTCTGCCGTGCTCACTGTTTCGGCAGAGGAAGTTGTCCTGGATGGCTCCCAGCTCACACTTCCTTCCTTCGGAATAGCAGTTCTGACGCCGTCTAAATAAGAGAATAGCCAACCTTTGAACGGGACGATCGGCCGAACGAAAGATGGCCGGTCGTCTCTTTTCCCTTTTTTTCATTTTCCCGCACACCTCAGCTTGTTCGGCGCATAAACTGTCCTATCCCAGAATGAGAAAGGATGGTGGAACATCAATGCGACATGCATTGAATTTCTGGGTCGTCGGCGGCGATCTACGTCAGGCAAAGCTGGCGGAGTTTTTGATGGAGGACGGGCATAATGTTCAGACCTATGCCATGGAGCGCCGGCCCAATCCGGGTCTGCTGCCCGGCTCTGATACCATGAAGGGGATGGAACAGGCTGACTGCGTCATTCTCCCCCTCCCGGTGACGATAGAGCGGGGAATCATCAACGCCTCTCTCTCAGATCTACGCATTCCGGTGGAGGATCTGCTGAACGGGCTCAACCCCGGTCAGGTCGTCTGCGCCGGACGGGTAACGCCTCAGATGCGGGTGCTGGCAGAGCAGAGGCAGCTCATCCTCCGAGACTATTTTGAACGGGAAGAGCTGGCAGTGGCCAATGCCGTACCCACTGCGGAGGGAGCACTTCAGATTGCCATGGAGGAGCTGCCTACGACACTGTACGGACTTCGGGTGCTGGTCATCGGCTTCGGAAGACTTGGGAAAATTTTGGCGCACCGTCTGCACGGGATGGGTGCGAAAGTGACCGTTTCTGCCCGAAAATACGGCGATCTTGCGTGGATCGAAGCATACGGCTATGAGCCGGAACATACAGGGCAGCTGACCGGCTGGCTTAGTTCTTACGATTTGATTATTAACACCGTACCAATCCGGGTGCTGGATTTTCCCCAGCTGCTGGATTTGAAGGAGGACTGTCTGATCATCGACCTTGCCTCCAAGCCCGGCGGCGTCAATTTGAAAGCGGCCTCCCAGCTGAGCGTCAAGGTGATTTGGGCGCTCTCGCTGCCGGGAAAGGTGGCTCCGGCCACATCGGGGAAGATTATCAAGGACACGATCTATCACATTCTGCAGGAGCTGGAAGTATGAAATTAAAGGACGCACGCGTTGGATTTGCCATGTGCGGCTCTTACTGCACCCACCGGCAGACACTGGACGCACTCCGGGAGCTGGTACCGCAATGCGGCACCATTATCCCGATACTGGCAGAGGAGAGCGGGGGCCAGGATACACGCTTCGGCAGCAGTCAACAATTGAGGGAACAGCTGGAGCAGCTCACCGGCCACAGTGTCTGGGATCGCATCGTTCAGGTTGAGCCCATCGGGCCGAAGAAACTGCTGGATCTGCTGATTATTGCCCCCTGCACCGGCAATACCCTGGGAAAGCTGGCAGCCGGCATCACAGATACCGCCATCACCATGGCAGCCAAGGCACATTTGAGAAACGGCGGACCGGTACTGCTGGCACCGTCCACCAATGACGGACTGTCAGTCTCTCTGCGCAACCTGGGGGATCTGCTCAGCCGAAAGGGGTACTTCTGTGTCCCCTTCGGTCAGGACGATCCCATGGGAAAACCCAATTCGCTGGTAGCTCATATGGAGCTGATCCTGCCGGCAGCGCAGTCAGCCTTGGAGGACGTACAGTTTCAGCCTGTCCTTCTCGCCTCTAATCTGGAACAGGCGGCATTACGCCCATAAAAACCTCCCGCAGTTTAAAGTTCTTTTCACAATTATTTCAAATTCCGCCCTTAACAAGCCGCAAAATCTGTGATATACTACTTTTCGCCTGTGCATCAGGAAAAATATCGAATACAGGGAGCGGATACCTTTGAAGCTGATCACGTTTGCCGTGCCGTGCTATAATTCGGCCGCTTATATGTCCCACTGCATTGATACATTGCTCACCGGCGGAAATGATGTGGAGATCATTCTTGTGGATGACGGTTCCGCCGACGAAACCCCGATCATTGCTGACCGCTATGCCGCAGAGTATCCTGACATTATTCGGGTCATCCATCAACCCAACGGCGGACACGGAGAGGGTGTCAATCAGGGGATGCGCAATGCGACTGGTGTGTATTTTAAGGTCGTTGATTCGGACGACTGGGTAGACACTGATCACCTGCAGAAGGTGCTGAATACGATCCGGGAATGGGTCAGCAAGGATGAACTGGTGGATCTGCTTATCTGCAACTATGTATATGAGCATGTGGAGGACAACACTCACCACACCGTTCGCTATTCCAACGTATTTCCCCAGAACACTGTCTTTGGCTGGAAGGATGTGGGTCACTGGCGTCCATCTGAATATCTGCTGATGCACTCCGTCTTTTACCGCACCCAGCTTCTGTGCGAGTGCGGCCTGGAGCTTCCGAAGCACACCTTCTATGTGGATAATATTTTCGTCTATCAGCCCCTGCCTTGGGTCAAGACGATGTACTACATGGATTTGGACTTCTATCGTTACTTTATCGGGCGGCAAGATCAAAGCGTCAACGAACAAGTGATGGTACGCCGTGTGGATCAGCAGCTGCGGGTGACCCGCATCATGCTGCGCTGCTATGACGTCATGAGCCTGCGCTCCACCAACTATAAGCTCTACCGCTATATGTGCCGCTATCTGTCTATGATGATGACGATCTCTTCCATCTTCCTCCTGATCTCCGGCACCGAGGAGAACCTGAAGAAGAAGGATGAGCTTTGGGAATATTTGCGGGAGACGGATGCCTATCTCTATCGCAAGATGAAGTACCGCTCCCTCTCCATGGTCTCCAACCTGCCCGGCTATCAGGGCCGCAAGCTGAGTGTAAGCCTGTATCGGCTGGCAAGAAAGATCTACAAATTCAATTAACTTCAAAAATGCATCGGAAACCGTCCTCGTTTGAGGATGGTTTTCTTTTGCATTCAGACCACCTTAGACGCCTTTTTGCGTGGGACAGGTATATACTTAGGGCTGTCCATATAGCTGAGAGAAGAGGAGGTCCGAGCTTGACTGTCGTATACGTCGATACCATCTTTGCCCTCAACGGAATACTGGACTATCTGCTCCTGCTCTCCACCGCCCGATTGGCTGCTGTGCCATTTCAGCGGCTTCGGCTGGCAGCGGGAGCGTTTCTGGGGGCCTGTTATGCGGTTCTGGTCTTTCTTCCGGGGGTTCGTTTTTTCTGTCATCCCGTTTTTCGGATGCTCTGGATGCTGCTGATGACTGTTACTGCCTATGGACTTCGCCGGGGCATTCTGCGTCTGGTTGTCCTGTTTCTGGCACTTTCCTGTGTACTGGCCGGAATTTTGATTATGGTCTCCCTTTGCTGTTCTGTTTCCCTCACCTATCCTCGTGGCATCCCGGTGACCCGGCTGGACTGGAAGGCACTGCTGCTGGCAGGCGCAGTATGCTATTGGCTGTCATCCAGTGTATTAAAGCGCCTTGTCCCCAGGGACGGCTACGAGCTGATCCCGGTGATGCTCCGTTGGGGTCCCAGGCAGGTGGGTCTCACTGTACTGGCCGATTCCGGTAATTTGCTTACAGATCCCGGGGGTTCCGGCTCTGTCCTGGTGGCAGAATGGCAAACTGTGGCACCGCTGCTGCCACCGGAGCCTCAAATCACGAAAGAGGACGTCTCGGACCCCGTTCAGGGGATGAGCCGTATTGGATGCGAATGGGGGAGAGGGAGACTTCATTTGCTCCCTTATCGTGGAGTTGGCACGGCACAGGGCATGCTGCTGGCCGTTCGGGTAGACAGCGCCGTCTTGGACAAACAGGTCATCCATCGGCAGTTGGTGGCGCTCTCGCCGGAGCCGCTATCCGACGGCGGCTATCAGGGTATCATTGGCATCTCACATATCAAATCAGGAGGCAGAATATGAGGGTGGAATTTAGACATTGGGTAGAACTGGGGCTGTGCCGTCTAAAGCTCTTGTTGGGCAGGGCAGAGGGCGTACATTATATCGGCGGAAGCGACGTTCTGCCGCCGCCGCTGAACCGGGAGACAGAGCGGGAACTGCTCTTTCAGGTTCGCGATGGAAACAAGGCGGCAAGAGATACCCTCATAGAGCATAATCTCCGTCTGGTGGTCTATCTCGCCCGCCGTTTTGACAATACCGGCATCAATTTGGAGGACTTGATCTCTATCGGCACCATCGGCCTGGTTAAGGCAGTCAATACTTTCAATCCGGAAAAGAACATCAAGCTGGCTACCTACGCATCCCGCTGCATCGAAAATGAGATTTTGATGTACCTGCGAAAAACAGCCAATCAGAAGGGCGAAGTCTCTTTCGATGAGCCGCTGAATACCGACTGGGACGGCAATGAACTGCTGCTCTCCGATATTCTCGGCACTGACAGCGATCTGGTCATACGACCTATGGAGGACGATGTAGATCGTCAAAACCTGGCTCTCGCACTGGCAAAACTGGCTAAGCGGGATCGCAGGATCATCTCTATGCGATTCGGATTGGGCGGTCAGGAAGTCTATACGCAAAAAGAGATCGCAGACCAAATGGGCATTTCTCAGTCTTATATCTCAAGATTGGAAAAGCGGATCATTGCCCGTTTGCGCAAGGAAATGATCCGTATGGATGGTTAATGGAACCGTTCTTTACGGAGGAATTAAGAAGTTGTCACAGAAAAGTGCTAAATAAGAGTGGATTCTCCCGAAATAATATGATACACTGTTCTCAGGATACTGGGGCAACCCAGAACTAGAATAGGAGGAATGGAAATGAAAACCATTCGCAGACCACTTGCGATCCTGCTGGCTCTGACGATGCTGCTGACGATGCTGTCTGCCTGCGGCAAGTCTCCTGCCCAGTCTTTCTTTGATCTCTTTGAAGAAGTAGGCAAGGTGACTGACAGGGATTATGACATGGATATTGTCTTGACTGCCGACGGTACAAAGGTCAAAGCGTATCTGGAGGGCAGCACCTATGAAAGCGTCAGGCAGGCTAAGCTGACCGGCTCTTTCGGCGTCTCCGGCATTACGATTGACATTCCGGAGATTCTGGTGGATGACACTACCATCTATGTAAATGCTGATGAGCTATCAGCACTTGCGGAACTGCTGATAGGGGAAGATCTCTCCAGTGTGCTCAACGCCTCTTATATTGAGATCGCTGCCGGGGATGCCGCCACTTCCGGCGACGCTGTCAAGGATCTGGAAGAGCTGCTCAAGGGCACCGGCACAAAGGTGAAGGAGGACATTCTATCCCGCAAGGACGCCATTGTCAAAAACAACGACAGCAGCTTTACACTCACGTTGGACGGCGTGGCTCTGCTAGATCTGTCTAAGATTATCATCAAGGATCTGAGCGACAACAGAAATGACTACATCGATACCCTGCTTGATCTGGTTCCCGATTCCGAGACGCTGAATAAGGACACCTTAAACAATCTGTGGGACACCATGGAGGATTCCTTAGACGATCTGGATGAAGAGCTCTCCTCTGAGGATGCCAAGGAGCTTGAGAAGATGTCCATTGAGGTCACCATCGGCAAGAACAAGGATAGCAGCTACTCTATCAGCTATGTGGGAGACACCAGCGATTTCTCCATTAATATTTCCGGCACCATCAAACCGGTCAAGAATGTCGATACCTTCAAGGCTCCCACCGACACCATCTCTGCCGATGAGCTGACTGCACTGGCCAATGGTCTGTACTCCTATGGTAGTGATGACTATAGCTGGGATGACGATGATGACGGCGGCGATGTTTCCTGGCCTGACGATTCGTCCGATACGCCCAGCTATCTGCTGGATACCCAGCGGGTCGGCAATGACGAGGCCGGATACATCAATGTTCCATCCGAGTTCATTGCCTTTCAGGAAGAGGGCGGTATGAGCGGCGATGTGGAAGGCTTCCAGTATTCTGACGTCACAGGTAAAACCATCTTCACTGTCTCTGCTTTTGCCGATACCACACCGGAGACTACTGCCAACCTTCTGCTGGGAAGTCTGGAGAATGAAGGCGCAGAAGATCCTGCCGGTGCAGAGGTCACAATTGCAGGCTATGACGCCTATCAGGTTTACGGATACTATCCCGATGACAATACTTTCCTGGTTATGTGGGTATTCGAAGCTCCAGAGCAAGATGACCTTGTCCACTATCTGGCCATTGAGTTTGACGCAGATCAGTACACCGATGTTTGGGAGCTGAGCGAGACCTTCAGCTTCAGCGATGCTTCCACCGAATTTTCCTTTGACGATGACGACGGCTCTGACATTGACTGGGAGAACTATGAAGCTGAAATGGGCTCTCTGGAAAATCTGCACCTGAGCTCTGTGAGCAATGACATCTCTGAGTTCACTTATCTCTCCTATTACGATCAGGAAATCACTGTCCCTGTGTTCAACAACGCCGACTGGGATGAAGCATATATCTCTACCAGCTATACGATGGTTGACGTTGCTGCAGAGAACTACGCATGGTCGATCGATTATAGCTCCGCAACTGCCAGCTGGTACGACCTTAAGGAAAATCTGGACGAAGATGTCAGCTTCTATAAGGAACTGGGTTACGACGTAACTCCTACCGATCTGGTCACTTCCGCAGACGGCAAGGCTCAGGCATGTGCTTTCTACGGTTCAATCTATGATTCCTCGATGGTGGACTATACGATCATTGTGGATTACGGTGATGAGTATGCTGTCATCGACTTCACGATCTTTGACACAGAGAACGTCTCTGCCCAGCCCATTCTGGACTACTTTGGCCTGACGGATCCTGTTCCTGCCAACTAATCGACAAATTAACCCCGCATAGGGAAAACCTCCTGTGGAGATACTGGTAACAGTACCACAGGAGGTTTTGCTTATGCACAGCAAGGTAGAGATCTGCGGCGTCAATACCGCAAAGCTGAAGGTGCTCAAGAGCAGCGAGATGACAGAGCTGTTGAAGCGTGTGAAGGCCGGAGATGAGGAGGCTCGGCAGCAGATGATCGAGGGGAATTTACGCCTGGTACTCTCGGTCATCCAGCGTTTCGCCGGACGGGGAGTGAATATGGACGATCTGTTTCAGGTCGGCTGTATCGGCCTTGTCAAAGCAGTGGACCGCTTCGACGGAGATCAGTTTGAGGTACGGTTCAGCACTTACGGAGTGCCGCTGATTCTGGGCGAGGTTCGCCGTTTTTTGCGGGATTCTTCGTCTCTGAGGGTCAGCCGCTCCATGCGGGATACCGCCTATCACATATTGCAGGCAAAGGAGCAATTTGCCAAGGAACATCAACGGGAGCCGTCACTGGATGAGATCGCAAAACTGCTGGATCTGAAGCGGGAGGAGGTGGTCTTTGCACTGGATGCCATTTCCGACCCGGTCAGCCTGTATGAGCCGGTCTATTCCGACAGCGGCGACACCGTCTGTGTCATGGATCAGGTCAGGGACGAGAAGAACACCGACGATCACTGGCTGGAGCATCTGGCGCTCCGTGACGCCATGGATCGGCTCAGCGAACGAGAACGGCACATCCTGGAACTTCGGTTCTATCAGGGAAAGACCCAGATGGAAGTATCTGAGGAAGTGGGCATCTCTCAGGCTCAGGTCTCCCGCCTGGAAAAGGGTGCCATTCAGCAGCTGAGAAAGCAAATTTGATGAAAACCGACGCCGCATATCGGGCAAAACACGATCCAATATGCGGCGTTCTAGTGATCGGAGCCGGAGACCGCCCTGCGAACAATATGGTAAATCAGCCGTGCAAACCACACCGCAAAATAGGGAAACGGGAAGCACAGGAGTGCCAGAATACCGACAGCCTTCCATTGAAAGATCTGCTGCAAGACCATCTGATGAAGCGCAAGCCCAAAGAAAACGCACTCCGCCGCCAGCAACACCAGCTCCCATGGCTTTCGGCACTCCCAGAAGGTCTCATGCTCCGGAGCAATGTACTCCAGTACCTCTACATCGTTGGCCTCCGCCAGTTCTCCTGCAGCCTTAGTCAGGCAGCTGTTGGTGACGACCATCGCCCGCTCACAGCCGTAAAACGCCATCCCGGCCACCGCCTCCTGTACTGCAAAGCCCCCTACTGGGTCAGCATAGTATTTGCACTGAATCGCGTAGCGGACGCCGTGATATTTGGCCAGCAGATCAACGCCGTAATCTCCGGACTTGACGGTCTGCTCAATTTTGCGAAAGCCCTTTCGTTTCAGCACCTCTGCCACATAGGTCTCATAGTCATAGCCGTTGCGAATCTGCCGCCCACCAAGCAAAAGAAATCACCTCGCACTGTTTCCGTTGTTTTGCTTCAGTATGGCACAGTTTATCTCTTCCTGTCAATAACGGCTTGAGCAACAGGCGCAGACAAAATAGACAAAATGGCGGGAATCCTGCGTATATTCTGTCGCATTTCCACGGTGTCATTTTCTCTTTTCAAATGGCGTTTTTTGGTTTATAATATCTCAGGAAGATAAGAGAGGGAGTGATTCCTTTGGCAGAAAATGAAAATAATTTGATGACACAGAACTTCATCCACAATTTCATCGACGAGGATATCGCTGATGGCGGTCGGTACGCCGGCATGACGGTTCATACCCGTTTCCCGCCGGAGCCCAATGGCTATCTCCATATCGGCCACGCCAAGGCCATCTATGTCGATTTTGGCACTGCCCAGAAGTATGGCGGCCTATGCAATCTCCGTATGGACGACACCAATCCCACGAAGGAAGATGTGGAGTTCGTGGACGCCATTCAGGAGGACATCAAGTGGCTGGGATATGACTGGGAGGATCGTTTCTATTACGCCTCCGACTATTTTGAGCAGATGTATCAGTATGCCGTAGAGCTGATTGAAAAGGGCTTGGCCTATGTCTGTGAGCTTTCCGCCGAGGAGATGAGCGCCAACCGGGGCGATGTTAATACTCCTGCCACCAGCCCCTATCGGGACCGTCCCATTGAAGAGAGCCTTGACCTGTTTCGCCGGATGCGGGCAGGGGAGTTCCCTGATGGGGCCATGACTCTACGGGCGAAAATCGACCTTGCCAGCGGCAATTTCAATATGCGGGATCCCGCTATTTACCGCATCAAGCATCAGAGCCATCACCGCACCGGCGATGCATGGTGCATTTATCCCATGTATGACTTTGCCCATCCCATTGAGGATGCCATTGAGGGCATCACCCACTCCCTCTGCACGTTGGAGTTCGAGGCGCATCGTCCTCTCTATGACTGGGTCATCAACAATATCTCCTGCACGGCGAAACCCCGTCAGATCGAGTTTGCCCGCTTGGGTATTGACCACACCGTCATGTCCAAGCGTAAACTGCGCCAGCTGGTAGAGCAGAACTATGTCTCCGGCTGGGACGATCCCCGTATGCCCACCATCTGCGGTCTGCGTCGCCGGGGCTATACGCCGGAAGCCATCCGCAGCTTCTCCGAGCAGATCGGCGTTGCCAAGGCGGATTCCACTGTTGAGTATGCATTTTTGGAATCCTGCCTCCGCAGCCATTTGGACAGCACTGCCACCCGCGTGATGGCAGTACTCCGCCCCATTCCGCTGACCATCACCAATTATCCGGAAGGTCAAAGCGAGACCTTCGTCATCGAAAACCACCCAAAGGATGAGTCGATGGGCACCCGTGAGGTTACCTTCTCACGCCATCTCTTTATCGAGTCCGACGATTTTATGGAAGAGCCGTTCAAGAAGTATAAGCGGCTCACGCCCAACGGCCCCGAGTGCCGTCTGAAGGGTGCCTATGTCATCCGGTGTACCGGCTGCGTCAAGGACGAAAACGGCAATGTACTCGAAGTTCTGGCGGAGTATGATCCCAACTCCAGAGGTGGAGACCCTGCCGACGGGCGGAAGATCAAAGGTGCTGCCATCCATTGGGTAGATGCCGCCACAGCCATTGACGCCGAAGTGCGGCTGTACGACAATCTCTTTGACGATGCCGCCCCCGATGCCGCAGGGAAGGACTTTCTTGCCTGTCTGAATCCCAGTTCTCTTGAAGTGCTCACCAACTGCAAGTTGGAAGCGTCTCTGGCCACTGCCACCGCTCCCGCCTCCTTTCAGTTCATGCGTCTGGGCTATTTCTGTGTGGACAACAGGGATTCCGAGCCCGGAGCTATGGTATTCAACCGCTCTGTCAGTCTGAAAGACAGCTTTAAGAAGTAAAATTATGACCTGAAAAGTGCCTGATTCCTGCGGGAGTCAGGTGCTTTGTTCTACCGGTAGGGAAGAACTTGAGAAAAAAGTTCTCTGAGCGATGTATTCTCACCGTTCTTCGACTTGTGTTTTTCCGAATGATTCGCTATAATAAATATACTGTCTTATTATGGATGTATTGTATCTATCCGGGGAGGAGGAATACCGGATGTCGTTTCTCAATCAGTTTGGGACGATGTTTAACTATCAGATGGCTTTGATCCTGATCATCCGTGTATTGACCGCCCTGCTCAGTCTCAGTGTACACGAGGCATGCCACGGCTTTGCCGCTTGGAAGCTGGGAGATGCGACCGCCAGACGGATGGGGAGGCTCTCTATGAATCCGCTCCGGCACATCGACCCGATGGGATTTCTCCTGCTAGTGGTCGCCGGCTTCGGCTGGGCAAAGCCTGTCCCCGTCGATCCGAGGCACTTTAAGAACCCGAAGCAGGGCATGGCATTCACAGCGCTGGCAGGGCCTGCCTCCAATTTTGTCTTGGCAGCACTGTCGGCAGCTTTGCTCAGCCTGCTATACCATAGCAGTGTATATAGAGCGGAATCCGGCTTTTGGGTCATGGCAGCTTTGGCAGTCCTCATGTGGCTGAATATCGGTTTGGGGATCTTTAATCTGTTTCCTATTCCGCCGCTGGACGGATCCAAGGCGCTGTTTTCCTTCCTGCCGGATCGTTCCTACGCCTTTCTTTTGCATTATGAGCGCTATGTCATGCTGCTTCTCTTTGCGTTGGTATTTTTCGGCATACTGGATACCCCGCTGGGATTTTTGGTCAATGCTTTTGCAAGAGGACTCTGCAATCTGACCGGACTGCCCATGGAGGTGCTGGCAACACTGCTCAACTTTATTTACGTCTGATAGGAAAGCCTATGGAAGTACCTGTATATCATCTGGAGAACGTAGTCAAGACCCGGACCGAACCCACCGACTTTGACGGGCCGCTGGATCTGATTTTGGCACTCCTGAGCAAAAACAAAATGGAGATTCAGGACATTCAGATCGCCCTGATTCTGGATCAATATCTGTCCTGGATGGAGCAGCGGAAGGAGCTGGATCTGGAGGTCGCCAGTGAATTTGTCACCATGGCGGCTCAGTTGGTCTATATCAAGACCAGAATGTTGCTCAGCATCAACGATGAAGAGGCTCTTTCTGAGATGGAGGAGCTGATTGCCTCGCTGGAGGAGCGGCAGAGACATGAGAACTTCAAGAAGATCCGTGCCGTTGTCCCCGGTATGCTGAGCCGCTATGAAGTGGGCCGGGACTGCATTACCCGGATGCAAGAGCCGATCACGCCCGACCGCACCTATCGCTACGTTCACAATCCGGAGGATATTCAAAATGCCCTTCTTGCTGTCCTTCAGCGGAATGGTGAGCAGCCTCAGAGCCCGGAAAAAGCATTTCAGGGCATCGTTGGCAGAGAACCATATCCGGTTGGCAAAAAGGCTACTGAGATCCTCGCCCGCCTGATTCGAAACGGCGTGACCCGACTGAAGCAGCTATTTCTGGACAGCAAAAGCCGTTCGGAGATCGTTGCCACCTTCTTAGCTGTTTTAGAGCTGTGCAAGGCCAGCAGGATTCGTCTGGCCGGGACGGAGCAGGAATGCACTGTCACGCAGACCGAGGGCAGTGAAGAACCGGAGAGCATTGCATAATTAGGAGCACTTATGGAAAAACTGGAAGATAGAGAGTTTCAATCCGCACTGGAAGCCATCCTGTTTGCTGCCGGAGAGCCCATTCCCATCGAGCGAATCAGCCTTGCGCTGGAGGTAGATCACGACGTGGTAGAGGAAGCCTGTAAAAAGCTGGCCGACGAATACAGCTATGAACGCCGCGGCATTCGCCTGCTTCACCTGGGCGACAGCTATCAGCTCTGCTCAGCTCCGGAATATGCCGGACAGATCCGCAGGGCATTTGAGCGCCGAAAGCCGCCCCAGCTCTCCCAGCCGGCTCTGGAGGTACTGTCCATCATCGCCTATTTCCAGCCCACCACTCGAGCCTATGTGGAGCAGGTGAGAGGAGTAGACTCCTCCTATACCGTGAATCTCCTGTTGGAACGAGGACTGATCGAGGAGGCGGGACGTTTGGCAGTGCCCGGACGACCGACGCTGTTTCGAACCACGATGCAGTTTCTCCGCAGCTTTAACCTGACCAGCCTGGAGGATCTGCCGCCTCTGCCTCAGACCGGTGAGGAGGCAAAACTCTCTCAGGAACTACAGGAGGCAGCGCAGAAGCTGCAGGCCGAGCAGGAGGAAGGAACTACTCCCGCAAAGCAGTCAGAGGTGCCACAGGCATGACCGGCTGGATCGTATTTGGAGTCATCGTACTGCTGCTGATACTGCTGATGCTGGTGCGCCTCGGCGGAGAGGTGACCTACGGCGGCGAAGGGCTGAAGATTCGTGTCCGGCTGGGCAGGATCTGGATAACGCTGATTCCCAAAAAGAAAGAGAAGCAGAAAAAGGACAAAAAGTCCCGGCACGCAAAAGCCAAGCCCCCAAAACAGAAGGCGAACCGACCAGGGGCGAGGGAGCCCGGCGTCAAACGGGCCGCGGAGCCGGAGGAGGAGAAGAAGGGCGGACTTCCCATCTATCTCATCGACCTCATCAAGCTGGCAGCAGACACCGTCGGGCGGCTGTTAAAAAAGCTTCAGATCGACCGCCTTGAGATGGAGTATGTCTTTGGCGGCAAGACCGATCCCGCCGGCGCTGCGATTCGCTACGGCGGCGTCTATGCCGGCGGAGGCGCCTTGCTTCCACTGCTGGAGAATACTTTTTGCCGAATCAAAAGAAGAGAACTGCAGGCATGGATTGACTACAAATCCGACGAGACGCTGGTCTGGTTGAGATTTGGTCTCTCTATCCGAATCGGACAGCTGCTGGCCATTGGCTGGCATTTGGGCTGGGCATTCCTGCGGGCATACAGAAACAAACAACAGGAGGATAATGAACATGGAACAAAAGAGTCAGATCAATGAGGTGCTGGGGCTCACCATGCAGAAGCTGAAAGAGATGGTAGATGTCAATACGGTCGTGGGCACCCCCATTACCACACCTGACGGTGTGACAGTGATTCCAGTCTCCAAGGTCAGCGTCGGCTTTGCCTCCGGCGGCTCTGATTTTGCGCCCAAGTCTCTTCCTGCCAATAAAGCCAACTGCTTTGGCGGCGGTACCGGCGCAGGAATTAGCGTCACGCCCGTTTCTTTCCTGATCATTCGAGGCGATAATGTCAGAATCATCAATGCCGATCCCGCCCCCGGCGGT
The DNA here is from genome assembly GCA_902775105.1 of Oscillospiraceae bacterium. GTDB lineage: Bacteria > Bacillota > Clostridia > Oscillospirales > Oscillospiraceae > Onthomonas. The sequence continues at coordinate 16,006 of CACYLC010000019.1, forward strand.
CCTATTGAAAAGGCAATTGATCTGGTGCCCGATTTGGTAGACAAGGTGTCCGGAATGATCGATCAGCGGAAGAGCGCCAAGGCTCCCTCTGCCGACAAAACCACATCCAACTGAGGTGAAGCAAACTGTGAAAAGGAAACATCTGCTGGCGGCTGCCCTGTCGCTGGCGCTGCTTGTGGGCATAGTGCCTACAAAAGCCTCCGCAGCGGAGGACGCTCCGGAGACCTCCGCCACCTCTGTCATTGTCATCGACGCCTACAGCGGTCAGGTCATCTACGAGAAAAATGCCGATGAAGAGAGAGCCATTGCCAGTGTCACCAAGGTGATGACCGGCTACCTTGCGGTAGAGGATATGACGCTGGACGATGCCAGGCTGGATGAAAAGTTTACTGTCTCCCGGCATGCAGCGGACTCTGACGAGGGCGGAACCTCTCTGTATCTGGAAGCCGGGCAGACTGCCACCTTTGAAGAACTCCTCTATGGCACCATGCTCCGTTCCGGCAATGACGCAGCGGTGGCACTGGCTGAGGCCTGTGCCGACGGTGATGAGGCACAGTTCATCCAGATGATGAACGACAAGGCCGAAGAACTCGGCATGACACACACTCATTACAGCTGCCCAAACGGCCTCATCGACGAGGAGAACTATTCCACCGCCCGGGATCAGGCGACACTGGCCAGAGCGGCAATGCAGAATGAACTGTTTGCCAAGGTAGTCGGCACGTGGTATATCGAGCTTGGCTCTTTCCAGATCGAAAACCACAACGAGCTGTTGCAGAAGATGAAGGGCGAGTGCCTCGGTGTCAAGACGGGCTTTACAACCCTTGCCGGACGGACCCTGGTCTCCTGTGCAGAGCGCAACGGCTCTCGATTCATTGTCGTCACCCTGAATGACTCCAATGATTACGAAGATCATCAGGCTCTTTACGACTGGGCTTTTAAGAATTACCCTGCCAACGTGCTCTGTGTAGAGGGGAAAACTGTGACAACGCTCCGCATTGGTGAAATGCAGGTGCCGCTGACTGCTGCTCAGACACTGGTCGCCTCAGTCCCTACCTCTGCGGACAATGTCATTGAGTGTGAGATGACTCTACCCAGTCAGGTGAGCGGCGCCATCTCTCAGGGAGCTGTAGCAGGAAAGGCGACTTACTGGCTCAACGGAGAAGAATTGGGCACAGTCGATCTGCTATACAGCACGATTGTGGTGAACTGATGGAGGAACGGCTCAGCAAGCTCCTCTCCCGCTATGGCGTTGCTTCCCGCCGTCAGGCAGAAGAATGGATCAAAGCAGGTCGGGTGACCGTCGAAGGCGTTCCGGCACAGTTGGGGCAGAAGGCAGATGCCGCGACCGAAGCGATTGCCGTAGACGGTGTCCCTCTGACTAAAACACCTCCTAAACGCTGCCTGATGCTTTACAAGCCGAGAGGGTATGTGACCACCCTCTCTGACGAACAGGGGCGTCCCACGGTTTCGGATCTGGTCAAGGACTGCGGCTTTCGGCTCTATCCGATCGGCCGTCTGGATCTCAACTCAGAGGGACTGCTCCTCATGACCAATGACGGTGACCTTGCAAATCACCTGACACATCCCAGCCACGAAGTGGAGAAGGAATATCAGGTGCGGGTCACCGGCCCGGTTCAGCGGGCGCTGCCACTGCTGCGTCAGTCCATAGAGATTGATGGGGAACGGGTGCGAGGTGCTCAGATACATGTGATTCGAACAAAAGCTGATAGTACGCTGCTCTCTTTTGTCATCACACAAGGGAAAAATCGCCAAATCAGGCGCATGTGCAAGGCGGCCGGACTCACAGTACACCGTCTCCGCCGGATCCGGGAAGGAACGATCCGTCTGGGTGATCTGCCTGCCGGAAAATGGCGGTGGCTGACAGAGGATGAGCTGTGCAGCCTGCGAGAAGAACCGTAATTTTTGCAAGTCAGAGAAAAAAACTTGCAAAATCCTCTTGCTTTTTTTTGAATCCTTCGCTATGATATTGGTACGCAAGCAAACGGACGGGCTGATCCGGTGATGCCGGGTCAGTCTTGCTTTTCTGATTGATAAGGGGATGTTGCATGATGTCCAACGATATTTTAGCAATGATTCAGGAAAATATGGCAGCTTTTTCCAAAGGGCAGAAGCTGATTGCCAACTATATTCTCAATTACTACGACAAGGCCGCTTTTATGACGGCCAGCAAATTGGGAAAGACGGTCAATGTCAGCGAGTCTACCGTCGTGCGCTTTGCCGCCGAGCTTGGCTTTGACGGCTATCCCAGTATGCAGAAGGCTCTGCAGGAGATGATCCGGAGTAAGCTGACCTCTATCCAGCGTATTGAAGTTACCAATGACCGTATCGGCAATCACGACATTCTCTCTACCGTAATGCAGTCTGATGTCGAAAAGATTCGTATGACCATGGAGGAGACCGACCGTACCAGCTTCTCCAATGCAGTAGAGGCGATCTGTAGCGCCCGAAACATCTACATCCTCGGTGTGCGTTCCGCCAGTATGCTGGCAAACTTCCTTTCCTTCTATTTTCAGTATATTTTTGAGCGTGTCATCAATATTGATACCGTCTCTATCAGTGAGGTTTTTGAACAGACGATTCACGTAGGTGCTGAGGACGTCTTTATCGGTATGTCCTTTCCCCGCTATTCCAAGCGAACCATCACTGCCATGGAGTACGCCAGAAGTCAGGGAGCTACCGTTATTGCCATCACAGACAGCAAAACCTCACCGCTTATCTCCCTTGCAAACGAGGCGCTGATTGCAAAGAGCGATATGGCCTCTTTCGTCGACTCTCTGGTGGCGCCCCTGAGCTTGGTCAACGCCCTCATCGTCGCCGTGAGCAGGAAGAAGGGCAAGGAGCTTCAGGTAACACTGAGCAAGCTGGAGGAGATCTGGGCGAAGTACGAGGTTTACGACAAGCCCGGCAATAATTGATGGAGGACTGTATTGGACGAAAAACAAATCGTGATCATTGGTGGCGGCGCAGCAGGGATGATCGCCGCACTGACAGCAGCCCGGCAAGGGGGAAGCGTGACTCTGGTCGACAAAAACCGTACCCTTGGCCGCAAGCTGCGCATCACCGGAAAAGGCCGGTGCAACGTGACAAATGATTGTTCGGAGGCAGAGGTTCTGAAAAACGTCCCCTGCAACGGCAGATTTCTATACAGCGCACTGAGCCAGCTCTCTCCATCCGACGTCAAGGCTTTCTTTCAGGATGATTTGGGCGTCCCTCTGAAAACGGAGCGGGGCAACCGGGTTTTTCCCCAGTCCGACCGGGCAGACGACATTGGGGACGCTCTGACTAAGTCGCTGCGCCGGGAGGGTGTGGCGATCCGCACCGGTCGTGCTGTGGCCGTTCTGACAAAAAACGGCACCGTTTCCGGTGTCAAGCTGGAAAATGGAACCCATCTCCCGGCAGACAGGGTTGTTCTCTGTACCGGAGGCATGTCCTATCCAGCAACGGGCTCGACCGGAGACGGCTACCGGATGGCAAAGGCGCTGGGGCATACCATTGTCGCACCCAGAGGTTCACTGGTGCCGTTGGAGGCCGAGGAGTGCTGTAAGTCCCTTCAAGGCCTGAGCCTGCGGAATATTGGCATTCAGGTGAAGAATCAACAGGGCAAGGTGTTTTATCAGGATTTCGGTGAATTACTCTTTACCCATTTCGGCCTGTCCGGACCGGTGATTTTAAGTGCCAGCGCCCATATGCGCCACTTTGAGCAGGAGCAGTATCAGGTAATCATCGACCTCAAGCCTGCGCTGGACGACGAGACGCTGGATGCCCGGCTACTCCGTGATTTCCGTGAAAACTCCAATCGGGATTTTCAGAACAGTCTGGGCAGTCTGCTGCCGAAAAAACTGATTCCTGAGGTAATTCGCCGCTCCGGTATTCCCCCGGAGACAAAGATTCACGATATTACCCGGGAACAGCGTCACAGCTTGCTCCGTGTTCTCAAGCATTTTGCCGTACAAATCATCAGGCCGAGACCGGTTCGGGATGCCATCATTACCTCCGGCGGAATTCAGGTCTCGGAGGTCAACCCGTCTACCATGGCGTCCAAGCTGATTCCCGGCCTCTACTTTGCGGGAGAGCTCTTGGATGTAGACGCCTACACGGGCGGCTTTAATTTACAGATCGCATGGGCCACCGGCTACACTGCCGGGTGCTGGTCCGTCTGGGATTGATGAACAGGAGGCATCGAAATGTCATTTGTCAGTGTAGCCATTGACGGCCCCGCCGGAGCAGGAAAGAGCACCATCGCCCGGCAGATTGCCGGACAGCTAGGGTATCTCTATGTGGACACAGGTGCCATCTATCGAACCGTGGGCCTGTATGCACTGCGAAAGGGCGTCGATCCCCACAGCAAAGGGGAAGTCGTATCGCTTCTGGACGGCCTGCAGGTGAGGATGAAGGTGGAAGCTGACGGGATACAGCATATGTATTTGGACGGCGAGGATGTGACAAATCAGATCCGAGAGCCCGAAATCTCCCGCTATGCATCAGCAGTCTCTGCTTTGCCCCCTGTTCGGGCCTTTTTGCTGGAAATGCAGCGAGAACTGGCCGAGACGCAGAACGTCGTCATGGACGGCCGGGATATCGGCACGGTGGTGCTGCCCCATGCGACGGTGAAGATTTTCCTCACTGCCTCGCCGGAGGTACGGGCCATGCGCCGCTGGAAGGAACTGCAGCAGCGGGGAATTTGCGACCGGTACGAGGATGTGCTTCGAGACGTCATCCAGCGGGACTATGACGACAGCCATCGTGAAATTGCACCGCTTCGTCAGGCAGAGGACGCTGTTCTGGCGGATACTTCCGACTTAAATCTGGAGGAGAGCGTAGCGCTGCTTCTCAATATCGTAAAGGAGCGTCAGGGATGATGGAAGATGCGCCCAAGAAGAAGGAACAGAAGTTCCCATACCGCAGCAAGGAACAGTGTCTCCGCTGGTATCGGTGGATTTACCCCATTGCGTTTTTTGCCTACCGCATTATCTACGGGCTGAAGGTCATCGGCCGGGAGAATATTCCGGACGGTCCGGCCGTCATCTGTCCCCGGCACTGCACGAATATCGATCCGCCCATGGTCTGCTTTGGGCTCACCAGGAAACGTCATCCCCGTATCATTGCAAAACAGGAGCTGCTGGAGATACCGTTTTTGGGTCGGATCCTCTATAAGATCGGCGTGTTTGGCATCCGCCGGGGGGAAAATGATATGACCCCCATTAAATACGGCCTGCGCAGTCTCAAGGACGGCAGTCAGTTGATTATATTCCCGGAGGGAAAGCGTGTGCATGAGGGAGAATCGGTGCAGGCACAGACCGGAGCCATCATGTTTGCGCTAAAGGCAGGCGTGCCGCTCGTTCCCGTCTATCTCACCCGGGCAAAGGCCTTTCACCGCATGACCATGATCTTCGGAAAGCCCTATCTGCCCCAAATCGCCGGCAAGCGGGCTACCCCTGAGGAGTATCGTCAGTTGGCTGATGAGCTGCTGGAAAAAATCTACGCATTGGAGAGTCAGGCCGCATGAGTGTCACATTGGCAAAGACCGCAGGCTTCTGCTACGGTGTCAAACGGGCGGTAGAACTGGCAGAGCAGACCGCCCAGTCTGGAAAGCCCTGCGTTATGCTTGGCTCTATCATTCACAATGAACATGTGGTCTCCCATCTGAAAGAGCAGGGAATGGGACAGGTTGACGCTATTGAGGACGTCCCGGAGGGGTCAGCCGTTTTAATCCGCTCCCACGGAGAGGCAAAAGAGGTCTATGACTGCCTGAAGGCCGTCGGAATACCTGTGATAGATGCCACCTGTCCCAGTGTCGCCCGAATCCACAAGCTGGTGCAGAAGGCGGAGGAACAGGGTCGCCAGCCGGTCATTATTGGTCTGCCGACCCACCCGGAAGTAGTGGCAATTGCAGGATGGTGCCGGTCGCCGGTGGTGCTGAAAGACGCTGATGCCCTCGTTCAGTGGCTGGAGGAGGACAAAATTCGACCGAATTTGCCTCTCACCTTCGTCTTTCAGACCACTTCTACAAGGTCAGTCTGGAAAAATTGTGAAAATATTGCAAAAAAACTGTGTACAAACGCCGAAATATTTGATACAATATGTAATGCTACCGCCCAAAGGCAGTTGGAAGCCCAGGAATTGGCCTCCCAAAGCGACGTTATGATCGTCATTGGAGACCACCAGAGCTCTAACACCCGCCATCTGACAGAGTTGTGTCAGCAACAGTGCAGCCGAGTCTGCTGGATCGAACAGGCAGATGAACTTCCAGCGGATCTTATAGCGGGAGCATCTCGTGTTGGAATCACTGCGGGAGCTTCTACGCCCGGGTGGATAATAAAGGAGGTCAAAACCAAAATGTCTAACGAAGTCAAAATGGAGATCGAAGAATCCTTCGCCGAATTGCTGGAGGCATCGATCAAAACTTTAAATACAGGAGATAAGGTCATCGGTACCGTCGTGCAGATCACCCCGACTGATATTCAGGTCGATCTTGGCACCAAACATGCCGGCTATATTGCGATGAACGAGTTTTCTGACGATCCTGCTGTCAAGGCAGAAGAGGTTCTGAAGCCCGGCGATCAGATTGAAGTGCTGGTGCTCCGCGTCAACGACGGTGAGGGTGTTGTTAACCTGTCCAAGAAGCGTCTGGACGCAAACAAGAACTGGGAAGAGATCGAGGCCGCCAAGGAAGAGAAGACGGTCATCGAGGCTGCCATCCGTGAGGAGAACAAGGGCGGTGTCGTTGCCAACTACAAGGGCATTCGTGTGTTCATTCCCGCCTCTCAGACCGGCCTGCGCCGCAATGAGCCGATGACCGGCCTTGTGGGTACCACCGCCCGTCTGCACATCACTGAGGTCAACCGCAGCCGCCGCCGTGTGGTGGGTTCCATCCGCAGCGTCTCCAGTGAGGAGCGGGCCGCTAAGAGCAAGGCTGTTTGGGACAACATCGAGGTGGGCAAGCATTACTCCGGTACTGTTAAGAGCCTGACCTCTTACGGTGCATTTGTGGATATCGGCGGCGTGGACGGTATGGTTCACATCTCCGAGCTGTCCTGGAGCCGCATTAAGCATCCCTCTGAGGTCGTCTCTGTCGGCGATCCTGTGGATGTCTATGTCATCAAGTATGACCCTGAGAAGAAGAAGATCTCTCTCGGCATGAAGGATCCCGGTGAGAATCCCTGGGAGACCTTCCTGAACAAGTACTCTGTCGGCGACACTGCCACTGTCAAGGTGGTCAAGCTGATGACTTTCGGCGCTTTCGCTGAGGTCGTTCCCGGCGTTGACGGCCTGATCCACATCTCCCAGATCGCCGATCATCGTGTGGAGAAGCCTGAGGATGAGCTGAAGGAAGGCGACATTGTTGATGTCAAGATCACCGACATCAATCTGGAGACCAAGAAGGTGTCCCTGTCCCGCCGCGCTGTCCTGCAGGGTGCCCCTGTCGAGGAGGACGAGGAGTAATTCTCGTTCGCAGGAGAAAGTATGACCGAACTCCCGCTGCATTTGAGTAGCGGGAGTTCTTTTTTCGGCTCTACGTCAATAGTTGGGGCAGAGAAAAAATAAGCCTAAAGAAAATGTACCGGCACTGCAAAGTGCTGGTACATTTTCTTTAGGAAGCACAATGCA
>CACYLC010000020.1 GCA_902775105.1 Oscillospiraceae bacterium
CCGCATGGACACCTTTTTCAGCCGGAACATGGTGCGCCGGGTGAGAGTGCCCACCAGTGCGCCGACCAGAGCGCAGATGGCCATGCCCACAAGATAGCCCAAATAGTTTGTGACATCGGTGGGGTTCAGGAGGGCGGAAAATCCGCCGTCCCACACGGCGATGAGCATATCCAGTACGGAGAAGATCAGCAGAAACCATGCCACCCGCTTTGTGTAGTCGGCAAAGTAGAGCAGCCGGTTCTTCCAGCCGAATTCCGACACAAAGCTGCGGCAGAAGAACTCCATATTGCCGCCGGTGATGCTCCTGACCGGCTTACCTGCGTTCTGGGCGGTGAGGAACAGGTCGAACAGGTCACCCAGCTGTTTGGCTTTCGTCACCTCGTCCATATTCTCGGTGCCCAGATAGGTCACCACCTGATCGAAGGCCTCGGTATACTCCTTGTTCAGCTTATCTGTGTACATCATATAACGGTTCATTTCGATTCCGCCTCTCTGTTTAAGATCGTGTCCGCCGACACGGAAATTCTGCGATAGCTCTCCCGGAACGAGGCCAGATACGCTGCCCCCGCCTCGGTGACGGAGAAGTATTTCCGAATCGGCCCGTAAGGGGACTTCTCCTTCCGGCAGGAGATCAGCCCCTTCTTTTCCAGCCGGGTCAGGATGGGGTACAGCGTCCCCTCCATCAGCCCCTCAAAGCCGCTGTCCGTCAGCTCGGTCAAAATCTCGTAGCCGTAGGTCTCACCCCGTGCGATGATGGCCAGTACACATCCCTCCAACACCCCTCGGAGCAGTTGGGACTCTTCCATTGGGGACACCTCCTTTACTACTTTGCGTCACCAAGTAGCGTGGACAGTATAACAGGGCTACTTGGCGTTGTCAAGTAGCCCTGTGAAAATTTTTGGATGAGGGAACGGGCGACCACGGGTCGCCCCTACCCGGAAATGAAAAACACGGAGTAGAGGCGATCCCTGATCGCCCGCTGTAATATCGGTGCTGTTTATTTCTGTGCCGCTTCCATCTGCTTCTCGATCTTCTTTCCCCGGTTGATGGCGCAGAGGATGGCCTTGATGGAGGCCATGGAGATGTTGTGGTCAAGGCCGACGCCAAAGACGTCGATGCCGTCCTTTGTCCGCAGTTGGATATAGGCCACGGCCTGAGAGTCGGAGCCTTGGCTGATGGCGTGCTCTTTGTAGTCGATAAACTGATAGCGGTTCATCCGCTCACCGTGGATGGCGTTGAAAAAGGCGTCGATGGGGCCGTTGCCGTTGCCGGAGACCTCGAAAATCGTGTCCTTATGCTGAAGCCGTCCCCAGAAATGGGAGTGGGCCACCCCGTTTTCCACGTCTGCGCCCAGACGGTTGTTTATCAGGCGATAAGGCCCGTCCACCTTGAGGTATTCGTTCTCGAACAGCTTGTAGATGGTGTCCGCCTTCAGCTCCACGCCCGCCTCGTCAGAGGCTCTCTGGACGACAGCGCCAAATTCCGGATGCATGGCTTTGGGCATATCAAAGCCGAACTTGTGGTTCATAATAAAGGCAGCCCCGCCCTTGCCGGACTGGGAGTTGATCCGCACCGGCTCGTAGGCTCTGCCCAGATCCTCCGGGTTGATGGGGAGATAGGGCACCATCCACTTGTCCGTCCCCGTCTCCTGCATGTAGTTGAAGCCCTTGTTGATGGCGTCCTGATGGCTGCCGGAGAAGGCGGTAAAGACCAGATCACCGGCGTAGGGCTGCCGGGCGGGGACGGGCATCTTGGTGCAGCGCTCGTACATGGCGATGATCCGCTCCATGTGGCTGAGATCCAGCTCCGGGTCAACCCCCTGCACATACATATTCATGGCAACCGTGATCATGTCCACGTTTCCGGTGCGCTCGCCGTTGCCGAAGAGGCAGGCCTCCACCCGCTCGGCGCCTGCCAGCAGTCCGGCTTCCGTGGTGGCCACGCCGCAGCCCCGGTCGTTGTGGGGGTGGAGGGAGATGATGGCCCGGTCTCTCCCGGGGAGGTTGCGGATGAAGTACTCCATCTCGTCGGCAAACTGGTTGGGCATGCAGTTTTCCACTGTGGTGGGGAGGTTCAGGATGACCTTGTGGTTCTCGTCTGCGTGGAGGTGATCCAGCACAGCGGCGCAGATCTCCACGGCGGCGTCCATCTCGGTGCCCATAAAGGACTCCGGGGAGTACTCATACCGCAGATCCACGCCGGAGGCGATGACGGACTGCGCCATCTCATAAATGAGGTCGGCGGCGTCCACGGCAATCTGCTTCACGCCGGGAACGTCCGTGCGGAAGACCACCTCCCGCTGGAGGGTGGAGGTGGAGTTATAGAAGTGGAAGATGACGTGCTTTGCGCCCTGGATGGCCTCGAAGGTCTTTTTGATGAGGTGGGGGCGAGCCTGCACCAGCACCTGGATCGTCACGTCGTCGGGAATGTGCCCCCCCTGGATCAGTTCCCGGCAGATCTCATAGTCGGTGTCCGAGGCGGAGGGGAAGCCGATCTCCACCTCCTTCACGCCGATCTCGTCCACCAGCATGTGGAACATCTCCAGCTTCTCCTCCATGTTCATGGGGTCAATCAGCGCCTGATTGCCGTCCCGGAGATCGACGGAGCACCAGACGGGCGCTTTTGTAATGGTGTTGTCCGGCCAGGTGCGGTTTTCGATGGGCTGGGGGACAAAGGGAATGTACTTTTCATAGCCTTTCATGTGAAAATTCCTCCTGTTTTGGCCTGAGGATAAAATAAAACCCCCGACCAGTGTTCTGGTCAGGGGTGTAAAAATTTACACGGTACCACCCTGCTTTAGCGGACGCTTGCACGTCAGCCCTCTGCGGCCTCAATCAAGGCCTGTGCCGGTAACGGGGCAAGCCGGACGACCCTACTGCGGAAAGGGTTCAGGTCGTCAACTCCGGGAACAGTTATCCATGGAAGGCCACATGCCGGTTCACAGCGACCACCGGCTCTCTGGAATGGGGGGATTCCATCTTTTTTCCCTTCAACGTCTGTTGCAATTCGGTATTATATCGGATGCGGGCACCCTTGTCAACCTCTTTTTCCGCCTCCCGTTCTCAAAATGGGTCGAATCATGTCGGGAAAAAATCCTTTTCAATGAGAAAAAGGTGTGTTACGGTAAAAAAGGAACGGAGGTGCGGCATGAGGGAGAACGCTTACCATCAGAGAGCGGGCGTCTTGCTGCGGGGGCTGGGGATGCAGCCCTACCGGCGGGGCTATGCGTATCTGGCCTGTGCCATCGCCCTGACGGCAGAGGGGATTGCAGAGCGTGGGAAGCTGCCGGAGAAGCTCTATCCCGCGGTTGCGGAGCGCTGCGGGGCGACGCCTGCCGCCGTGGAGCGGACGGTTCGGAATGCCATTTGGGAGATCTGGCGGGAGGGGGACCCTGCCGCCCGGAAGGCCCTCTTTTCCGGAGGGACGGTTTTGGGACGGAAAATTCCCTCAAGCGCCGCTTTTGTCCGGATTTTGGCCCAGTCTCTCCTGCGCACATGGGAACAGGAAAGCTGATTTTTTGGAGAAATTGCCGCATGTGTCCATTTTCGTCCCACAATCCCCTTGCAAAGAGGAAGAAAATAGGATAAAATAGGAACGAGCATAACCGACTGGCTGCTTTTGGCCGGGAGAGAATATGATAATTGGAGGCTATCAATATGGCTACTATCACTGCAGGCGATTTCAGAAACGGCGTCACCTTTGAGTACGAAGGTAAGGTCATGCAGGTTGTGGAGTTCCAGCACGTCAAGCCCGGCAAGGGCGCCGCTTTTGTGCGCACCAAGATGAAGAACGTCATCACCGGCGCTGTCACCGAGACTTCCTTCAACCCCACCGCCAAGTTTGAGTCCGCCTATATCGAGCGGAAAATTATGGAGTATAGCTACGCTGACGGCGATCTGTACTACTTCATGGATGTGGAGACCTACGACATGATTCCTCTGAACCGGGATCAGCTGGGCGATGCCTTCCGCTTCGTCAAGGAGAACACCGAGTGCAAGGTGCTTTCCTACAAGGGCAGCGTATTCGGCATTGAGGCTCCCAACTTCATGGATCTGGAGGTCACCGAGACCGAACCGGGTCTGGCCGGCAACACTGCCACCAACACCCTCAAGCCCGCCACACTGGAGACCGGCGCTGAGGTGCGTGTGCCCCTGTTTATCAACATCGGCGACCGCATTACGGTGGATACCCGTACCGGTGAGTACCTGTCCCGCTGCAAGGACTGATTTTCCGATTCTGTCACACATAAGGCTGTCGATTCGTGTCGGCAGCCTTTTGAAACAACGGATAACTGCAAAAGGAGTGATCTCACATGTCTCTGACCGAAAAAACCGCCTATCTCCGTGGCCTTGCCGACGGAATGAAGCTGGGCGAAAACCCCACCGACGAGGGCAAGCTGCTGCTGGCCATTGCGGACGTCCTGAACGACATTGCCGCCAACGTAGAGGCAAATAACGAGTCCATCAACGCTCTGGCCGACGAGCTGGACGAGCTGGACGACGTCGTCTCCGCTCTGGAGGAGACGCTTTTGGACGAGGACGGGTTTGAGGACGACGAGGATGAGGACGAGGAGGAGATCGTCGAGTACGAGCTGGAATGTCCCGAGTGCGGCAAGCCGGTGGTGCTGGATGAGGAGGCCATTGAAGAGGGGGAGATCATCTGCCCCCACTGTCAGCAAAAGCTGACCATTGACGTAGGCTTTGAGGACGAAGAGGGAGAATAAATGCCATTTACCGCCCTGCGGCTTTGTCGTGGGGCGGTTTCCATTTCCATAGCCGTTTGTAGGGGATATTCACGAATGGGCCCATTGGGCATGTGGAGGTTTTGCCCCGAAAAAGGATTGCTGAACCACCGGCGATATGCTATAATGTCTCTAATTCTAATACAAAGGAGTTTTCGCCCATGATCTTTAACGAAGAGACTCAGGAACTGCTCTCCCTTGTGCGGGAGTTTGTGGATAAAGAGATCATCCCCACCGTGGGTGCGTACGAGAAAAACGACGAATTCCCCGTAGACCTGCTGGATAAGGCCTGCGCCATGGGACTGAACCAGCTCTGCATCCCGGCGGAGTACGGCGGCCCGGGGCTGACAAACGTGCAGGTCTTTGCCATTGCCGAGCAGATCGCCCGGGGCGACATCGGCGTGGGTACGACGCTCATTGCCAACGCGCTGGCCTCCTATCCTGTGCTGATCGCCGGTACGGACGAGCAGAAGAAGCTGTGGTTTGACACCATGGTGGAAAAGAAGTTTGCCGCCTTCTGCCTGACCGAGCCCAACGCCGGCTCCGACGCAGGCGGCGTTCAGACCACTGCCGTGGAGGACGGAGACGAGTACGTCATCAACGGCACCAAGAGCTTTATCTCCAACGGCCCCATCGCCGGTATCTACACCGTTCTGGCCTCTACCCGGAAGACTGCGGGCATTATGGGCCTCTCCGCCTTTATCGTCGAGCGGGATCGCCCCGGCGTCTCCATCGGCAAGGAGGAGGACAAGATGGGCATGCGCCTGAGCTGCACCAGCGAGGTCATCTTTGACAACGTCCGCATCCCCAAGGATCATCTGCTGGGCAAAAAGAACCGTGGCTTTAAGTATATCATGGAGACCCTCGACCACTCCCGGGCAGGCGTGGGCGCCTTCGGCGTCGGCATCGGCCAGCGTGTGGTGGAGGAGGCCACCAAATACGCCAAGCAGCGCAAGCAGTTTGGCCAGCCCGTGGCCAACTTCCAGGCGGTGGAGACCCTGCTTGCCGACATGGAGATCCAGGTGCAGGCCGCCCGTCAGATGTACCTCCACGCCGCCCAGCTGATGGATGAGGGACTGCCCTTTACCATGGAGGCCGCCATCGCCAAGACCTTCGGCACCGACACCGGCATGAAATGCGCCGTGGACGGCGTGCAGGTCATGGGCGGCTACGGCTACATGAAGGACTATCCCATGGAGAAGCTGATGCGGGACGCCAAGATCCTGCAGATCTACGAGGGCACCAACCAGATCCAACGCTCCGTCATCGCCGGTCAGCTGAAAAAGAAATACACCGACGACCCTAAGGCGGTAAAAAAGGCCGCCCTTCCCGTCTCCAAAAAGGCGGAGACCCCCAAAACTGCCGCCCCTGTGGCAGAGGCGCCCAAGGCAGCGCCTGTCTCCGGCAAAGCGCTGAATATTCTCGTCTGCGTCAAGCAGGTGCCGGACACCACCCAAATTAAAATCGACCCGGTGAAGCACACCCTCATCCGTGAGGGCGTCCCCGCCATTGTCAACACCTTTGACACCTACGCTCTGGAGGTCGCCCTCCGGCTGAAGGATCGGACGGGCGGCAAGGTGACGGTCGTCTCCATGGGCATTCCCAAGGCGAAGGACGCACTCCGTGAGTGCCTTGCTGTGGGTGCGGACGAGGCATATCTCATCACCGACCGGGTCTTCGGCGGCTCTGATACGCTGGCCACTTCGAAAATTATCTCCACGGCGATCCAGGCATTGGAGAAGAAAAACGAGCGGGCATTTGACATCATCCTCTGCGGCAAGCAGGCCATTGACGGAGACACCGGGCAGGTCGGCCCGGAGATCTCCCAGCACCTGGGCCGTGCGCTGGTCTCCTACGCCGTGGGCGTGGAGCTTCAGGAGGACGGCTCTCTCAAGTGCAAGCGGGAGAGCGACGAGGGCTATGACTACTACTCTGTCTCCGCCCCCTGTGTCATTACGGTAAATAAGACGCCCTTTGACCTCCGCTATCCCAACTTCAAGACCCAGCGGTTTGCCAAGACGGCTGAGATCTACGAGCTGACTTCCGCCGAGGTGGTGGTTGCGCCCGAGGAGCGGGGACTGGCCGGCTCTCCCACCAAGGTGGTCAAGACCTATACCCCCACCCATGAGAAAAACGGCATGAAGATCGAGGGTCTGGAGGGCGCTGCCGCCGCTGACAAGCTGGTGGAGCTGCTATCCGACGCCAAGCTGCTGTAAGGAGGTCTGCGACATGGAACATAAGAATCTCTGGGTCTATATCGAGACCGACGAGGGCACTGCCAAAAATGTGGGCTATGAGCTGTTAAATCCCGGGCGGATCATGGCGGACAAGCTGGGCGAGAAGCTGGTGGCCGTGGTGCTGGGCAAGGATGTGGAGCAGGTTGCCAAAACCGCCATTGCCTACGGCGCTGACGAGGTCATTCTGGTGGAGGGTGAGGAGTACCTGAACTACAACACCGACGCCCAGACCTACGCCATTGTGGAGCTGATCGGCAAATATCAGCCTGCCATCGTCCTTTACGGGGCGACGAACAACGGCCGGGACGTGGGTCCGAGAGCGGCCTGCGCCCTTCATACCGGCCTCACCGCCGACTGCACCGGACTGGATATTGACGACAAGGGACTGCTGGCCGCTACCCGTCCCGCCTTCGGAGGCAACCTGATGGCCACCATCTCCTGCCCCGACCATCGGCCTCAGATGGCGACCGTCCGCCCCGGCGTGTTTAAAAAGCCTGGTCTGGACGAGAGCCGTACCGGGGAGATCAGACCGGAGGACATCCACATCCCTCCCGCGGACATTCGTGTGAAGCTGGTGGAGCGGGTGAAAGAGGTCGCTGAGGCCGTCAACCTGGAGGAGGCGGAGATCATCGTCGCCGGAGGCCGGGGACTCAAAAATGCGGACGGCTTCGCTCTGGTGCGGGAGCTGGCGGAGGTGTTGGGCGCTACGGTAGGCGCAAGCCGCGCCGCCGTGGATGCAGGCTGGATCCCCCACGCCCATCAGGTGGGTCAGACCGGAAAGACGGTGGCTCCCAAGGTGTATATTGCCGTGGGTATCTCCGGCGCTATCCAGCATCTGGCGGGTATTACCGGGTCTGATACCATCATCGCCGTTAACAAGGATGCCGACGCTCCCATCTTCGGTGTAGCGGACTACGGCATCGTGGGAGACCTGTTTGAGGTAGTTCCCGCCCTGACGGCTGCCTTCCGGGCAAAAAAGCAGTAAATTTTGATACTTTTTCCGCCGGTGCATTCCCTCAGGGGGTGCGCCGGCAGTGCATTGTCGGGACAAAAACCGACAGGAAGAGACAAAACAAAACAAAATAAGAGCAAGCCCTTAATTTATTCTTAAATTAACGGTGGGGGACTGGGATAAATTTATTTGTGTGCTATAATACCCTCACGATGAAGTCGTGGGGGCGGTACGCCCCTGCGAGAGGAAAGGATGAGATCCGATGAAATATAACCGTATTTTGGCGCTGGCGCTGGCACTGTGTCTGGCGCTGAGTCTGGTGTTGACGGGCTGCTCCGGCACGAAGAGCGACAGCTCCGCCTCTGTCCAGTCGGTGGCCATGCTGATGGGCGTGGAGATCTCCGGCGTCAATCAATACAGCGGCATCACCGAGGCACAGGCCACCGTCAAGGTGCGCAAGGACGCCAATAAAAAGGTGGCGGAGTGCTTTGTGGAGGTGGGAGACGAGGTTCACAAGGGGGACAAGCTCTTTTCCTATGACACGGACGCGCTGGAGCTGACCGTCACCTCCGCCGAGCTGGAGGTAGAGCAGCTGAAGAACACCATCACCAACTACGAGACCCAGATCAAGGCGTTGGAGAAGGAGAAGAAAAAGGCATCCTCCTCCGAGCAGCTGAACTATACCCTCCAAATCCAGGAGGCGGAGCTGAACAAGTCCGAGACGGAATATAACCTCAAGAAGAAAGAGGCGGAGCTGGAGCAGCTGAAAGACAGCGCCGGCGAGACGGAGGTCTATGCCGAGGTGGACGGCATCGTCAAGTCCATTCAAAGCGACGACAGCAGCGGCAGCGACGACGCCTACATTACCATTATGGAGACAGGTACTTACCGCATTAAGGGCACCGCCAGCGAGGAGTCTATTCGCAGCCTCTACTCCGGCATGGAGATGACCGCCTACTCCCGTGTGGACAGCTCTGCCGCCTGGCACGGTACGGTGGACACGATTAACACCGGCTCTGCCGAGGAGGAGAACAACAACAATAACTACTATGACGGCGACAGCGGTCAGAGCAGCTCCAAGTATTCCTTCTATGTGGCGCTGGACGACTCCGAGGGTCTGCTCATCGGCCAGCACGTCTATCTGAAGCCCGGCGCACCCGCTGAGGATGACAGCATCCGTCTCCCCTCCGGCTATCTGATGATGGACGGCGACAAGGCTACGGTCTGGGCAGCGGACAGCAAGGACAAGCTGGAGCTGCGCACCGTCACCCTTGGCGAGCACGACGAGGAAAATGACGAGTATATCATTGCAGACGGCCTGACGCTGGAGGACTACATCGCCTATCCCGAGGAGGATCTGAAGGCGGGCATGCCCGTCATCCGTTATGACGAGGACTCCTTCGGCGGCGACGAAGAATCCTACGGCGGGGATGAGGAGCTCTACGACGGAGAAGTTGCCTTCGAGGGGGGAGCGTACCCCGCGGAGGACGGCGGGGAATTCGACATCACCGAAGGCGGGGATTTCCCGGCGGAAGAGGGCGGCGTCCCTGAGGGTGTGGAGGACTGAGCCATGGTTCTGGAACTGCACGATATTTGCAAGGACTACACCCGGGGCAAGCTGACCGTCCCCGTCCTGCGGGACATCAACCTGACGGTAGAGGAGGGGGAGTATATCGCCATTATGGGTCCCTCCGGCTCCGGCAAGACGACGCTGATGAACCTGATCGGCTGCCTTGATGTGCCTACCTCCGGCCGGCGGATCTTGAAGGGGGAGGATCTGGACGGCATCAGTGATAACCGGATGGCGGATATCCGCAACCGGCAGATCGGCTTTGTCTTTCAGACGGCGGATCTGCTCCCCGGCATGACGGCGCTGGAAAACGTGGCGCTGCCCCTGACCTATCGGGGCGTGAAGAAAAAGGAACGGCTCGCCCGGGCAAAGGAGATGCTGGAGCGGGTGGGACTTGCCGACCGTATGGATCACAAGCCCAACCAGCTTTCCGGCGGCCAGTGCCAGCGTGTGGCCATTGCCAGAGCCATGGTGGGAAATCCCAGCCTCCTTCTGGCCGACGAGCCCACCGGAGCACTGGACACCCAGTCCGGTCGGCAGGTCATGGAGCTGTTTCGCAACCTGAATGAGGAGGGCGTCACCATTATTATGATCACCCACGCTCCCGAGGTGGCAAGCTGCGCCCAAAAGACCTACCTCATCCGGGACGGACGCATCCAGACGGGAGGCGCAGTATGAAACTGAGAAAACGGATCATTACCGTGGCGCTGGCGCTGCTCATTTTGGCGGGCTGTGTCTTTGGCGGCGGATATGCCTGGACCCACCGGGCGAAAAAGGAAGTCAAGGTCTACGACATCAGCGAAAATTTTGCCATGACCGACTACTGGGGCGACACCAGTGAGACGGAAGGCATGGTGGATGTACAGGGCCTGCAGTCCATCTACCTCTCCGACACACAGACGGTGAAGGAGATCAAGGTGCAGGAGGGGCAGGAGGTCAAAAAGGGCGATGTGCTGCTCACCTACGACACGACCCTCACCGAGCTGGACGTGCGGAAGAAGGACGTGGCTGTTCAGCAGCTGGAGCTGCAGCTTGCCGACGCCCAGAAAGAGCTGGCCACCGTAAAGAGCTATCGTCCCAACGTCTACATCCCCGGCAGTGTCACCACATTTGTCATTCCCGGCATCCCCGCTCCCGTGGAGGAACCGTTTGTTGCTGACGAGAGCACGCCGGTCCTGCTGGAGGGAAGTGGTGACGGCCAGACCCCGGATACCGCCTTCGTTTATCAGTGGGACAACAGCTACGCTTTTGACGACGCCTTCCTGTATCAGTGCATGAGAGGCGAGCGGGATTGCTATGTCAGGTTCGTGCTCACCGGCTCCGGCGAAGTGGCGGAGCATGTCCATGTGGCGGACGACCACGGCTGGTATTCCGACGAGTCCGGGCACTGGCATATCTGCGCCATCTGCGGCGAGGAATTTGACAGGGAAGAGCACCATCTGCTGACCGTGTACGACCAGACCGTCATCGAGGGCGACACCGTCAAGACCTATGCCCACGAAGCCTGCGGCGTCTGCGGCTACAAGAAGACGGACAGCAGGGTGGTCGAGACCAAGGATCTGCCCAAGCAGGAGGAGCCGGCCGAGCCGACGGAGCCCGCCGAGCCGACGGAGCCCGCTGAGCCGACGGAGCCCGCTGAGCCGACGGAGCCCGCTGAGCCGACGGAGCCCGCCGAGCCGACGGAGCCCGCCGAGCCGACGGAGCCCGCTGAACCGACGGAGCCCGCCGAGCCGACGGAGCCCGCCGAGCCGACGGAGCCCGCTGAACCGACGGAGTCTACCGAGCCGACTCCCCCGGAAACGTCCTCCACTCCCACCCCGGCGAAAACCGTGGAATCCCCAATGGAGGATGACCAAATCAAGGGCTATCTCCTTGTGCAGATGCAGCACTCCGATGTCGGCTATCAGATCCAGATCCTCTCCATTGACGTCCCCTCCACAGACGTATGGGCCACATCCCCCCTCTTTCAATGGGCGGACAGCAGTCCTCTGCCCGAGCTGCCCGAGCCGGAGCCGGTGGAGGACATCCCCTCTGAGACGGTCACCGACGGCATTAAATATACCGCCGAGGAGCTGAACACCATGCTCCAGGAGGCGGAGGGTAAGGTGCGGGATCTGGATCTCCAGCTCCGCCAGGCCAAGCTGGAGTATGAGAAAGCGGAGAAGGAGCTGAATGACGGCGCCATTTACAGCGATCTGGACGGTAAGGTCACCAATCTGGTGGAGGAGTCCCAGGCCAGGAGCGAAAACTCCGCCCTCATGCGGGTCACTGCCGGCGGCGGCTATTATATCCAGGGCACCCTCAGCGAGCTGCAGCTGGACAGCGTCCGGATCGGTCAGACGGTGAGCGTCAGCTCCTGGTCCAGCGGGGTCGAGTGCGAGGGCTCCATTGTGGAGATCTCCGATTACCCCTCTGCCAACGGCTACAACTGGGGCGACGGCAACAGCAATGTCTCCTACTATCCCTTCACCGTCTTTGTCCCGGAGGATGCCGGGCTGCAGGAGGGCGAGTATGTGGAGATCGAGTACAGCGCAGCCGAGAGCGAGGCCGGATTCTATCTGGAGAGCATGTTCATCCGCACGGAGAACGGCCGCAGCTATGTCTATGTCCAGAATGACGAGGGAAAGCTGGAAAAACGGTATATTTCCACCGGACGCTCTCTCTGGGGCAGCCATACCCAGGTCAGGGGCGGTATCAGCGTGAATGACTGTCTGGCTTTCCCCTACGGCAAAGACGTGGTGGAGGGCGCGCCCACCGTGCTGGCCAACGCGCAGGAATTCTACGGCTGGTAAGGAGGGAGTCAAGCTATGTTTGAAAATATCGGACTGTCCATTCAGGGCATTTGGAACCACAAACTCCGTTCCCTTCTGACCATGCTGGGCATTATCATCGGCATTGCCTCCATCATTGCCATTGTCTCTACCATCAAGGGCACCAACGAGCAGATCAAAGAACAGCTCATCGGTGCCGGCAACAACGTGGTCACCGTCCAGCTCTGTCAGGGTTCGGAGCCTTACGAGATGCAGTATTCCTCCATCCCCGGCGGCGTGCCGGTCATCTCGGAGGAGACGAGGGCGAAGCTGGCGAACATTGACGGGGCGGTAGACGCCACGCTCTACACCCAGCGCAGCTGGACAAACGGGCTGATCTATCATCAGAACAGCGGCTTTTCCGGCGCCCTCCGGGGCATCGACAGCCACTATTTCAGCGTCAACGGCTACGATATCTATCTGGGCCGGGACTTTTCTCAGCAGGACTATGACGGATTCCGCAAGGTGGCCATTCTGGATCAGAGTGCGGCCTCCGGCATCTTCCCGGGGGAAAATCCCTTGGGCCAGGTGATCGAGATCAAAAAGGAGCCGTTCACCGTCATCGGCGTTGTGGCACGCTCCAGCACCTATGAGCCGAATATCTCCAACTATGAGGAGTATGTTACTTACTTGGGCAACGACAGCGGCGCTGTCTATATTCCCGGTGTGGACTGGCCTATGGTCTGTCAGTACGACGAGCCGCAGACAGTGGACATTCAGGCGGCCACTACCGACGAGATGACTGCTGTGGGCAAGAGCGCCGCCGACATCATCAACGAAGGACTTTCCGTCGGAGACGACTCGAACCTGACCTACAGCAGCAGCGATGTTCTGGAGCGAGCCCAGAGCCTGCAGCAGCTGGCCAACGCCACCAATCAACAGCTGGTGTGGATCGCCTCCATCTCTCTTTTGGTGGGTGGCATCGGCGTGATGAATATAATGCTGGTCACCGTCACCGAGCGTACCCGTGAGATCGGCTTGAAAAAGGCCATCGGAGCCCGGAAGGGCCGCATCCTGTGGCAGTTTTTGACGGAAGCCGCTGTGCTGACCAGCTTGGGCGGCATCATCGGCGTGCTGGCCGGCATCGGCATGGCGCAGGTGGTCAGCCGTCTCTCCGGCTCCCCGACTGCCATCAGTGTTCCGGCGATTTTGCTGGCTGTGCTGTTCTCTATGATCATCGGTATCGTCTTTGGACTGATGCCGGCAGTCAAGGCGGCGAACCTCAATCCCATTGAGGCGCTGCGGAGAGAGTAAGCAGATAATCGGATGAAGCAAATCGCCCGCCGTCAAGAGACGGCGGGCGATTTGCCGTTCGCTGCCACAGCAATTTCAGGTTGCTTCCTCCCCTCAAATGCCTTATACTAGACCCATCACCAACCGAACAGGAGAGACACGCATGGAACCCACCCTGACCCAACTGCTGCAAAATTACCACGACCGGCCCGACCGGGATCTGGTCGTTCCCATCTTCACTGCCCTGTCCCAGACCCAGGTCTATGTCCCGGCGTCGATGGGCAAGCAGGGAGCTGTTTATACCCAGGGCGACTCTGTGGGACTCAAACCGGACACCATTCCCGGTCCGGAGGGCAAGGTCATTTTCCCGTGCTTTTCCGACCCCTCTCAGGTGCCCAACGACTATGGGACAAGGTTCTCCTTTCTGCGGCTGACCTTCCCGGAGTTTGCGGCGGCGGCACTGGACGCCCCCAACTTCGGCGGCATGGTGTTGGATCCCTTTACCGCAAAATTTATGATTCCGGAGGAAATTTCCCGTACTCTTTTTGATGATGGGCGGGAATTGCAGTAAAATTTCTCCTCCGTTTCCGGCAAATGAACGCTGTGCCCCTTGTCTTTTTCGACCCGTTCTGGTATATTTAATTTGATATCCGAGGGTGTTGCCCTCATTTTGGAGGAATTGCTATGTTTCACATTCTGCGCTCCGGCGCTTACTACACGGACGGCACGTTCATCCCCGCAAAGGAGGCGCAGGGTCTGCCCCCTGTGGAGGAGGCAAAAAAGGGTACCATTTCCTACGGCATCCTGAAAAGCCACAACACTGCGGAGAGCATGGACGAGCTGAAGATCCAGTTCGACGCCATGGCCTCCCACGACATCACCTATGTGGGCATCATCCAGACTGCCCGTGCCTCCGGCTTGGAGCAGTTCCCCCTGCCCTATGTGCTGACCAACTGCCACAACTCGCTCTGCGCCGTGGGCGGCACCATCAACGAGGATGACCATGTGTTTGGCCTCTCGGCGGCGAAAAAGTACGGCGGCGAGTTCGTCCCCGCCCATCAGGCGGTCATCCACTCCTATATGCGGGAGCGGTACGCAGGCTCCGGCAAGATGATTCTCGGCTCCGACTCCCACACCCGCTACGGCGCATTTGGCACCATGGCCATCGGCGAGGGCGGCCCGGAGCTGGTCAAGCAGCTGCTCAACAAGACCTACGACATCGCCTATCCCAAGGTGATTGCCATCTACCTCACCGGCTCGCCCCGTCCCGGCGTGGGTCCTCAGGATGTGGCGCTGCTGCTGGTGAAGGAGACCTTCGCCAGGGGTCTGGTCAAAAACGCCGTCATGGAGTTCTTCGGCCCCGGCGTTCAAAATCTCTCCATGGACTACCGCTGCGGCATCGACGTCATGACCACCGAGACCTCCTGTCTCTCCTCTGTCTGGGCGACGGACGAGACCACGAAGGATTATCTGGAAATTCTCGGCCGCGGTGAGGAGTACAAGCCCCTTGCCCCCGCCGACGGCGCTTACTATGATGATGTGATCACCGTCGATCTGGGCAAGGTGGAGCCTATGATCGCTCTGCCCTTCCACCCGTCCAATGCCTATACGATTGCTGAGTTCAAGGCCAATATGGAGGAGATCCTGGCGGAGACGGAGCGGAAAGCGCAGGAGCAGTTTGGCCTGGAGAACGTCCCCTCTCTGCTGAATAAGGTACGTAACGGCCAGTTCCATGTGGATCAGGCGGTGATCGCCGGCTGCTCCGGCGGAACGTATCAGAATCTGCTGCGGGCGTCTGAGATTTTGAAGGGCAGCTCCACGGGAGACGAGTCCTTCTGGCTCTCTGTCTATCCCGGCTCGATGCCCGTGTTTCAGGAGCTGACCCGGAAGGGTGCGCTGGCAGACCTGATGGCGGCGGGCGCCACCATCCGCTCCTGCTTCTGCGGCCCCTGCTTCGGGGCGGGCGACGTGCCTTCCAACGGCGGTTTCTCCATCCGCCACTCCACCCGTAACTTCCCCAACCGAGAGGGCTCTAAGCCCGGCAACGGCCAGCTGTCCTACGTGGCGTTGATGGACGCCCGGAGCATTGCGGCAACCGCCAAAAACGGCGGTGTCCTCACCTCCGCTCTGGAACTGGACGACGTGCCCGCCGACCTCCCCACCGAGGCATACAGCTACGACGATTCCGCCTACCAGAGCCGGGTCTACCGGGGCGTGGGCGATCCCAAGCCTGAGACGGAGCTGGTCTTTGGCCCCAACATCACCGACTGGCCGGCGCAGATCGCCCTGCCGGAAAACCTGTTGCTGACGGTGGCCTCCGCCATCTACGATCCCGTCACCACCACGGACGAGCTGATCCCCTCCGGCGAGACCTCCTCCTACCGTTCGAATCCGCTGGGATTGGCGGAGTTTGCCCTGTCCCGGAAGGATCCGGCCTATGTGGGCAGAGCTAAGGATATTCAGAAGCTGGAGAAGCGTCGTCAGGCGGGCGACCTGGACGCCGAGGTGCTGGAAGCACTCTCCGGCCATGACCCCAAGACCACCGGCCTCGGCTCTCTCGTCATGGCGCTCAAGCCCGGCGACGGATCCGCCAGAGAGCAGGCCGCCTCCTGCCAGAGAGTGTTGGGCGGCGTTGCCAATCTGGCGGCGGAGTACGCCACCAAGCGGTATCGTTCCAATGTGGTAAACTGGGGCATGCTGCCCTTCATCGTGGACGGCCTGAGCGAGCGGAACATCCAGCCCGGCGACAAGCTGTACATTCCCGGCGTCAAGGCGCTTTTGGAGGGCGACGGCGAGGCGCTGGAGGGAACGCTGATCCAGAGCGGGGAGGAGAAGCCCATCACCCTGAAGCTTCCTGCTATGACCCGTGAGGAGCGGGACATCGTGCTGGCCGGCTGCCTCATCAACTACTACGCAAAGGCGTAACAGAGAAAATGCACCCCCGAACCGAGTGGAATCGGTTCGGGGGTTGATGCGTTAGGTAGAGATAGGTGCCGTAGTCAACGGGCGTAGGGGCCGTTCACGAACGGCCCGCTGCATGATTTTGTGTTTTCAGCACCTCACGCGCTCCATTCACTATGTATCACGCCCACCAGATACCACCGGCTGTCCAGCTGCTGATAGACCAATCGCAGGGCGCTCCAGTCCATCTGGGCATCCGCACCGGGGAAGTAGAACTCCACATAGCGGCAGTCCGGGTAGGCGTCCGTCAGGTTTTCCAGTGCGTTGCCGGTGACGGAGGTGCTGTCCACGCTGATGCGGGGAGCGGCCAGATAGTCCTCGTCCCAGACGTAGCCGGAGAGATAGTCGGAAAACGTCAGGCTGATGGGGGCGGCGGTGTCCGTGGCGGTCCCCCAGACGTAGGCCTCGGCGGAACTGCCCGCCTTGGCAATCTGCCCGGCGGTAAAGGTCTGATTGACGGCACGATCCACCGTGCAGTTGGGGGTAAAGGTGACGCCCTCTGTGGGGTGGATGTAGGAGGAGAGCAGGGCGAAGTCCCCGTCCCGGAGCGCCTTGGCCGTCTCCAGTGCGCTTTCCAGGAGGGTGAGTGTGTCCTCGGAAGGGGAGGGATTGACGCCCACATTTACGGTGTCTGCCAATGTGGACTGGATCCGGGGCGGCAGCAGCTGGCTGACGAAGAGACCGGACAAAATGCCCAGCAGCAGCGTGAACAGTCCGATGACAACGGCGGTAGATCGTCTGACCACAAAATGCCTCCTTTCCTTTGGATTTGCACTATTTGGTGTATTGTAGCCCCGGACTTATGGAAATGCAACAACAAAAAGTAACAGAAGCCCGGCGGAAGGAAATTGTCGCAAATGACGACCGTCTGCGACCGCTTTCCCTCCCCTCCTGAGATAAGATGGAGGGGAAAGGGGATGAGATTCTTGGCGATCGTACTGGGTATCTTTTTCGCCGGCCTGCTGTTGGGCGGCGGCATTGGGGCAGTGGTGATGGCAAAGCTGATGCTCTCCCGCCTGACGGACGGGGAGGAGCAGGCGGCGGAAGAAATGACCCAACAGGAATAAAAGAGCATCCCCGGCGGAATTTTACCCATCGGGGATGCCCTTTTGAGAGAGAAAAGAGAAAGGGAGGTTTGTATGAATGAATGCGCTTCGTTCCTACAACTGAGAGTATACCAGAGGTCACAGGCGGAAGGATGAAGAAATTGTGAGTGATTTGCGAAGTTTTTGTGAACGCTTGAAAAAATGCGACTTGCTGTGTACAATGGTGAAAGAAATGAACCCCTCGGAGGTGCGATATGAAAGAACCGATATTGGTGGTCATGGCCGCCGGCATGGGCAGCCGGTTCGGCGGATTGAAGCAGATCACTCCTGTGGATGAGCAGGGAGACATTCTTATGGACTTCTCTCTCTACGATGCCCGGCGGGCCGGGTTTCGCAAGGTGGTCTTTATTATCAAGGAGGCGATTGCGGCATCCTTTCAAGAGAATGTGGGCCGCCGGATGGAACAGTGGTTTGACGTCCGCTACGCCTATCAGGAGCTGGATCGGCTGCCGGAGGGCTATGCTGTTCCGGAGGGCCGGATAAAGCCCTGGGGCACCGCCCACGCCATCGCCTGCGCAAAAGAGGAGATCGACGGTCCCTTTGCCGTCATCAATGCCGATGATTTCTACGGAAGGACATCCTTTCAGGCGATCTACGACTTCCTGACCGGCGACGCCCCGGTGCATCAGCAGGCCATGGTAGGCTATCGGCTGAAAAACACCGTCACGAAAAACGGCTCTGTGGCGAGAGGGGTCTGTCAGGTGGAGGACGGACTTTTGACCGATATTACCGAGCGCACCCACATCGAGCAGCGGCCTGAGGGCATCGTCTACACCGAGGACGGGGAACATTTCCTGCCTCTGGACGGCGAGACGCTGGTCTCCATGAACCTCTGGGGGTTCCATCAGGAGATGCTGGAGGAGTTCACCGGACGCTTCCAGGCATTTTTGGACGAGAATCTCCCCAAAAATCCGCTGAAATGTGAGTATTACCTCCCCTCTGTGGCAAACGCCCAGATTACCGAGGGCAGAGGCAGCATCCGGGTTCTGCCCACCGCCGAGTGCTGGCACGGCGTCACCTACCGGGAGGATCTGGACTCCGTCCGGGAGGCAGTGGCGCAGATGAAGGGGGAAGGACTTTACCCGGAGCGGCTGTGGGAAAAATAAAAAAACAACGCCCCGAGGCGGTCAGATACTGCTTCGGGGCGCAACTGTTTCACTTTAAATGAGCCTCGATATAGCCCAGCACATCGCCGTATTCCAGCCCCAGCGCCGAGGCCAGCTCGCCGAAGAGCAGCATCTCCGCCTTTTTCAGGGCAGTGGTGTCAGCCATGGCGGAACGGCGGTTCTGGCGGCTGCGGCGCTGCTGATCCTGATAGAGGGTCTTGGTCAGCTGCGCCAAAAGATAGCTGTCGCCAGACTTCAAAATGGTTGCGCAGCGGAGCTTCTGGTCGTTGGCACCCTCAAAGACCAGAGGCGGGACATCGGGCAGCCGGCCAATCAGCACCTTCGCCTCCTCAGCGGACATGACGGGCCGGATCTTGACCCGCTGACTGTCCTTGGGGGTGTAAAAGGTGGCGTCATTCATATAAAGCGGGGTCAGCACATAGTAAAGGCCTTCCAGCCCGTCCAGCGAGGTCTCCCCTGTCACCCGGCACACACCGGCTGTCTCGTGCATGATCAGTTGTCCTTCCGTCATTTCCGTCGCTCCTCTCTTTCATGTGGGTTGATTTTATGTTAAATGGTGTATCCAATCTATTCTGGGAATATTATACCACATTCAGAGGGCGTGGATAAGGGTAATATTGTGCGCATTTTCACCAAAAAACAGGACGCAGGAGGAGAAACACCCCCTCCTGCGTCCTGAATTCTGATTTTCGGTCAGGATGTCTGCTTTGCCTCGTGCAGCGCGTCTCCGATGACGCAGAGAACATAGTTGCGGATCATCACGGCGGCTACGTTGAAATCCAGGTTGTCGGAGTTGATGATGAGGTCATAGTTCTCCCGGCGGCCCCAGGTGCGGTCGGAGTAAAAGTTGTGGTAGGCAGCCCGGCTCTTGTCGATCTGACGGACGTAGGCTCTCGCCCGGCTCTCCGTCAGCGTCAGCCGCTCCATGGTGCGGGCAACTCTGGCCTCAATGCCTGCCTGAATGAACACATTTACGGTGGTGGTATAGTTTGCCAGTACATCATCGGCGCAGCGGCCTACGATAACGGCGGGCGTCTCGTCGGCAATGGTGCGGATGATGGAGGACTGGACGGAGTAGAGCTGGTCGCTGATCGGCATGGAATAAGCGCTGCCCGCACCCAACCGGTTAATGGCGTACAGAAAGCTGTTGGTGGCTGTCGTCTCCTCTACCTTGCGAAACAGCTTGGGATCAAAGTGGCTCTCCTTGCTGGCCAGATCAATGATCTCGTTGTCGTAGAAGGGGATCTCCAGCAGCGCCGCTACCCGGCGGCCGATCTCCGTTCCGCCTGCGCCAAATTCACGGCTGATGGTAATAACAGGATAAGTTTTCATAACAGTCACACCTTTCAAAGGGGATTTTGCAAATACATTATAGCAAGTTTATACAAAAGAATCAACAAAAATTTCTGCCCGCCTGCACATTTTTTACAAGGCAAAGAGCAGAAAATCGAACATCTGTTTGCAAAGTCCCGATTATGGGACTTTTTGTCTGCTATACTGGGGTCACTTCAGGAGAGAAAGGAAGAGTTCCATGCAGACACGTTACTTTTTAATGGAAATTCAGGAAATTCCCGCCGAGGTCATTGACATCAGCACCCGCCGGCCGCTGCCGATTTCAGTCCCCGCCGCCCTGCCGGCAGCAGAGCCGCACCGCCCTGCGAAACAGCTGATGCCCGCCGGCCGGTATCTGAGTCTGTGGCTGGATGTGACGGCGTCGCTGGCCATCGTCGCCCTCTGCGCCGCCTTTTGGGTGGAGCTGATGATGTAAACGGGGATATTCCGGGCAGAATATGCCGATGAAATACAAAAACGCCTGAGCCGTGCACTCAGACGCCTTGTAAAACAAACTGGTCGCTGCGTCTCCGGCAATGCGCTTGCAAGGCCAAGCAGAACCCGCTTGTCAAGAGATATTTTATTACAATTTATAAAATTTTTCAAGAGGAGCGGCGGAAAAAGTCCCCCTCCGCCTTAACAAAAAATTAACAATTACCCAACCCCTCCTTTCGGCAACTTCCACAAAACGGACGGCTGACGGTATGAGAGGCGGGCTGACGGGGAAAGCTAAGGCGCAGGAAAAGGCTCCTGTATCTTCCTTAAAAATTTTCCTTTACAGCGTGGGAAAAATGTGGTAGAGTATCTGAGTATGTAAGCATACACCCGCATGCTTAGTCTCAGGAACAGCGGAGGCGCCGCATTTCACCAGCCTGTCACTCAGCTTGCCGGGAAAAACAGTTTGAAAGGTGGAAAACCCATGATCCGTAAGGAAGAAAAGACTGCCGTTATTGAGGCAAACCGCACCCACGAGACCGATACCGGTTCCCCTGAGGTTCAGATCGCCATTCTGACCGCCCGCATCCGGGAGCTGACCGAGCATCTCAAGGTCCACAAGAAGGATAACCACTCCCGCCGTGGCCTGCTGAAGATGGTCGGTAAGCGCCGTCGCCTGCTGGACTATCTGGCAAAGAAGGACATCGAGCGCTATCGTGCCGTCATTGCCAAGCTGGGCATCCGTAAGTAAGTAACTGTCAGAAGGGTGGCGTTTTCGTGACGCTGCCCTTCTTGCGGTTCTCTGGAACAGAGGGAATCACCTCTTTTAGCAGTTGAATCTGCGTTTTGACACGGTGAAAACCCGGATTCAAGTGCTAAAAAGAGCCCTCTGTTCCTCCAAAAAATACAAAGGAGGAAAAGTTATGTCAACTATCATCACCCATCGCCAGTTCCCCAACTATAAAGAGTACAAGATGGAGCTTTGCGGCAAGCCTCTGACCCTTGAGGTCGGCAAGGTCTGCGAGCTGGCCAACGCCGCCGTCGTCGTCAAGTACGGCGAGACCACTGTGCTCTGCACCGCCACCGCCGCGCCCCGTCCCCGTGACGGTGTGGATTTCTTCCCGCTGAGTGTGGACTTTGAGGAGAAGCTGTACGCCGTGGGCCGCATCCCCGGCTCCTTTATGCGCCGTGAGGGCCGCCCCGGTCTGAACGCTGTGCTGGCCTCCCGCTGCATTGACCGCCCCATCCGGCCCCTGTTCCCCGGAGACTTCCGCAACGATGTGGCCATCGTCTGCACTGTGCTGAGTGTGGACTATGACTGCCAGCCGGAGATCGCCGCCACCATCGGCACCTCCGCCGCTCTGGCCATCTCCGACATTCCCTGGAACGGCCCCGTGGGCTGCATCAGCGTCGGTCTGGTGGACGGCGAGATCGTCCTCAACCCGGATCAGGCCCAGCGCCGCAAGTCTGACATGGCGACTACCGTGGTCGCCACCGGCAAGAAGGTGGTCATGATCGAGTCCGGCGCCAATCAGGTGGACAACGAGACCATGCTCAAGGGCATCCAGATGGCCTTTGACGAAATTCAGAAGCAGATCGCCCTTATCAACCAGATGGTGGCCGAGATCGGCAAGCCCAAGTTCGACTATCCCCACGCCGACTTCGATCAGGTGCTGTTTGACAAGATCGTGGAAGAAAGCTGGGACGAGGCCTGTGCCGCCATGGATACCGACGATAAGAACCAGCGGGAGGCGGACTGGAACAAGCTGATCGACAAGTGGCATGAGCTGTTCCTGGAGGAGCATCCCAACATGGATCAGTATCTGGAGGAGATCACCTACAAGTTCCAGAAGAAGATCGTCAAGAAGTGGCTGCTGGAGGGTCACCGTGTGGACGGCCGCCAGTCCAACGAGATCCGTCCTCTGGCGGCGGAAGTCGGCGTCCTGCCCAAGGTACACGGCTCCGGCCTCTTCACCCGTGGCCAGACCCAGGTGCTGAGTATCTGCACTCTGAACACCCTCTCCATGTGCCAGAAGATCGACTCCATCTGGGAGGAGGAGACCAAGCGCTACCTCCATCACTACAACTTCCCCGGCTACTCCGTAGGCGAGGCGAGAAGCGCCAAGAGCGTGGGTCGCCGAGAGTACGGCCACGGCGCTCTGGCAGAGCGGGCGCTGGTGCCCGTCCTGCCCTCTGAGGAGGACTTCCCCTACGCCATCCGTGTGGTCTCCGAGACCCTCAGCTCCAACGGCTCCACCTCTCAGGGCAGCATCTGCGGCTCTACGCTGGCGCTGATGGACGCAGGTGTCCCCATCTCCGCTCCGGTCGCCGGCATCTCCTGCGGCCTGATTCAGGACGACGACGGTGCCTTCCAGACCTTCATCGACATTCAGGGCGTGGAGGACTTCCACGGCGAGATGGACTTCAAGGTCGCCGGTACCAAGAAGGGCATTACTGCCATCCAGATGGACCTGAAAAACGACGGCCTCACCATGGAGATCATCACCGAGGCACTGGAAAAGACCTATGACGCCCGTGTGCAGATCCTCGACCAGATCATGCTGCCCGTCATTGCTGAGCCTCGTCCCGAGATCTCCGAGAACGCCCCCAAGCTGATCAAGATGAAGATCGGCGTGGACAACATCCGTGACGTCATTGGCTCCGGCGGCAAGGTCATTCAGAAGATCCAGGCCGACTCCGGCGCCAAGGTGGACATCGAGGAGGACGGCACCATCTATATCTCCGGCCCCAACACCGCCGCTGTGGAAGCCGCCAAAAAGACCATTGAAGCCATTGTCTTTGTTCCCGAGGTGGGTCAGCTCTACTTCGGCAAGGTGGTGCGCATCCTGAAGTTCGGCGCCTTCGTCGAGCTGGCTCCCGGCAAGGACGGCATGGTGCACATCTCCAAGCTGGCCAATCACCGCATTGCCACCGTGGAGGACGCCGTCAATATCGGCGATATGATCTGGGTCAAGGTCACCGACATTGACGAGAAGGGCAGAGTCAATCTCAGCCACATCGACGCCCTGCGGGAGATCAAGGC
>CACYLC010000021.1 GCA_902775105.1 Oscillospiraceae bacterium
TGGTTGAGCATAAAGAGATCTCTCCTTTCGTGTGTTGTAGGGGTACTTCTATTCTAAAGGATTTCTTCTTTATGCTCTACTCTTTTTTCAAAAACAGGGCCGGGTGTCTGTACACCCGACCCCAACATTTATTATAGAACCTCTCTTTATGAGGGCAAAATTTCCGACTCCAACCGGGTCAAATGGAGGCAGATTCTATTGGCAAAGAGCAAATCCCGGGATATAATGGAGACGGAAGCAAAACATGGAGGATACGAAAGATGAAAACAGCCATCAAGAGACTTTCTGCACTGCTTTGCGCATTGCTGCTGCTCCTCGCCGTTCTGCCCCGCCCGGCAACGGCTGCGGCAGGAGAGGATACGCCGCTCATCTGCATCGATGCCGGGCACCAGGCCAAGGGCAACAACGACAAGGAACCCATCGACCCCGGTTCCTCTACAAAAAAAGCAAAGGTCTCCTCCGGGACGAGAGGGACGACCACTGGGCTCTACGAATATGAGCTGAATCTGCAGGTGTCCCTCAAGCTGCAAAAGGAGCTGGAAAAGCGGGGTTATCGGGTGCTGATGGTGCGGACGACAAATAACGTCAACATCAGCAACGCCGAGCGGAGTCAGATTGCCAACCGCGCGGGAGCGGACGCCTTTATCCGCATCCACGCCAACGGCTCGGACAGCTCCTCGGCAAACGGAGCCATGACCATCTGCCAGACCCGCACAAACCCCTATAACGCCGGCCTCTATCAGCAGTCCAGAGCACTCTCTGACGCTGTGCTGAACGGGCTGGTCGCCGCCACCGGGGCGAAAAAGGAAAAGGTCTGGGAGACAGACACCATGACAGGCATCAACTGGAGTCAGGTGCCTGTGACCATCGTGGAGATGGGCTATATGACCAACCCCAGAGAGGATCGCCTGCTCTCCACAGATGCCTACCAGCAGAAGGTGGTCAAGGGGATCGCTGACGGAATCGACAACTATTTTGCCGACCGGAGCAAAAACCAGTCCGCACCCAGGCTGATAGAGGCGGTAAATGTCAGCGGCGGGATCTATGTAGCGTGGAATAAGGTGTTCGGGGCGTCGAAATACAAGGTGTTCCGCAAGACGGATGGCTCTGACTGGCGGGCGATCGGGGACACGGCAGCCACTTCCTTTACAGACAGGACGGCGGCAAAGGGCGTCCGGTATACCTATACCGTCCGCTGTCTGTCCGACGACGGAAAGGGGTATACCAGCGACTTTGACAGGACAGGGAAATCCGCCGCTTATCAAGCCGCTGCGTTCGCCTTTGCTGCTCCGGTCATCAGCAGAGCAGAAAATACGAAGGACGGCATTACCGTTGCGTGGGGCAAGATAAATGGTGCGGCGCAATATCGTGTGTACCGCAGAACCGGTTCCGGAGGTTGGGTCAAGCTGGCCGATACGGCGGAGACCGTCTATGTGGATCGGACGGTTCGAAGCGGGACAAAGTATACGTATACGGTGCGCTGCCTCTCAGCAGACGGCAATACCGTGACCAGCGATTATCAGAGAGCGGGAAAAAGCAGCCTTTATATTGCTGCACCGGTGTTAAGCGGCATTTCCAACGGGAAAGACGGCGTCAGACTTGCGTGGGACAAGCCGGCGGGAGCGGTTCGCTACCGTGTATACCGTAGAACCGGCTCCGGCGGCTGGGTCAAGCTGGGGGATACCTCCTCTGCCTTCTTTACGGACGGGACGGCAAAGAAGGGGATCAGATACACCTACACGGTGCGCTCTATCACCGAGGACGGGACAAGGTGTACCAGCGGTTACGACGCATCCGGCATCTCCGTCACCTGCCGATAGGATGACAAGGATGAATTCAAATGGATGAAAAAGGAAAATATTCAGAAATAGAGTGAATATTTATTCGCTATTCGTCGGTTTTATACAGGCAATAAGGGAGGTGTTGCGAAAAATTATGCAAATTGAGTGTTGAAATCCGTGCCCTGCTGTGATAGGATATAGCATGACAAGAGCAAATGCGGCCGAGGCCGCTCAAGATACGATTGGAGGCAGTTATTATGAGCGAAATCAAGAAGGTAGTTCTGGCCTATTCCGGCGGCCTGGATACATCCATCATCATTCCCTGGCTGAAGGAGAACTACGGCGATCCTGAGATCATTGCCGTCTCCGGCAACGTGGGTCAGGCCGACGAGCTGGAGGGGCTGGAGGAAAAGGCGCTGAAAACCGGCGCATCCAAGCTGATCGTGGCCGATCTGACGGACGAGATGGTGGATGACGTCATCATTCCCTCTGTCAAGGCAGGCGCAAAGTACGAGACCTATTTGCTGGGTACCGCCTTTGCCCGGCCGGTCATTGGTAAGAAGCTGGCGGAGATCGCTCTGGCCGAGGGCGCTGACGCCATCTGCCACGGCTGCACCGGCAAGGGCAACGATCAGGTGCGGTTTGAGCTGGCCATCAAACGGTTCGCTCCCGGCATGAAGATCATTGCCCCGTGGCGTGAGTGGGACATCAAGAGCCGTGACGAGGAGATTGACTATGCAGAGGCTCATAATGTGCCTCTGAAGATCACCCGTGAGACCAGCTACTCCAAGGACAAGAACCTGTGGCATCTGTCCCACGAGGGCCTGGATCTGGAGGATCCGGCCAACGAGCCGAAGTACGACAAGCCCGGCTTTTTGGAGATGGGCGTCTCCCCCTTCCAGGCGCCGGACGTGCCTACCTATGTGACACTGGACTTTGAAAAGGGTGTGCCTGTGGCCATCAACGGCGAGAAGAAGAAGGCCTCCGATATTATCCGGGATCTGAACGATCTGGGCGGTAAGAACGGCATCGGCATCATTGATATTGTGGAAAACCGTCTGGTGGGCATGAAGGACAGAGGCGTCTATGAGACGCCCGGCGGCACGATCCTCTACGCTGCTCATGAGCTGCTGGAGATGATCACCGTGGACAAGGACACCCTGCATGAGAAGCAGAAGCTGTCCGTGGACTTTGCCGATCTGGTCTACAACGGCAAATGGTATACCCCCCTGCGGGAGGCGCTCTCCGCCTTTGTGGACAAGACGCAGGAGTTTGTCACCGGTACCGTCAAGGTCAAGCTGTACAAGGGCAATATCATTCCCGCCGGCATGACCTCTCCCTACACCCTGTATTCCGAGAACCTGGCCACCTTTGATGAGTCTGACTACGACCAGAAGGACTCTGCCGGCTTCATCAACCTGTGGGGACTCCCCACCAAGGTGCAGGCACTGCGGGAGCTGGGTCAGCTGAAATAAGCTGGGCAGTCATTCATCGACAAACGCAGAATGCGGTGAGGGTGCCGCATTCTGCTTTGTCCGTTCTTTGGTGGATGAAGGCATTGCATCGAAATAATGCGTTCGTACGGGATGGCGTCCTCGACATCCCGCCCGATGATTGACAGATTTCCGAAATTTGCGGGGCGTCGAGGACGCCGCCCCGGACGAATTGATTTTACGTATAAATGGGGTAAATCATATGAAACTATGGGGCGGCCGGTTCGATAAAGAGACCGATTCTCTGGTCAACGACTTCAATTCCTCCATCCAATTTGACGCCCGGATGTACCGGGAGGACATCACCGGCTCCATTGCCCACGCCACCATGCTAGGGGAGCAGGGCATTATTTCCGCCGAGGAGGCAGCCTCCATCGTGGACGGCCTGCAGGCAATCCTTGCCGACATTGAGGCGGGCAAGGTGGAGTTTTCCGAGGATAACGAGGACATCCACATGAACGTGGAGACCCTGCTGACCCAGCGTCTGGGCGCCGCCGGGAAGCGGCTCCACACCGGCCGCAGCCGCAACGATCAGGTGGCGGTGGACTTCCGGATGTACGTCCGGGGGGAGATCCCCAAGATCATCGACATGCTGCTCAAGCTGGAGCAGGTACTGGTGAAGCAGGCGGAACAGAACATCGACACTGTCATGCCCGGCTATACCCACCTCCAACGTGCCCAGCCCGTCACCTTCGGCCACTACATGATGGCCTACGCCAATATGTTCAAGCGGGACATCACCCGGTTTGAGGACTGCCTTGCCCGGATGGACGAGTGTCCTCTGGGAGCCGGTGCGCTGGCCGGCTCCACCCATCCCCTGAACCGGAACCGGACGGCGGAGCTGCTGGGGTTTGCGAAACCCACGGACAACTCGCTGGACTCCGTCTCTGACCGGGATTTCGCCATTGAATTTCTCTCCGCCTGCTCCATTTTGATGATGCATCTGTCCCGGTTCTCTGAGGAGATCATTCTCTGGTGCAGCTGGGAGTTCAAGTTCATTGATTTGGACGACGCCTACTCCACCGGTTCCTCCATCATGCCCCAGAAGAAAAACCCGGACGTAGCCGAGCTGGTGCGGGGCAAGACGGGGCGGGTGTACGGCAGTCTGATCACCCTGCTGACTGTGATGAAGGGCATTCCGCTGGCCTACAACAAGGATATGCAGGAGGATAAGGAGTGCGTCTTTGACGCCATTGACACGGTAGAGCTGTGCATCCCCGTCTTTGCCGCCATGCTGGACACCATGACGGTGCGGCCGGAGAATATGTACCGGGCGGCTTCCGGCGGCTTTATCAACGCCACCGACTGCGCCGACTATCTGGCGAAAAAGGGCATGCCCTTCCGGGACGCCTATACGCTGGTGGGGCGGCTGGTGAACCACTGCATCGCCACCGGCAAGACCCTTGACACGCTGACCATGGAGGAGTATCAAGAACTATCTCCCATTTTCGACCAGGATGTCTTTGATGCCCTGAGCCTCAAGACCTGCGTAGGTCAGCGCAAGACGGTCGGCGGCCCCGCCCACGACGAGGTGCTGCGGCAGATTGCCGCCATCCAGTCCTTTATAGAGGAGCGGACAAACGCATGACAAAACCCAAAATCTACATCGACGGCGAGGCCGGCACCACCGGCCTCCAGATTTATCAGAGATTGGAGCAGCGGGACGACATTGAGCTGCTGCGCATTGACCCGGACAAACGGAAGGATACAGAGGAGCGCAAGCGCCTTTTGAATGAGGCGGACATCTCCTTTCTCTGTCTCCCGGACGCCGCCGCCGTTGAGACGGTGTCTCTGGTGGAAAATCCCAACGCCCGTATTATCGACGCCTCCACCGCCCACCGGACGAATCCCGGCTGGGACTACGGCTTTCCGGAGCTGTCCAAGGCGCACCGGGCGGCGATTCAGGTCTCCAAGCGGGTGGCGAATCCCGGCTGCCATGCCAGCGGGTTTATTGCATCGGTGATGCCGTTGGTGGCCATGGGTATCCTGCCCCCGGACTACCCCCTGACCTGCTATTCCCTCACCGGCTACACCGGCGGCGGCAAGAAGATGATTGCCGAGTATGAGGACGAGAACCGGGATAACCGCCTTTCCTCCAGCCGCATCTACGGTACGAATCTCCATCACAAGCACGTTCCGGAGATGATGACGGTCTGCGGACTGACCTCCGCCCCTGTGTTTTCCCCTGTGGTAGGGGACTTTCCTCAGGGCATGGCGACGACTATCCTGCTCCACAACCGCCTGCTGAACGGAACGCCTGCGGCAGAGGAGATTTATGAGAGACTTACAGACTACTACAAGGACGAGTATTTCGTTCAGGTGGCGCCCTTCGGCGGGGACGAGCCGGCGATTTTCGCAAATACGCTGGCCGACACCAATTTCCTCCGCCTCATTGTCTGCGGACATGAGGCGCAGACCACTGTGACCGCCCTTTTCGACAATCTGGGCAAGGGCGCCTCCGGCGCTGCCGTGCAGAATATGAATCTGATGCTGGGCTTCGACGAAAAGACGGGGCTGGTGTAATCAGTTTCGCCCCTACAAACAATTCTCCATTCCTCAAAGGAGTGATCCCGAATGAAAGAGATCCCCGGCGGCGTAGTCGCCGCAAAGGGCTTTAAAGCTGCCGGCATCCACGTCGGCGTCAAAGCAAGTTCCAATCCGGACGGCAATCAGCCCCTCTCCCCCTACGGCGGGACGGGGAAAAAGGATCTGGCGCTGATCCTCTCCGACCGTATCTGCGCTGTGGCGGGTATGTTTACTACCAATCAGGTGAAGGCTGCCCCGGTCTATGTGACAAAGGATCACATCGCCTCCGGCACTGCCTGGGGCGTGATTGCCAATTCCGGCAACGCCAACGCCTGCGCCCCCAATAGCCGCATCCACGCCGAGGAGATGTGCGATACCATAGCAGAGGAGACCGGTCTTTCCCCGGAGGACTTTGCCGTCTGCTCCACCGGCGTCATTGGGCAGGAGTTGAATATTGGCGCCATTGTGAAGGGTGTTCCCGCTCTGGTGGGCGGGCTGTCTGACGATCCCCAGGCCTCCGACGATGCCGCCCGTGCCATTATGACCACGGACACGGTGAAAAAGGAAATTGCGGTGGAGTTGGAGATCGGTGGCAAGACTGTTCGTCTGGGCGGCATTGCGAAAGGCTCCGGCATGATCCACCCCAATATGGGCACCATGCTCAGCTTCGTCACCTGCGACGCCGCCATTACCCCTCATATCCTTTCTGAGCTGGTACATGAGGTGGTTCCCCGCACCTTTAACCGCATTACAGTGGATGGGGATACCTCCACCAACGATACCTTCCTTGTCTTTGCCAACGGCGGGGCGGGCAACCCCCTCATCGACTGGAAAAATGAGGATTATAACGCACTGAAAGACGCCCTGCTGTACGTCTGCACCCAGCTTGCCAGAAGAATGGCCGCCGACGGCGAGGGTGCCAGCCGGCTCATTACCTGCACCGTCCGCAATGCGGAGCGCGAGGAAAAGGCGGAGCGGCTGGCGCGCAGCGTGGTGGGTTCCTCTCTGGTGAAGTCCGCTATGTTCGGCGCCGATGCCAACTGGGGCCGGGTGCTCTGCGCCATGGGCTACTCCGGGGCCGCTTTTGACCCGGAGCAGGTGGACGTGACCTTCCGCTCCCAGGCGGGAGAGGTGGCGGTCTGCCAACTGGGCAGTGCGTTGGATTTTGACGAGGAGCTTGCCAAGCAAGTGCTCAGTCAGGAGGAGGTCGTCATTGACGTCAAGCTCTACGAGGGTGACTCGGAAGCCACCTGCTGGGGCTGCGATTTGACGTATGAGTACGTGAAGATCAACGGCGATTATCGGAGCTGAGATATTTTAAGCTACCAAGAAATGCAGAACGGGACGTCGAGGACGCCGTCCCTTACGCACAATGGAAGCATTCGTACGGGACGGCGTCCTCCACGTCCCGCCTGCCTTTTGCTATGTGAAGAATAGAGGGATTTTTATGCCTTACAACAACATTGACCGGGCGAAAATTCTGGTCGAGGCTCTGCCTTATATCCAAAAATACAGCGGCAAGACCGTGGTGGTGAAATACGGCGGCAACGCCATGATCTCTCCCGACCTGCGCTCCGCCGTGATGAGCGATATTATCCTGCTCCGTCTGGTGGGCATCAACGTGGTGGTCGTCCACGGCGGCGGCCCGGAGATCAACGAGATGCTGACGCGATTGGGCAAGGAGTCCAAATTTGTGGACGGCCTGCGCTATACAGACGAGGAGACGGTGGACATCGTCCAGCAGGTGCTCTGCGGCCGGGTGAATAAAAATCTTGTGGCCACGCTCAACCGCATGGGCGGCAAGGCCGTGGGACTTTGCGGCATGGACGCATCCCTCTTTGAGGCCAGAGTCAAAGACCGAAAATACGGTCTGGTGGGGGAGATCATCAAGGCCAACCCTCAGGTGGTGCAGGACTGCATTGACAACGGTTATATCCCCGTCATTTCCACGGTGGCGCAGGGGATGGACGCCGAGACTGCCTATAACATCAACGCAGATACTGCCGCCGCCAAGCTGGCAGTTGCCTTAAAAGCGGAAAAACTGATCCTGCTCACCGATGTGCGGGGATTGCTGCGAGATCCCAGAGATGAGGAGACGCTGATTCACATTGTGCACATGTCTGAGGTCCCCATGCTGAAAAAATCGGGCATTATCAAAGGCGGCATGATCCCCAAGGTAGAGTGCTGCGTCGAGGCGATCCGCTCCGGCGTGAAGCGCAGCCATATTTTGGACGGCCGCATCCCCCACTCTATCCTGATTGAGATGCTGACAGACCGGGGCATCGGCACCATGCTGCTGCCCTAACGAGGTGAGAGAAGATGACCTTTGAAGAACTGAAAGCGCTGGATCACCAGTATACCATGCAGACCTACGGCCGCTTTGATGTGGCCATCGACCACGGTGAGGGCGCAACACTCTATGGTCTGGAGGGAGAGGAGTACACCGACTTTGCCAGCGGTATCGGCGTGGCCTCTCTGGGCTACGGACATCCCGCCTGGGTCAAGGCGGTGGAGGAGCAGGCTCATAAGCTGGCCCACGCCTCCAACCTGTTCTATACCGAGCCATATGCCAAGCTGGCTGAGCAGCTCTGCCGACGTACCGGCATGTCCTCCGTCTTTTTCGCAAACGGCGGCGGCGAGGCCAACGAGGGCATCATCAAGCTGGCCCGGAAGTATTCCTTTGACAAGTACGGCAAGGGGCGCAGCACCATCGTCACCTTGAGAAATTCCTTCCACGGGCGAACCATCACCACTCTGAACGCCACCGGGCAGGACGTGTTCCACAACTATTTCTTCCCCTTCACCGAGGGCTTCCGCTACGCCGTGGCGGACGATCTGGACTCCGTCAAGGCTCAGGCGGGGGAGGATACCTGCGCCGTGCTCATTGAGCTGGTGCAGGGCGAGGGCGGCGTTCTGCCGCTGGACAAAAAGTTTGTGCGGGAGTTGGCAGACTGGTGCAGAGAGAAGGACTATCTCCTTCTGGTGGATGAGGTACAGACCGGCGTTGGGCGGACAGGCTCACTGTTCTGTTTTCAGCAGTACGGGATTTTGCCGGACGCCGTGACCTTTGCCAAGGGCATCGCCGGAGGCCTCCCCATGGCGGGAGTCATGGCAAACGAGAAGTGCAGAAGCGTCCTCACCCCCGGCACCCACGCCACGACCTTCGGCGGCAACCCCATTGCAGCGGCGGCTGCGCTGGCGGTTCTGAATGAAATGGACGATGCGTTTCTGGCGGAGGTCAACGTCAAAGGCGCCTATTTGCAGGAGAAAATATCCTCCTTCCGAGCCGACTGTGTGGAGACAGTGCGGGGGCTGGGGCTGATGATCGGCATTGTCCTCAAGGATGGCACAGATCGGGCGGCGCTGGTAAAAAAGCTGTACGAAAAGCATATTTTGGTGCTGACCGCCGGGCCAAAGACCATTCGTCTGCTGCCGCCCCTGGTGATCTCCTATGGGGAGATGGATCAGGGTTT
Source organism: Oscillospiraceae bacterium (assembly GCA_902775105.1). Classification (GTDB taxonomy): domain Bacteria; phylum Bacillota; class Clostridia; order Oscillospirales; family Oscillospiraceae; genus Onthomonas. The sequence goes on from CACYLC010000021.1 coordinate 9,274, forward strand.
GAAAGCACTGAAAGAAGTACTTTGCGGAGCATAACCGCTGGAATGAAATAATAGTATAAAGGAGTATTTGAAATGACAAAGGATCTGCTAAAAATGCTGGATCTGACCGGAGACGACATCCTAAAGATCCTCGACCTGGCTGACCAGCTGAAATACGACCAGCACCACGGCCTGCCCCATAAGTATCTGGAGGGCAAGACGCTGGCGATGATTTTCGAGAAAAATTCCACCCGTACCCGTGTCTCCTTTGAGACGGGCATGTTCCAGTTGGGGGGACACGCCCTCTTCCTCTCCGGCAAGGAGAGCCAGATTGGCCGTGGCGAGCCCATTGAGGACACCGCCCGGGTGCTGAGCCGCTACTGCGACGGTATTATGATCCGTACCTTCGCCCAGGACGAGGTGGAGACGCTGGCAAAGTATTCCTCTATCCCCGTCATCAACGGGCTGACTGACTTCGCCCATCCCTGTCAGGTGCTGGCCGACCTGATGACCGTCCGGGAGCAGATGGCGCATCTGGACGGGCTCAAGCTCTGCTTCATCGGCGACGGCAATAATATGGCAAACTCCCTCATTGTGGGCGGCCTCAAGGTGGGAATGGAGGTCTCCGTCGCCTGCCCGGAGGGCTACCGGCCGGATCCGGAGGTGCTGGAATTTGCCAAGGGCAAGCCCTTCACCCTGACCGACGATACCAGGGAAGCCGCCAAGGATGCCGATGTCATCTTCACCGACGTCTGGGCCTCCATGGGTCAGGAGGAAGAGCGGGAGAAGCGTGCCAAGGCATTTGAGGGCTACCAGGTGAATGCAGACTTGCTGGCTCTCGCCCATCCCGGCTGCATGGTGCAGCACTGCCTGCCCGCCCATAGGGGCGAGGAGATCACCGCCGATGTCTTTGAGGCTCACGCCGACGAGATCTTTGAGGAGGCGGAGAACCGCCTCCATGCGCAGAAGGCAGTTATGGTGCTGCTGATGGGCGGAGTCAACTGATTTTTCTTGCTATGAAACAGCGTCCGACAGGAGAAAGGTTCCTGTCGGACGCTGTTCATTTGATGGGGTTTATTCTGTCTCGTCCTCGGCTGTGGAGGGGGAGACCGGCGGATCGGAAATCATGGAGATTTTCCGGGCAGGCTTTTCAATGCCGTCAGCGTCGGTGGAGGGAACAGCCCGGCTCTCAGAGGGGAGGTAGCTGGGTGTCGCCCCAAAATTGTCCACCAGCTCGGGATCCCGCCCCTCAATAATGGCCATCATCTCCTGGCCGGTGATAGTCTCCTTTTTCAGCAGATAATCTGCGATCTTGTCCAGCAGCTCCCGGTTCTCCTCCAGAATCTGCTTTGCCTCCTCGTGGCACTGCTCCAACAGCTCGTGAATCTCTGTATCCACGTCGGCGGCGGTGGCCTGAGCGCAGGTCAGGCCGTAGCCTTGCTCCAGATACTGGCTCTGGACGGTGGCGAGGCCCATGATGCCGAACTTGCTGCTCATGCCGTACATGGTGATCATCTTCCGGGCAAGCTCCGTGGCTCGCTCAATGTCGTTGGAGGCGCCGGTGGTTGCGGTGTGGAAGACGACTTCCTCCGCCGAGCGGCCGCCTAAGAGGGTGCGCAGTTCATTCTTCAGCTCGTCCCGATCCATGAGGAACTTTTCCTCCTCCGGAAGCTGCATGGTGTAGCCCAGAGCGCCTTGGGTGTGGGGGACGATGGTAATTTTGGAGACGGGCTCGGTGCCCTTTTGACGAGCGGCCACCAGTGCGTGACCCACCTCATGGTAGGCAATGAGCCGCTTTTCCTTCTCGGTGAGGACGGTGCCCTTCTTTTCGGTACCGGCAATAACCACCTCAAAGGAGACCAAAAGGTCATTCTGATTCACTGCTTTACGGCCCATGCGAACGGCACGCAGGGCGGCCTCGTTGACCAGATTGGCAAGATCAGCACCCACGGTGCCGGCAGTGGCCTGAGCAATCTTGTTCAGGTCAACGTCCTCGGCCAGACGGATCTTCCGGGTGTGCACCTGCAAGGTGGCCAGACGTCCTGCCAGATTGGGACGGTCCACCGTAATACGGCGGTCGAACCGGCCGGGACGGAGCAGCGCTTTGTCCAGCACCTCGGGCCGGTTGGTGGCGCCGAGGACAATGACGCCCTTGGTGGGATCAAAGCCGTCCAGTTCGGCGAGCAGCTGGTTCAGCGTCTGCTCCCGCTCATCGTTGCCCCCCAGACGGCTGGCGTCACGGGATTTGCCGATGGTGTCAATTTCGTCAATGAAGATGATGCAGGGCGCCATCTTGGCTGCCTCTTTAAAGAGGTCGCGGACACGGCTTGCGCCCACGCCCACGAACATCTCCACGAAGTCGGAGCCGGAGATGGAGAAGAACGGCACCTTTGCCTCGCCTGCCACAGCCTTGGCCAGCAGCGTCTTGCCCGTACCGGGAGAGCCGACTAAAAGGGCGCCCTTAGGCAGCCGTGCGCCGATGGCAGTGTACTTCTCCGGAGAGTGGAGGAAGTCGATGATCTCCTCCAGAGACTCTTTGGCCTCGTCCTGACCGGCTACATCCCGGAAGGTGACGCCGGTGGATTTTTCCACATACACCTTTGCGTTGGATTTGCCCGCTGCGCCGATGCCGCCGCCCATCCTGCCGTTCATGGCAAAACGGAAGAAGATGATCATGGCCAGCACCATCAGCGCCGTGGGGAGGATATAGCTGATAAAAATTTCGGTGATGACGTTCTGATCGTGGTAGGGGGAGTAAAAGGCGACATCGTGCTCCTCTAGGAGCAGCAGGAAGTCGGTATAGTTCAGAGGCGTGGTGTAAAGAGTGGGAGCCTCGGCATTTTCCGGTTTGTCCCTGTTTTGCTTCTGGTAGAATTCTGTCAGCCACTGCTGGCCGCCCTCCTCGGTGAGGGTGACGGTGTATTTGCCGTTCTCCAGCTTGACCTCAGCAACCTGATCCGCCTTGACCAGCTCCACCAGTTCGCTGAACTTGATCTCCTCCGAGCCCCGGGTAGAGGCCTGACCCGCAAAGTAGTTGATACCGATGGTGATGATCAGCGACCAGATGATGAGCGTGACAATGCCGGTGAGATTTCGCCTGCGGTTGTCGTTCTGATTCGGTTTTTTGTTATTATTCAAAGATATGACCCTCTTTAACTGCGCTCGCAGTCCATAGTTACAAATCAACAGTATATAATATAGCACAGGGAGGAGGCGAACACAAGCAAAAGACCCGTGAACATTCTGTAAAATCGGGAAAAACCATGCAAAACAAAAGACCCGGCATCATGTCGGGCCTTTTTGTGATTTACACTTCCATAATCACCGGCAGGATCATGGGGCTCCGCTTGGCCTTGCGGAAGAGGAAGCCGGAGAGCTCCCGCTTGATCTCGCTCTTGATAGCGGCCCAGTCGTCGCCGGGGCGGACACCTGCCAGTACATTGACGGCCAGCTGACGCACCTCGTCCATCAGCTCTTCCGACTCCTTGACGTAGACAAAACCTCTCGTGATGATCTCCGGTCCGGAGAGAACGGACTGATCCACGCAGGACATGGTGACGACGACCACAATCATGCCGTCCTCCGCCAGCCGCTTCCGGTCTCGAAGAACCACGCTGCCCACATCGCCCACGCCGTAGCCGTCCACCAGAATGCGGCCTGCTGTGACAGTGCCGTTTTCCCGGATGGCGTTGGGGCTGAGCTCAATGATGTGTCCGATGTCGGAGATGACCACATGGTCGGGCCGCATGCCCATCTCCTGGGCCAACTGGGCGTGGAGACGGAGGTGGCGCTGCTCACCGTGGACGGGGATGAAGAACCTGGGCTTGATGAGGGCGTGAAGAATCTTCAGCTCCTGCTGACAGGCGTGGCCGGAAACGTGGAGATCCAGGTTCCGCTCGTTGATGACGGTGGCGCCCCGGCGGTACAGCTCGTTGATGACATTGCCGATGGCGTGCTCGTTACCGGGAATGGCGGAGGCGGAGAGAATGATGGTGTCGCCGGGCTGAATCTCAATCTGCCGGTGGGTGGAGTTGGCGATGCGGGTGAGGGCGGACATGGTCTCCCCCTGACTGCCGGTGGTGATGATACAGACCTTCTCCTTGGGGAGGCTCTTGATCTGGTTCAGATCCACCAGCGTGTGCTCCGGGACGTTCATATACCCCAGCTTGGTGGAGACGGTCATGGCGTTTTCCATGCTGCGGCCGGAGACCGCCACCTTGCGGCCGTACCGGGCGGCCACGTTGATGATCTGCTGGATGCGGTCAATGTTGGAGGCAAAGGTGGTGACAATGATCCGCTCGGTGCAGCCCTTAAAGAGGGCGTCGAAGCTGTTGCCCACCGTGGACTCACTTTTGGTGAAGCCCGGCCGCTCCACATTGGTGGAATCGCAGAGGAGCGCCAGAACCCCCTCCTTGCCCAGCTCGCCCAGACGGGTCAGATCGATCATGCCGCCGGAGATGGGAGTGGGATCGATCTTCCAGTCGCCGGTGTGGATGACTGTGCCCACCGGTGTCCGGATGGCAAAGGCCACGGAGTCCGCAATGGAGTGGTTGGTGTGGATGAATTCCACCTGAAAGACGCCGGCACGGATGACATCACCTGCCTCGCAGGTAAAAATCTCTGTGGTGGAGAGCAGATCATGCTCCGCCAGCTTCAGTTCCACCAGCCCCGCCGTCATGCGGGTGGCGTAGATAGGGGCGTCAATGTCCCGCAGGACATAGGGGAGAGAACCGATATGATCCTCATGCCCGTGGGTGAGGAAGATGCCTTTGATCTTTGACTGATTTTGAATGAGATAGCTGTAGTCGGGAATGACCACATCGACGCCGTACATATCATCATCCGGAAAGCCCATGCCGCAGTCAATGACGATCATGTCGTTTTTATACTCGATAACGGTCATATTCTTGCCAATCTCGTTCAGACCGCCAAGAGGAATGATTTTCAGTTTTTCTGCCATAGAATACTCCTTTAAATCAATAATAAGTAATGAAAATAGAACATGCGGGGACGTGATCGTCAAAACAACAAAAGAAAAGGGCAAAACGGGGGCGGGGTATCCCGGAGAAGACCTGCCCTGCACTCGCTGTCCTCTGTGGGATTGCCCCGTTTTCGGTGGGAAGAAAAATTGTTTTGCGTCTGCATTGCCGGGCATCCAGCCCCAACGCGTGTTACGTCTTTCTTATTATACCAGAAAGGAGCCGGAAAGTATATCCCTCAGATTTCACAAATGGCCGGACTCTTTTGCCTTTTGGCTGATAAAATCACACAGTTCCGCCGCAAATTCCTCTGTCGGCCCCTCGGCCACGATGGAAAGGGCAGAGCGTCCCGCCATGGGCGCAAGCCACGCTGAGCCGCCCCCTGCGGTGATACGCATCCCGCCTCCGGTCAGCTCTGCGTGAGGAAAGGCATGGCAGAGCTGCTCCATCGCTCCTGCCCGTTCCGGAATCGGGAGCTCCCTCCGGCGCAGGGCAAACCGGGGGAGTCGGGCGGCCAGCTGAGAGAGCGTCTGTCCCCGGCGAGCCAGATAACCTGTCACAAGACACCCTGCGGCGCAGCTGTCCCGTAGTGGCAAAAGCCGCTGATATTGCCCCTCTGCCTCCTCGCCGTCCCGCCCCAGCCGGAGAATCGTCCCGCCGTAGACGGAGGCCAGCCGCTCGGCCAGAACAGGAGCGGAGTCGGGGAGGGCCAGCGTCTGCTCCCCCTCCTCCAGTAGAATGAGACAGCAGAGCATCTGTACCCACTCCGGCCGGAGCAGCCGTCCCTCCTCTGTCCGCAGGGCGAGCTCAAAACCGCCGGGCTGGGCGAAACAGACGGGGCGGCCTGCTGTCTCCTGCCCTTCCACTCGGCAGCCGATCTGCCGCAGGCTCTCCGCCAGAAGCTGACCCTCCCGACTTTCCTGAGAGACGGACAGGCTGACAGGGGCGATGGGCCAGGGGCAGTAGCAGGCCGCGGCGTCCAGATATCGGCGGTCGGCGCCCGTGATCTGCTGGATTTTTCCGGGACGGGGATTGGCGGTTTTAGGCGGCTCCCAGGTCAGCAGCTTGCGCTCCAGCCGGCGAAGCCGATCGGCGGGGAGAGCCAGCCCGTCACTGCCAAAGAGACAGAGGGCGATTTGATCGCCCGTCTGCCGAAGATAGAGAGAGACGGGAAGCTGATAAGCCCCTGCAATCCATCCGGCAACGGCGGGGGTGGAACCGTCGTGGAGGTAGACGTCGCCCCCAAGGGCAGTAATGCCCGACTCCGTCGCCAGCGCCAGCGTTCCCACTCCGGCTCCTCCGCCGTGACCCAGCCCGCAGCCCCCTTCTGCGCCTAACAGTTGACCCAGCCGGAGCAAAAATTCCGGCGTCATGTCCTCCCATAAGATTCCGGTCATAGCGCCGTCCTCCCCAAACCGGTGAGGACGGTCTTGCTCCGGAGCGGTCAGGGAGCGGTCTTGTTTTGCCTGGCAGGGGACGGTGAGTCCCGGCCAGATCTTGACCTGATCTTTTACGGCTGCGTTTTCCTCCACTTTTGCGCCGCTGCCGAGGGCGGTTTCCTCGTTCAATGTGACGTTATTCTTCGTCTCCGCATTGGCGCAGAGAATGCTGCCGCAGACGGTGTTACCCTCGCCCACTGTGCAGCCCAGCAGCACCGAGCGGCGGACGACAGAGCCGGAGCCGATGCGGGTTCCCTGCTCCAAAACGGCATAGGGGCCGATGAGGCAGTCTTTTCCGATCGCCACGTCCGGCCCGATCCAGCAGGGAGGCAGAATGGCTGTATCCTCTGGCAAAAGCCCGTCGGCGTAAAGTCCCGGCTGAATTTGGGGATAGGATAGCTCCAACCAGAGCCGCCCGTCCAGAGCGTCTGCTGCCGTCTGACGGTAGCTTTCGCAGGAACCCATATCCCGCCAGTAGCCCTCCGGCAGATCGGCATAGAGCGCCCGCTTCTGCTCCAAAAGATGGGGAAAGAGGTTGCGGCTGAAGTCCCAGACCGTGTTTTCGGGAATCTCGTCCAGTACACGGTTGCTCAGCAAATAGACCCCGGTGTTGACCTGATCGGTAAAGACCTGACTCCAGCCCGGCTTTTCCGCAAATCGTGTGACCCGCCCCCGCTCGTCCGTCTGCACCAGACCGTATTCCGTAGGCTCCTCTACCCGGTGGAGGAGGATGGTGGCCTCGGCCTTGCGCAGATAGTGGCGCTTGATACAGGCGGTGAGATCAAAATCGCAGACGCAGTCGCCGGAGAGGACAATGCAGTCCTCCCCCTGCAAAAAGGACTGGCAGGCCTTGACGCCCCCTGCCGTGCCCAGCGGCTTTTCCTCGGTAAAATAGGTGATGGATGCTCCCCATGGGCTGCCGTCACCGAAGTATTCTGTGATCTTATCCGGCAGATAGCCCAGCGTCATGGCAATTTGGGTAATGCCGTGGCGGCGGAGCAGCAGAATGAGGTGCTCCAGCACGGGACGGCCGAAGAGGGGCACCATGGGCTTGGGCAGATCGGCGGTCAGGGGGCGAAGCCGGGTGCCCTCGCCGCCTGCCAATAAAATCGCTTTCACAGAAAACCATTCCCTTCCTCTTGTGGTGAATGGCTTTAGTGTGGTCAGATTCGGGGCGGGGCATACGGAGAGGGGGGAATTTTTCACCCAGTGGGGAAGAAGCAGCGGCGAAAAAGCCTGTCAACAACAGCCCGATTGATTTTCCTACAAAAAAGTAGGTTTACCCTCTTGCATCTTGTAAAACCCTATGTTATGATAGGTTGAACGAAAGAGGTGATCCCATTGATGATCTCAACCAGAGGCAGATATGCCCTCAGGATCATGGTGGAACTGGCCATGTATCCGGGGGAGGACTATATGCCCCTGAAGGACATCGCCCAACGGCAGGAGATCTCCGGCAAATACCTGGAGGCCATCGTCAAGCTGCTGGTTCAGGCAGGGTTGGTCAACGGCCTGCGGGGCAAGGGCGGCGGCTATCGGCTGGCCCGTCCTGCATCGGAGTACAGTATTCTGGAAATACTGGACGCAACCGAGGGCGCTCTGGTGCCGGTGAGCTGTCTGGAAGGAGACGCTGCGGAGTGCCCCCGTGCGGGCAGCTGCGTGACCCTTCCCATGTGGCAGGGGCTGAGCCGGGTGATCCAGGAATATCTCGCCGACATCACATTGGAGCAGCTTGTCCGGCAGGCGGCAGAGCGGGGCATTCGTCCGGATAAGATCTGAGGGGATAGCTCTTATTTTCTACCAAATCAGGAAACGGAAGCAGCGCTTCCGTAAAAGTAAGGAGAATCGCAATGATTTACGCAGATCATGCGGCGACCACCAAGACCAGCGCAACTGCGAAAAAGGCCATGCTGGACGCCATGGATCAATTCTGGGGGAATCCCTCCAGCCTCCACACCCCCGGTCAGAAGGCGGCTGAGGCATTGGAGGAGGCCCACAAGACAGTGGCGGACTGCATCGGCGCCGAGCCGAGGGAGATCTACTTCACCTCCGGCGGCAGCGAGGCCGACAATCAGGCCATCCGCTCCGCTGCCTATCAGGGCAAACGCCGGGGCAAAACCCATCTGATCTCCACCGCCATCGAGCACCACGCTGTCCTCCACACACTGGCGAAGCTGGAAAAGGAGGGCTTTGAGGTAACGCTGCTGCCGGTAGACGCCTCCGGCATTGTGACGGTGGAGGCGGTTGCCGCCGCCATCCGTCCTGAGACGGCACTGGTGACAGTGATGTACGTCAACAACGAGATCGGCACCATCCAGCCCATCAAAGAGATCGGCGCACTCTGCCGGGAGCGGAAGGTTCTGTTCCACACCGACGCTGTGCAGGCCGTGGGACACCTGCCCATCAATGTAAAGGAGCAGAACATCGACATGCTCTCCCTCTCCGGACACAAGTTCCAGGGTCCCAGAGGCACCGGCGCTCTCTACGTCCGCAAGGGTGTGCCCCTGCTCAGCTTCATTGAGGGCGGCGCACAGGAGCGGAGCAAGCGGGCCGGCACGGAAGACCTCCCCGCCATTGCGGGTATGGCTGCGGCGCTGAAGGAGGCCTGCGACCATATGGAGGAGATCAACGCCAAACTGACCGCCCTCCGGGACCGGCTCATCGAGGGGCTGTCCGAGATCCCTCACAGCGGACTGAACGGGGACAGAACACGGCGGATTGCCGGCAACGTCAACTTCTGCTTCGAGGGCATCGAGGGCGAGAGCATGCTGCTGCTGTTGGATGACAAGGGCATTGCCGCGTCCTCCGGCTCTGCCTGCACCTCCGGCTCACTGGATCCCAGCCACGTCCTGCTGGCCATCGGCCGCCCCCATGAGGTGGCGCACGGCTCCCTCCGGCTCAGCCTGGGTGAGGATAACACGGCAGAGGACATTGAGACCATCATCGCAAATGTCAAAGAGATCGTAGCATATCTGCGGAGCATTTCCCCTGTGTGGAAGGATTTGCAGAAAGGAGTAAGGACTTATGTTATACAGTGAAAAGGTAATGGACCACTTCCGCAACCCCCGCAACGTGGGTGAGATCCCTGATGCGGACGGTATCGGCGAAGTGGGCAACGCCAAGTGCGGCGATATTATGAAGATGTATCTGAAAATCGACGATGACATCATCACTGACGTCAAGTTCGAGACCTTCGGCTGCGGCAGCGCCATTGCCACCAGCTCCATGGCCACCGAGCTGATTAAGGGCAAGCCGGTGAGCGAGGCACTGGATCTGTCCAATAAGGCGGTGGTAGAGGCGCTGGACGGCCTGCCCGCCTACAAGCTCCACTGTTCCGTCTTGGCAGAGGAAGCGGTCAAGGCTGCCGTCAAGGACTACTACGATAAAAACGGCATTGCCTACGACGCAGATCAGTTCGCCTTTGACGACCACGATCACGAGTAATTGAGACAAAGTAAACCGCTCCGGCAGTCCGTAAGGATTGCCGGAGCGGTTTTGTGTCCCCTGGAAAATCTTGGTATCAGCCGCCCATTTGCATCCACAAGACAGCAGACCAGAATTGATAAAAGGCGTAACCCAGTCCCAGTGCGCTGACGATGAGGGACGGGATCACAAAATATTCCTCTCTGCGGCGCAGACCGAGAACCACGCCGATAAGGCCGAAGACTTGCCCGACGGAGGCAATATTCAAAAAGGTGCAGGCGATGGCCGCAAGCCCGAGAATCAGAGAGGGAAAGTAGAAGGGCTTCTTCGGCTTTCCTTCCGGCTGCTCATCGTGAAAGATTTTATTATCACTCATAAAAAATTCCTCCGTATTTTTGTTATTTCAGCTGTTTCAAAACTTCCAGCAGATAGTTCCATGTTCTACGAACAGACCCCACATTCAGCCGCTCTTTGGTGGTGTGAATGTCGTCCATGTCCGGGCCGAAGGAGATGCAGTCCAGTCCGGGCAGCTTTCCCGCAAACAGTCCGCACTCTAACCCGGCGTGGACGGCCTGTACCTCCGGCCTGTGGCCGTACTGCTGCTCAAAGACCTGTACCATCAGCTCCCGCAGTCTGGAATCCCGACGGTACTCCCAAGCGGGGTAGTCCCCGTGGCGGGTGACGCTGCCGCCCAGCAGGGTAAACAGATTTTCCAGTCGGTTGTAAAGTGCCTCTTTCTCGCTCCGGACACTGCTGCGGACGGAGAAGACCAGCGTGACCTCCGCTTCCGAAGTGGTCAGAATGCCGGGATTCAGGGAGGTCTGTACCAGCCCGGGAATATCCGGGCTCATCCGCTGGACGCCCGCCGGGACGTTGACCAGGGCGGCAATGACGTTTCTCTGGGAGCGCTCGTCCAGAGCGGAGACGGTGGCGGCCTGGCCAATTTCCGCCGTCAGAGCGAGAGCGGGGTCGGTGACACCGTATTCGCCGGCAAAAACGGCCTGCCAATGGGAGACAGCGTCAGTGAGGGCGGCCTGCTCGTCAGGGGGGATGACCAGCGCAGCCGCAGCCTTTCTGGGAATGGCGTTGTCCTTTAAGCCGCCCTCAACGGAGCAAAGACGGAAGCGCACTGCCTCGCCCAGCTCATTCAGGAACCGCCCCAGCAGTTGGTTGGCATTGGCTCTGCCCTTGTGGATCTCCACGCCGGAGTGTCCGCCGGTGAGCCCGGAGAGGGTCACCGTCACCGACAGACCGTCAGCGTTTTCCCGTGTGACGGGGATGTGGCAGTCCGCCTGTAAGCCTCCGGCGCAGCTGACCAGTAAGATCCCCTCGTCCTCCGAGTCCAGATTGAGCATAATGCGAGATTGGAGGGGGGAGCAGTCCAGTGCGGCGGCGCCCAGCATCCCCACCTCCTCGTCAGTGGTGAGAATGACCTCCAGGGGAGGATGGGGAATGTCGTCCGAATCCAAAATGGCGAGGGCGCAGGCGACCGCAATGCCGTCGTCGCCGCCTAAGGTGGTGCCGTCGGCGGAGACGTAGCCGTCCTCCAATCGGAGATGGAGTCCGTCCTTCCCAAAATCCATGGGGCAGCCCGGCTCCTTTTCGCAGACCATGTCCAGATGCCCCTGCAAAATCACCGGGGCGGACTGCTCATATCCGGTTGTGCCGGGGTGAAAGAGGATGACGTTGTTGGCCTCGTCCTGAATGTAATGCAGCCCGTGCTCCTGCGCAAAGCGGACGCAGTAGTCGCTGATCTGTTTTGTATGATAGGAGCCGTGGGGGATGCCGCAAATGGCCTCAAAGTAGTGAAAGACCTTTGCGGGCTCTAAACCGGACAAAATCCCCATAGAGACAGATACCGCCTTTCCGATAGATGGTAAGCCCATGGTAGCACGGCTTTTTCGCCTTGTCAATTCAGAATAGACTGATTATAATGATGGGAAACAACCATTACACACGGAAGAAAAGAGGATGTGACTATGAAAATTGTCTTTCTGGAGCCACTGGGCATCCCCAATGAGCAGCTTCTGGCCGGGACGAGGATGGCAGTTGGCCCTGAGGCGGAGCTGATCGCCTACCCCGACCGGCGGGAGGACGAGGAAACGCTGGTGGAGCGGAGCCGTGGGGCGGACGTTGTCGTCCTCTCCAACTTTCCTTACCGCAAAAGCGTCATTCGCCGGCTGCCCGACCTGAAGATGATCTGCGTGGCCTTTACCGGCACCGAACATGTGGATGTGGACTATTGCCGGGAGCGGGGGATTACCGTCTGCAACTGCGCCGGATATTCTACGGTGGCTGTGGCGGATCTGGTGTTCGGACTGGTGCTTGACCTTGCCCGCAACATTCTGCCCTGCGATGCCGCCTGCCGTCAGGGCGGCACCAAGGCGGGACTGGTGGGCTTTGAGCTGGAGGGCAAGACCTTCGGCGTGGTGGGCACCGGTGCCATCGGCCTCCGGGTGGCGAAGATTGCCAATGCCTTTGGCTGCAGGGTGCTGGCTTGGAGCCGGACGAAGAAGGATGTAGAGGGCATCACCTACTGCGACACGCTGGAGGAGCTGCTGCCCCGGTGCGACATCGTCTCACTCCATGTGCCTCAGACTCAGGCTACCATCGGTCTTATTGGCAAAAAGGAGCTGGGACTGATGAAGCCCACGGCGCTGCTGATCAACACGGCAAGAGGCCCTGTGGTGGACTCCGCCGCTCTGGCAAAGGCGCTGGAGGAGGGCACCATTGCCGGGGCAGGGATCGACGTCTTTGAGCAGGAGCCGCCGTTAGATCCGAACCATCCCCTGCTCCATGCGCCCCACACCGTGGTGACTCCCCATGTGGCCTTTGCCAGTCAGCAGGCGTTTGAAAAGCGGGCGGTCATTGTGGCGGAGAATTTGCGGCAGTTTATTGCCGGGACACCTCAGAACGTGGTGTGAGGGCGTCCTGTCCAAATTCTCCAAATGCCTTGCAAACAGAACACATTCTGTTATAATAAACTTAAGAAAACAGAATAGTGCGACAGCTGTCCGGTGTTACCAGCACCTGACAGCCGATGCAGGTGCCCAAATTACCATATATAACGGCAAAACCGCATCGCACACGGATATGACAGGGGAATTTCGTCCTTTTTACAAGGGCGAAACCGCTTCTGTGAGATTCCGTGAAACGAGAGCAGCTTCTGCCCTTGTTTGCGTTGCCTTGGCCTTGTGCGTCACGGCGCTGTGTATGGGATAAAAACCTGCACAGCGCTTTTTATTTTTCCGGCGGCGGCCGGGGCGCAGGCCCGGTGCGCCGGGTGGGGAACAAAACAAACTGACGGACAAGGAAAGGATGGTAAGATGAAACAGGCAAAGAGACTGCTGGCGCTGGTTCTGGTGCTGGCGACAGTGCTCTCCACGCTGTCTGTGACAGCGTGGGCGACGGGCGATGAGGAGATTAAAGAACCCGACGTCACGGTTGGGGATGAAACCTTCGATACTCCTGAC
>CACYLC010000022.1 GCA_902775105.1 Oscillospiraceae bacterium
CGGTATTGAAGGAGAAATCATATCTACTGCAAGTCACAGTAATGACAGCATATCCCTGATTTTGGATAATGGAATTTGTTTTGTAGGTGATTTAGAACCTATCGAATATCTTGATGCTTATGAAGAAAATACTGCGTTAAGAGACGACTGGAATCTTGTTATGAATTATAATCCCAAAATCATCTGCTATTCTCATGCAAATGAAAAGGTGATACAGAGACAAACAAATTCCGATTTTATATGATGTAGCAGTCTCCAGAAAGGAGCCCCATACCATGACCCAACTAACCCGTGAACTGATCTCCTCCTGGCTCCCCAGCCGTCCCGAGAACGGACACAAGGGTACCTTCGGCAAGGTGCTGATCGTAGGCGGCTCGGTGGGCTACTCCGGTGCGCCTGTTCTGGCCGCAAGGGCCGCTGTCCGGGGCGGGACGGGACTGGTCTTTGTGGGCGTCCCCAAGTCCCTGTGGCAGGTGGCGGCGGTGAAGCTGGACGAGGCCATGCCCTTTCCGCTGCCCGAGGACAGCGACGGCAGATTGACCTATGAGGCCATATCGCCAATCCTCCAACGTCTCTCTGGCTGCAATGCCGGACTCATCGGCCCCGGACTGGGTCAGTCGGGGGCGCTGGACTTCCTCGTCACCGAGACCCTTCAAAACGCAAACTGCCCCATGGTGGCGGACGCGGATGGTCTAAATGCCCTCAGCCGGCATATGGATAGATTGTCCCAGACCAAGACCCCCCTCATCCTCACCCCCCACGACGGGGAGTATGCCCGCCTTGCCGGGCATCTGCCGGGAGAAAACCGGGAGCGGGAGGCGGCGGAGTTCGCCCAGACCCACGGCTGTATTCTGGTGTTGAAAGGCCATCGGACGGTGGTTGCCGCTCCGGACGGGGAGACTTTCGTCAACACCACCGGCAACCACGGCATGGCAAAGGGCGGCAGCGGAGATGTGCTCTCCGGGCTGATTCTCTCTCTGCTGGGGCAGGGGATGCCTACGGTCAAGGCGGCGGCAGCGGCAGTCTGGATCCACGGCCGAGCGGGAGACTATGCGGCGGAGGCAAAGGGCTTTCGGGGCATGACGCCTTCCGATCTCATCGAGATGCTGCCCAAAGTCTGGCGGGACGATTTTCACACGTAAGGAGTGGTTGGATGCGCCTCGGAGACGGCGCACGAAAGACGATCTCTCTGGCGTTGCTGCTGTGTTTGACTGGCTGCGCTGCCGGAGAGCAGAAGCCCGATCAGGCGGCGCTGAACCTGCGCAGCGCCTATCTCTCCATGACAAATATGCAGGCCACGGCCGAGGTCACGGCGGATTATGGCGACCGGGCATATCAGTACACCGTTTATTGCGAGGGAACGGCCGAGGCCGGGGCGCTGACCGTGACTGCCCCGGACGCCATTGTGGGAACCGGTACGGAGTGGAAGGACGGAAAGACGGTGCTGGACTATGACGGCATCACGCTGGAGACCGGGCAGCTGTCTCCGGACGGACTCTCTCCGGCGGACGCCATGCCGGTCATTCTCTCCGCCTGTCAGTCGGGCGCCATCGTGGAGAGCGGATGGACGTCCTGGGGGGAGCAGGAGCACTGCCTCTACCTCCTGACCCAGAATCCCAACACCCAGAGCCTGGAGAGCAAGGTTGCCCTCTGGGCAGACGCCGAGACGGGGCATCTGCTTCAGGCAGAGATACTGTGGGAGGAAAACCGGGTGATCTCCTTCACCTTTACCGATTTTAATCTGGAAACCGCGCCGTCGGAGACGGCAGAGTAAAGAGAGAAAGAAGCGATACCAATGAACAAGCAAACACGCCGCACTTGGGCGGAGATCCATTTAGACCGCCTTGCTCGCAACTATGAAAAACTGCGCTCCTTAGCGCCGAACAGCAAATTCGGCGGACTGGTCAAAGCCAACGCCTACGGTCATGGTGCCGTTCCGGTGGCGAAGAAGCTGGAGGAGTTGGGGGCGGACTACTTGCTGGTGGCCTGTCTGGACGAGGCGGAGGAGCTGAGGGAGGCAGGCATCAAAGCCCCCATTCTCATTTTGGGCTATACCCCCGTGGAGTACACCGCCGACCTGATTCGCCTGAACCTCACCCAGACGGTCTATGACCCCGACATGGCAAAGGCTCAGTCGGAGGCCGCCAAAGGCGCAGGCGGAAAGCTGCTCAGCTTTTTGAAGGTGGATACCGGCATGAGCCGACTGGGCGTGCTGACCACAGAGGACCGTCTGGACGAGGCTGCAGAGACACTCTCGGAGATGTACCGTCTGCCCGGACTGGAGCCGGTGGGACTTTTCCAGCACTTTGCCGACGCTGATACCTGCCCCGAATACTCCCGGATGCAGATCGAACGGTTTAATGCCCTTCGGAGTAGGCTGGCCGAGCGGGGCTGCACCTTCCCCATTTACAGCTGCTGCGCCGGAGCAGCGACGCTGAATTATCCGGAGGTTCACTGGGATCTGATCCGTCCCGGCATCCTCCTCTACGGCCACCAGCCCGACCACGCCTGTGACGGGATGTTGGACGTGGAGCCGGTGATGGAGGTGAAGAGCCGCATTGCGTCCGTCAAGCGGCTCCCGAAAGGCACCTGCATCAGCTACGGACGCACCTACACTTTGGAGCGGGACAGCGTGATTGCCGCCGTTCCCATCGGTTACGCTGACGGCCTGTTCCGGCTGCTCTCCAATCGGCAGGAGATGCTGGTACGTGGCAAACGTGTTCCCCAGATTGGCCGGGTGTGCATGGATATGTGTATGCTGGACGTGACGGATGTGGCGGACGTCCATGTGGGAGACGAGGTCACGGTCTTTGGTGACGATCTGCCCTTGGAGGAGAAGGCGGACACGCTGGGGACGATCACCTATGAGCTGCTGTGCGATGTGTCGCCCAGGGTGAAACGAATTTATCTCGAATAAAAAATTCCGAGGGCGTAATGTCCTCGGAATTTTCTTTCAGGTTAATCCACCCACACCTTGCCAATATCGGTGCGGTAATGCATATCCGTCCAGTGGATGGGCTTTGCCGCCTCATAGGCCTTGGCCACGGCGTCCTTCAGGTCAGTCCCCACAGCGGTGACGCCCAGCACACGGCCGCCATTGGTGGTATAGACGCTGCCAGAGAGCTTGGTGCCTGCGTGGAACACGGTGGCCCATTCCGGCACCTCGTCCAGACCCTCAATTTCATAGCCCTTCTTGTAGTCCAGCGGATAGCCGCCGGAGGCCAGCACCAGGCAGCAGGCGGCGCCGGGCTTCCACTGAATGTCCAGCTCAGCCAGCTTGCCGTCCACGCATGCCTCAAAGATGTCCAGCAGGTCGGTGTCCAGCATGGAGAGGAGGGGCTGTGTCTCCGGGTCACCAAAGCGGGCGTTGTACTCCACCACTTTGGGGCCGTCGGCGGTCAGCATCAGACCGAAGTAGATGACGCCCTTGAAGGGACGGCCCTCCGCTTTCAGCGCCTCTAGCGTGGGATTGAAAATCTCCTTCACACAGCGTTCGGCGATTTCCTGCGTATAGTTAGGGGAGGGGCAGAATGCGCCCATGCCGCCGGTGTTGGGACCCTCGTTGCCATCGTAGGCCCGCTTGTGGTCCTGAGAGGAGATCATGGGAACCACCGTCTCGCCGTCGGCAAAGGCCAGTACCGTGACCTCCGGGCCGACCATGCACTCCTCAATGACCACGGTGGAGCCGGAGGCGCCGAATTTGCCGCCCTCCATCATGTCCCGGACGGCCTGCTTGGCCTCCTCCACGGTGGCGGCGACGGTGACGCCCTTGCCCAGTGCAAGACCGTCCGCCTTGACCACAATGGGAGCGCCCTGCTCGTCAATGTACGCGAGGGCGGCAGCCTCATCGGTGAAGGTCTCATACTTGGCGGTGGGGATGCCGTATTTCTTCATCAGTTCCTTGGAGAACGCCTTGGAGGCCTCGATGATGGCGGCATTTTTCCGGGGACCGAAGGCACGGATACCGGCCGCTTCCAGCGCATCCACCATGCCCAGCGCCAGCGGGTCGTCAGGCGCCACCATGACAAAGTCCACGGCGTTTTCCTTTGCCCACTTGACCATCCCCTCCACGTCGGTGGCGGAGATGGGGACGCAGGTGGCAATCTGGGAGATGCCGCCGTTGCCCGGGGCGCAGTAAAGCTCGGTCACTCTGGGGGACTGCGCCAGCTTCCAGCAGATGGCGTGCTCACGGCCGCCTCCGCCGACTACCAATACTTTCATAGTTGTCACTCCTCGTCTGTAAAATGGGGTGTTTCGTGTCAAATTACGGGATGTTTGCCAGCAGATCCGGCAGCTCGTCCAGCCGGGAGATCTCACAGTACACGGGAATGTCCGCCCGCCGGGGTTTCCCGTGGGGGTTATACCAGCAGGCGGGGATTCCTGCGTTCCGTCCGCCCAGCATGTCGGACGTGAGGCTGTCGCCCACGATGAGACACTCCTCCCGGTTCACGCCGGGCATCTGCTCGAAGCAGGCGTCGAAGAACTCCCGCCGTGGCTTGTCGTAGCCCAATCGCTGAGAGATAAAGATGTGAGAAAAGTAGGGGAGCAGCCCTGCGTCCCTGATTCTCCTGTCTTGGACCGTTGCTGTGCCGTTGGAGACGATAACCAGCGTATACTGCTCCTTGAGCGTGTCCAGCAGCTCTTTTGCCCCCGGCAGGAAAAAGTGCTGGAGGCTGAGCTGGTGCTGGTAGAAGAGATGTGCCTCGTCGGGAGAGCGATCCACGCCCAGTTCCTCAAACAGGACGGCAAACCGCCCGGCCTGTACCTGACTTCGCGTGATCTCTCCCCGTTCCAGCCGTTCCCAGTGCATCAGATTGATGGCGCTGTACCGGGCGAGGATGGCATCGGTGGGGGTGATGTCCAGATGTGCCAGCGTATTGCTGATGGCAACGGCCTCCGAACGGTGGAAGTCCAGCAGGGTGTCGTCCAGGTCGAACAAGATGGTCTTGATCATGTGGGGCACATCCTTCTCTGATAAAACACAGCAAGGCAGAGGTTTGGGTCAACCTCTGCCATTGCAATATTAGTGGTGAAACAGCCGGATGCCGGTAAAACACATGGCAATGCCGTACTTGTTGCAGGTCTCAATGACATTGTCGTCCCGAATGGAGCCGCCGGGCTGGACAATGTACTGCACGCCGCTCTTTCTGGCCCGCTCCACGTTGTCGCCGAAGGGGAAGAAGGCGTCAGAACCAACGGTCACGCCCTGCTGCTGGGCGATCCAGGACTTCTTTTCCTCAGCGGTAAACACTTCCGGCTTGACCTTAAAGGTGTTCTGCCACACGCCCTCCGCCAGCACGTCCTCGTACTCGTCGGAGATATAGACGTCGATGGCGTTATCCCGGTCGGGGCGGCGGATATTGTCCACAAACTGAAGACCCAGCACCTTGGGATGATGGCGCAGCCACCAGTTGTCCGCCTTGCTGCCGGCGAGACGGGTGCAGTGGATGCGGCTCTGCTGTCCTGCGCCCACGCCGATGGCCTGGCCGTTTTTGACGTAGCAGACGGAGTTGGACTGGGTGTATTTCAGCGTGATCAGCGCCACGATCATGTCGATTTTAGCGGTGTCAGGCAGCTCCTTGTTCTCCGTGACCAGATTGGTCAGCATCTCCTCGTCAATCTTGAGGAAGTTATGTCCCTGCTCAAAGACCACGCCGAAGATGTGGCGGCGCTCAATGGGGGCGGGGGTGTAATCCGGGTCGATCTGCACCACGTTGTAGTTGCCCTTCTTCTTGGTCTTGAGGATTTCAAGCGCCTCATCGGTATAGCCGGGAGCGATGACGCCGTCAGAGACCTCATATTTCAGATACTCGGCGGTGGAGGCGTCGCAGACATCGGACAGCGCTGCCCAGTCACCATAGGAGCAGAGCCGGTCAGCGCCTCTGGCCCGGATATAGGCGGCGGCCAGCGGAGTGATCTCAGCGTCCTTGTCCACAAAGTAGACGGCCTTTTCCACGTCGGTCAGCGGCACGCCCACAGCGGCGCCGGCGGGAGAGACGTGCTTAAAGGAGGCAGCGCAGGGAAGGCCGGTGGCCTCTTTCAGCTCCTTGACCAGCTGCCAGGAGTTCATGGCGTCGCAGAAGTTGATGTAGCCCGGCTTGCCGTTCAAAACAGTGACAGGCAGCTCGCCCTCCTCCATGTACAGGCGGGAGGGCTTCTGGTTGGGGTTACAGCCGTATTTCAGTTCCAGTTCTTTCATCTCGGTACCTCACTGCTCGTGTTTGTTGATGATGACGTCGTCGGTGTTCTGGCTTTCCAGATCGATGTAGCGGACGAAGAGGGAGACCTTGTTCTCCTCGTTCAGGCTGTCCCACAGAAGATTGGCAAACTCCGTGGCGGAATTGGCCGGGATGCCGACCAGCTCCGGCTCGCCCTCAAAGGAGGGGAGAGGATTGCCGTCTCCCTGATAGGTGTGGATGAAGTGGCCGTAGCCGGCGGGAGCGCCCTCGTACTCATAGAAGTAGCGATTGCAGAATTGGGGATCCCCGTAATAGCTCTTGAGAATAGACAGCTTATAGGCGCCGCTGGGCAGCATAACGCCGGAGATGCGGGGGGTGTAGTTGGGGCCGTCCGGCTCGAAGGTGCGCGTGTTGAGGGCATGGCGGTAGCAGTGGCCGGCCTGCAGGGCCTCCATAATGGTGTCGGTCTGGTCACCGTTGGTGACAATGGTCTTGTCCCCCACCTTGCGGACGGGATGGTAGATGATGAGAGAGGGATCGGACATCTTGGAGGGGTCAAAAGCCTCGGTGCGGATGCCGTCCTCGGTGATGGAGAAGATGCGGTTGCGGCTGTTGACGCTGCGACCCATGATGAAATAGGCGATGACGGCGCTCTTGCCGTCGGCGCTCCGACCCAGAATAATGCCCCGGCCGGGGTAGGGATTGGCTTGCAGCTTCTGTGCGATGTTGGGCAGTTTCATAGATGCACCTCATGTTTCGAGAAATATCCGTTATGGGCGGGACGTCCAGAGGCCGTCCCGGTACAAACGGAAGTAAAAATCAGAACCGTACGGGACGGCGTCTACCCTCTTCGGGGCACTCCTGCCGCTTTGCAGCTCCTTGCTCGACGTCCCGTTGCGCAGATACGCTCAGACCCCCGGTAGAATCTTCACCGTTCTGCCCTCGACCTTGAGCCGTCCCTCGCAGAACAGGCTCACTGCCTTGGGCAGCAGCTTCCACTCTGCCTGCTCCATAATGCGGCGCTGGAGGGTTTCGGGGGTATCATCCTCCTCTACTGCCACCGCCTTTTGCAGGATAATGGGGCCGCCATCACACTCCTCGTTGACAAAGTGGACGGTTGCGCCGGAGAGCTTGACGCCGTATTGAAGTGCCTTTTCATGGACGTGAAGCCCATAGGCACCCTCGCCGCAGAAGGAGGGGATGAGGGCGGGATGAACGTTGATGATAGCGTTGGGATAGGCGGAGATCAACTCCTCTGTCAGCACATACATAAACCCGGCCAGCACGACCAGCCCGATGTCCTGCTCCTTTAGCAGCTTGGTGAGATCGTGGGTCATGGCCTCATTGGAGGGATAATCACGCCGATTGACCACAAATCCGGGAATACCCGCCTTTTTCGCCCGCTGAAGGGCGAAGGCATTGGGAGAGGAGGAGATGACGGCAACCAGCTTACCCTGCTTGATGGTGCAGCGCATCTGGGCGTCGATCAGCGCCTGCAGATTGGTGCCGCCGCCGGAGACCAGCACGGCGATCCGGGTCATAGAATCACCTCAACGCCCTCGTCGCCCTTGATGACCTGGCCGACAACGGCAACCCGCTCCCCATTCTGCACCAGCAGATTCATGGCCTCGCCCGCTTTGTCCTTGGGCACAGCCAGAACCATGCCAACGCCCATATTGAAGGTGTTGTACATATCCCGGGTGGGGATGCTGCCGGCCTGCTGGATGATGGAAAAAATAGGCATCTGGGGAATAGAGGCGGTGTTAATGCGGGCGGTAAGTCCCGCCGGCATCATGCGGGGGACATTCTCAAACAGACCGCCGCCGGTAATGTGGCTGATGCCGTGGATGGGAATGTTGAATTCCATCAGGCAGCGGATCGAGCGGACGTAGATGCGGGTGGGCTTGAGCAGCTCCTCGCCCAGGGTGCAGCCCAGGTCAGCGTTATACTGGCCGAAGGTGTTATTGATATCCAGCACCTTGCGCACCAGAGAGAAGCCGTTGGAGTGGACGCCGGTGGAACCGAGGCCGAGCAGAATGTCGCCCTCCTCCATCTTTTCATTGGTGATCTTCTTGTCGTAGTCCACCAGGCCCACGGAAAAGCCTGCCAGATCGTACTCGTCCACCGGATAGAAACCGGGCATCTCGGCAGTCTCGCCGCCAATGAGGGCGCAGCCGGACTGACGGCAGCCGTCGGCAATGCCGGAGACGATCTGCTCGATCTTTTTCGGATCATTCTTGCCGCAGGCGATATAGTCTAAGAAAAACATGGGCATAGCGCCGGAGCAGATAATATCGTTGACGCACATGGCTACGCAGTCAATGCCCACGGTGTCGTGCTTGTCAAGGAGGAAGGCCAGCTTGAGCTTGGTGCCCACGCCGTCGGTACCCGAGACCAGAACGGGGCGGTTCATGCCCTTGATCTGAGGCTCAAACATGCCGCCGAAATCGCCAATGCCGCCCAGCACACCGGGTACAACGGTGGAGGCGACCAGTGGCTTGATGCGGCTGACAGCCTCGTAGCCGGCGGTGACGTCTACACCGGCGGCGGCGTAGGAGGCAGACTGACTGTTGTTGCTGTTGGGATTCATCGTAAAGTCCTCCTATTTTATAAGATGGTGGGAAAGATGGAAAGCTGCGGATGGGGATCTTCCCGGACGGGGAGAACGTAATCGCCGGTAAAGCAGGCGTCGCAGAAGCCCAGCCCTTCTCCCTTTGCCAGCTCTTTCAGCGTGTCGAGGGGGAGATACTGGAGAGAGTCTGCGCCGATCAGCTTGCAGACCTCCTCTACGGTGCGGCCGTTGGCGGCCATATCCTCCGAGCGGGGCGTCACCGTGCCGAAGTGACACTGATAGCGGAAGGGGGGAGAGGAGACCCGCATGTGGACCTCCTTCGCGCCGGCGTCCCGCAGCAGTTTTACAATGCGGGCGCAGGTTTTGCCCCGAACGATGGAGTCGTCCACCAAAATGATCCGCTTGCCCTTCACCGTGGCGGAGACGGCGTTGAGCTTAATGTGCAGGCTCTTTTCCTGCTCCCAGCGCTGCGTCTGAATAAAAGTGCGGGCGATATAGCGGTTTTTCATCAGGCCAATGCCGTAGGGGATGCGGGATTCTCTGGCAAAGCCCATGGCGGCGGCAATGCCGGAGTCGGGCACACCGATGACCAGATCGCCCTCCACGTCGTTCTGACGGGCCAACATCCGTCCCGCCTTTTCCCGGACGGAACCTACGGCGATGCCGTCAATGATGGAGTCCTGCCGGGCGAAATAGATCAGCTCAAACAGGCACAGGGCACGCCGGGCGGCCCGGATGCGGCAGTGATGGCTGGAGACTATGCCGTCCCTGGCGACCACAACCTCGCCCGGCTCCACATCCCGCAGGAAGGTGCCGCCCAGCGCCTCTATGGCGCAGGACTCGGAGGCAAAGATGATGGCATCTCCCAATTTGCCGATGCAGAGGGGGCGAAAGCCGTTGGGATCTCTTGCAGCGATCAGCTTCCCCTTTTCCATCAGCACGATAGAATAGGCGCCGATCATGTAGTCCATGGCGTTGAGGACGGCGTCCTCCAGCGTGTGGGTACGCAGATGCTCCCGGACGATGAGATAGGCGATGATCTCGGCGTCGTTGGTGCCCTGGAAGATGCCGCCCCGGTGCTCCGTCTCCATACGGAGCGCATGGCCGTTTGCCAGCGTGCCGTTATAGCACATGGCCATGGAGCCGGAGGCATGGTGCACCACCAGCGGCTGGATATTGGCAGGGTTGACAGTGGCGGCGGTGGTGGCGTGGCGCACATGGCCGATGGCAGCGTCAGCGCCCCGGAATTGCTCCAGTGCGGAGAGGGAGAATACCTCCGGCACCAAACCTGCCGCCTTGTGTACCCGAAGCAGTCCGCCGTGCGCCACGGCGATGCCGCAGGAGTCCTGGCCCCGATGCTGGAGGGCATAGAGGGCGTTATAGGCGTCGAAAGCCGGCTCCCGGCCGCCCTCAGGCCCGTTGATGAGGCCAAAGACGCCGCACTCCTCTTTCAGCTTCGGGGCAGTGATAGTCAGTTCATTCATAGGGATCGGAAGCTCAGCCCTCAGCGTCGCCCATCAGACGGCGCATGACCTCCTGATAGGCCTCCTCAGCGCCGCCCAGATCCCGGCGGAAACGATCCTTGTCCAGCTTCTCGTGGGTGGTCTCGTCCCACAGACGGCAGGTGTCGGGGCTGATCTCATCGGCCAGCACGATGGTGCCGTCGGCCAGCTTGCCAAACTCCAGCTTGAAGTCCACCAGATCAATGCCGACGGACTTGAGGAAGCCGCGGAGCAGATCGTTGACCTGGAAGGCGTACTTCTTAATGAGTTCAATTTCCTCCCAGGTGGCGGCCTTGAGCGCCACTGCATGGTAGGCGTTCATCAGGGGATCGCCCAGATCGTCGTTCTTGTAGGAGAATTCGATGGTAGGCTCGTCAAAGACAATGCCCTCCTCCACGCCGAAGCGCTTGGCAAAGGAGCCGGCGGAAATGTTGCGGATGATAACCTCCAGAGGCACGATGGAGACCTTTTTGACGGCGGTCTCACGGTCGCTGAGTTCCTCCACATAGTGGGTGGGAACGCCGGCGGCCTCCAGCTTGCGCATCATATGGTTGCTCATGCGGTTGTTGATGACGCCCTTGCCTACAATGGTGCCCTTTTTCAGGCCGTTAAAGGCGGTGGCGTCGTCCTTATAGGAGACGATGACGATCTCGGGGTCTGCGGTTGCAAATACCTTTTTTGCCTTGCCCTCGTAGAGCTGTTCCAGTTTTTCGTATGCCATTGTAAAGACTTCCTTTCTGAGAAGCATTGATGATGTAAAATTACTGCTCGAACTGAGCGCGGACCTTCTCGTCCTTGGCGGCCACGGCCTCGGCCATATCCTGTTTGAAGGCCGCAAGCTTTGCAGTCAATTCCGCATCGCCGATGGCCAGCATCTGAGCGGCCAGGATGCCGGCGTTGGCGGCGCCGTTGACGCCTACCGTGGCAACGGGAATGCCGGAAGGCATCTGCACGATGGAGAGCAGGCTGTCCAGTCCGCCCATCATGCTGGTCTTGATGGGGACGCCGATCACTGGCAGGGTGGTGTAGGCCGCCAGTACGCCGCCCAGGTGAGCGGCCTTGCCGGCGCCGGCGATGATAACGCCGAACCCGTTCTCAGCGGCGTCTGAGGCAAACTGCTCGGCGGCAGCGGGGGTGCGGTGGGCGGAGATGATGCGTACCTCCACAGGGATGCCGAAGTGCTTTAATTTGTCGATTGCCTCCTGCATCACCGGCAGGTCGCTGTCAGAGCCCATGATGACGGCTGCTTTTTTTGCCATGGTAAACTTCCTCCTCCACAGGAAAACAGGCAGATAAAGGGTATTATCTGCCTGTTATGAGACGGTGTTCAGTGGGGAGAACGGCGCAACAGGCGCTTTGGCAAGATGCGAAATGCAGCTCAAACCAACGCAGCATGGCAACTCCCTCCTCACTTCTATTTGATTGTATTTTATCCCATGGAATGGGGAGTTTCAAGGAGAAAAGAACCCGAAAAATGTTTTTTGTACGCTTACACAATGGAAAAGAAAAAAAGGGGAGAGGAATTGTCTCAACCGCCTATGGCATATGCCGAAATCAGTTTGCACTGCCGCAGGCACCGTTTGGCATCACAGCAGACAATTACGCTCCAGGATCTGCTCTGCCTCTTTGGCGCGATTGGTCCAGTCTGCCTCCATGCCGTAGCGCTTGCGCCTGGCAGGCGCCCAACTGCTGTTTTCCAGCACTGCCTGCTCGCAGGCCTCCACGAACTCCTTCGCCGAGCGGCCGCCGTAGATGACGTCGGGATAGACAGGGATAAAACGGAGGGGATACATCACGGCGATGGGCTTTCCCACCACCAGATATTCGTAGATCCGGCTGGGCACCACATCCTCGTCGGGATCGTCCGTGTCCAATAGATCGATGAGTACGTCAAAGTGGGCCGCATAGCCCGGGAGATCCAGCGCCTCAACCTTGCCGAGGAAGTGGACGTTGGGCAGGTTGCTCAGCCGCTCATAGAGGGGATTGCCTCTGCCGCAGCGGCCGGCAAAGACGAAGCTCCAGGCCGGATGGGATTTGGCCGCCCGATAGACGGGGCGCAGATCCACCTTTCTGCCCACGTCGCCCAGATAGCCCAGAAGCGGCCCCCGGATCCGCAGCAGGGATGCCGGCACCTGAATGGTCAGATCCTCTGTCTTCTGGTACAGCTTATAGTCTCCGCCGTTGGGCAGCAGGGCAATGTTGGTATTGCAGGGAGCAAGATGATCCACCAGTCCCGGGGAGGCGGCAAAGAGAACGTCGGCCCGGTTGGCCAGAATACTCTCCCAGCGGATGTCAAACTGAGACCAGTCCTGATAGCAGTCGTAGACCAGCCCCCGGAAATCCAACGTATCCAGCAGCGTGGCATAGACCGGGGAGCAGACCCAGAGCAGAGCGTTATAGCACTGGTGCTCTCTGGCCTTGCCGTTGATAAAACGGGTCAGCGTCCGCTCATTGTGGGACAGGAGCCGGGGATGCTCGTAGTCGGTCAGGTGAAAGACGGGCGGAAGGGTGTAGACAGTGATATTGGGCTGGGGATGCCATCCCTTCTTCTTGTGGTCCTTCCGATGGGGGTCACGAGAGAACCGGACGGGAGCCGGCTGGAAGTACAGGATCTGATGATAGTGGTTCAGCTGGGTCAGCAGCCGCTGGGTGCGTGTGGGCTTTTTCAGCCAGCGCTGGCTGCCGAGACAGATAATAAACGCCATGGACAGATCCCTCCCTTCCTCTGATTTCGGAATGCCAGCCCCTATTTTAGCCCTTTTCCGCCCGGAACGCAAGATAGAGGAGGTAATTTCCGGCTCAGATCTGTCCATAATGGAGGGGATAGGAGGATGTGCCATGAAAAGGAAGCATTGGATCCGGCTGGCGGTGGGACTGTTAATTGCCCTCTCTCTGCCGGGAGTCGTGAATCGAATCCGGTGGGAGCAGCGCCATACCGCCGTTGCCGTCCTCTTTGACAGCCAGGCGCTGGAAACGCTTGCCCAGGAGACGGAGAGGGACTGGACAGATTGGGCGGAGGGACTGCAAAAACAGGGACTCACCGGCCTTGCCGTAAGGGAGGAGACCCTGGAGCGGCTGCAAAATCGAGGCATTCTCACATGGAGCACCCGGAAATCCGCCGTCACCGACCCAGGCTGGACGCAGCTCTACCCCCAGCCGGTGAGAGATTGGCTGGCAAGACCTGAAAAGGGCGTGGTGGTGACGCTGTGGGACGACGAAATTGCCCGGTGGCTGGAGAAACGACTTGCGGCCTGCGGCTGGGACTTCTCCGTTTGCCGGGGAGGGGAGATGACTTATTTTCTCATAAATGGCGGAGAGGAGCTGGCGCAGCTTCCCTTGGGCATCTGGCCTGAGACAGCCCGGCAGGCTCAGAGGCTGGGGCTTTCGCTCTGTCCGGTGGTGGAGGTGCCGAAAAAAGGCAATACAATGGCGCTGGCAAAGGCACTTTACGACGAGTGGGAGACATTGAGCTGTCCTGTCCTTGTGGCCTGGGGGGATCGCCTTCCGGGGTGGGATGAGGACGAAGATGCGGCGCTGCGCCTTTTGGAGCACTATCTGGATTCCGGCGGCACACTTTCCCTCGCCGAGGTCAGCCAGCACGGAAAAAACCTGCCCTTGGAGGGGAAAGGGGGACTTCTGACCCGTTTCGGCGGAGATCTGCTGCGCAGCTACATTCAGTGGGACTTTATCTCCTCTGACTACGGGACATTGGGATATTCCGACGGCAGACAGGTCAGCTTCGCCCTCTCCCGAGCCGCCGCCGAGCGAAACTGCCGTGTCCTCTGGCTGCGCGGCATGACCGACCATGAGACGGGGGAGCCGGTGACGGAGCCGGACGCCTACGAAGGACTGCTCCGTCAACTGGGGCGAGACCTGAGCCGCTACGGATTGGAGATGGGGCTACCGGTGAAGGAGAATGCAGTGGGAGGAAACATCCCCCTGCTCTTGCGGCAGTGCGTCAGCTGGTTTCTGGCTGCGGGGACGGGCTGTGTCTGTGTGTGCCTGCTGATCTACGGTAAGAGAAGCTGGCTTACGGTGATAACGGGACAGTTTCTTGCCCTGCTGGGCGGACTTTCTGCCGGAGGATGGCTGTTTACTACGCCGGTGCTGGTGGGGGAGGCCGCCTTCCGGGGGGTCAAACTGGCACAGATTGTCCCGCTGGCTCTGTTTGCCGTATTGTGGGGCTTCCGGATGTGGAAGGAAAAACGAGGAGCGGTGGATGCATTTCTACAGCGGCAGGTCTCCGGTCGGACGCTGGTGGGCAGCTGGCTTGCGGCGGGATGCGCCCTCTTGCTGGCGGCGGCGGGGTGGTATTACCTGATGCGGACAGGCAACTCCGGACTTGTCTCGGACTGGGAGCTGCGGCTGAGAAATACACTGGAGGAACGGCTGACCGTGCGTCCACGATTTAAGGAGTTTGCCCTGGGGCTGCCCTGTCTCATTCTGTGGTGCCGGGGACGGCCGGGACGAGTTGCGGCTCCCGTCTTTGGCGTGGGAGCGGTGATCGGTCTGACCTCGGTGACCAACACCTTCCTCCACTGCACACCGCTTCGCATCAGCCTGATCCGTACGGGGGCGGGCTGGCTGCTGGGGTGCCTGATCGGCTTGGCGGTGCTGATGCTCTGGAGAAAGGGGAGGGCGTTGCTGTGGCAAAAATCCTGATCTCCGGCTACTACGGATTTGGCAATCTGGGGGACGAGCTGCTGCTGGAGGCCATCTTAAACGATCTGCGGCAGATTGACCCGACTGGGGCGGTGACCGTCCTCTCCGCCCGACCGTTGGAGACGGCGAAGCGATTCGGCGTCCGGGCGGTCTGCCGCACAGATCCGTTCATTCTGATGGGAGAGGTCCGCCGCTGCGACCTCCTCCTCTCCGGCGGGGGAACGCTGCTGCAGGATACAACCTCCCGACACAGCCTGTGGTACTATCTGACGGTTCTCCGTCTGGCGAACGCACTGCAAAGGCCCGTCGTGATCTACGGCCAGGGGATCGGACCGCTGAGTCATCCCCGACACCGGGAACTGGTGAAACGGGCGTTGGAGAGGGCGGAGGTTATTACCCTCCGGGATGAAGCTTCCGCAAAACTGTTGGGGCAGATCGGGGTGCACTGCCCCTTTACCGTCACGGCGGATCCGGTGCTGAGCCTTGTAAAGCGGAGTGCAGAGCGGGACGAACGGCGGATTGGCTGGGCGCTCCATGGAGGACTCTGCAGCCGCCGGACACTGGAGGTGCTGGGCGAGGCGATGATGGAACTGAATCGGCAGGGCTACGCCTCTATCCTGCTGCCCTTTTATCCCAGGCAGGACAGCGGGGCGGTGGAGCGCCTGAGCACATGGGGGAAAGCAGTGGGGCCGGATTGCGTGCGGCGGGAGATCGGACGCTGCGGCCGGGTGGTCTCCATGCGGCTCCACGGACTGATTCTGGGTGCCGCGACGGGCAGCCGTGTGCTGGCGCTCTCCGACGACCCAAAGGTGGCGGGATTTTTGGACGGAATGGAGCTGCCGGAGGGGAGAGTACCGGAATGCCTGACGGCGGGGGAGTTGGTGGAGGAGGTGCTGCACCGGGCGAGACAGGCAGAGCCAAAACGGCTGAAAGAGGCAAAACGGCGTCTGGAGGAGAACAGGAGGCAGCTCGAAATGCTCATCACGAAGCTGCCGCAAACGTAAAAATTCCCTCCCCTTTGCAGGGGAGGGAGAGATTGGTAAATGGGGAAGGGATCAGCCGACGTAACGGATGAAGGAGGTTTCAGCACTGACCAGGCTCTCTTTAGCGGCGGAGATCCAGTCGTTATAGCGCTCAGAGGAGATGGCGTTGGTAGCCGCGACCTGCCAATAGTACTGCTCGTCATAGCCGGTGAAGTAGACGAGACGATAGCCATGGAGGGTGGAGTCCTCAATGATGGCGTAGTCGCCTGCCTCATGCTCCTCGCCGAAGAGCCAGTCATTGACCTCGGTGTTCTGAGCGTCCTTGGCCACGTGGGTGTACTCCACAGTGGATCCATCGGTGTTCTCCTCGGCCAGAGTGAGGAAGCTGTCGGCGTTGCCGCCGT
The DNA here is from genome assembly GCA_902775105.1 of Oscillospiraceae bacterium. Classification (GTDB taxonomy): domain Bacteria; phylum Bacillota; class Clostridia; order Oscillospirales; family Oscillospiraceae; genus Onthomonas. The sequence goes on from CACYLC010000022.1 coordinate 16,303, forward strand.
CTGCCAGCCACTCAGCCTCCAGGCGCTCAATCTCCGCCTTGGCGGTATCCCAATCGTACTGCGTCTCGGCATCGGGATCCTCGTTCTCAATGGCATTGGCCTGAATCAGCAGGTTGTAGAAATTGGCGCCGTAGTATTCATCCAGAGAGCGGTCGTTGTAGCGGACCACATAGATGGAGGAGACATACTCCTCGCCGTTGGAGTCAGAGGAGGTCTCGTTCACAAGTCCCACCTCGCCGGCGGTGCGGCTGCTGTCTGCCAGCCACTCACCGAAAGCGTAATAGGTCAGGGAGGAGCTGGGAAGTCCGTTCATATCGCCGGCACCCAACTCGGAGACGGCAGCGGCAATCTCCTCCTCAGAGCCGGTCTCCATGACGGTCTTGAGCTGTTCTGCCTGTTCGGACAGTGTTTCCTCGGCGGCGGCCAGCTCGTCGGGGTCGAAGTCCAACGGATTGCCCTCATCGTCATAATCGGCGGCCAGACCCAGATAGAGGACGTATGCCTCGTAGTCAAAGTCGTCAAAGGTAAGGGGATTTTCCTCGTAGTAGGTGGTCAGCTCTTCGTCGGAGATGTCGTAGTTGTCCGTCACATAGGTGCTGTACTCTCCCGCCAGAGTCTGATCGGTGATGACGCTCTTGTAGGCAGAGAGGGTCATATACCGGCCATAGGCATAGTTCAGGTAGGTGTTGGTCGAGACACCGCTCTGGGCAGCAACGTCCTTGAGAGACTGGATGGCGTCGTCCACAGTGGCCTTGCCCTCGTCAGAGAGCTGATAGCCGTTGGCCTTGGCCTCGGTACAGAGGAAGGCGACCTCCTGCATCTCGCTCTCGGCGCTCTCCAGCAGGAAGTCGTACCAGGTCTGACCCTCGGCAAACTCCTGTTCCTTCAGGCTGACGCTGGTGTCCAGACCGTAGTAAACGCCGTAGGGAGCGTAGCTGTTATACTGGGTGTAAAAATAGTAGTTGGCATCGGCAACGGAAAATTTGTAGTCCCCCACCTTATAGGCGGTGGCGTTGCGCTGAATGACGCCGGAGTCCCAGACGAGCAGGGCGGCGACCAGAATGGCAACGACGATGGCAACGATGGTGTAAATGCGGGTCTTTTTTCTGGTTTTCTGCTCTTCCAGAACCTCCTGACGGCGGCGCATGGAGAGGGAACTCAGATCCTCCTGAGCGTTAGATGCTTTCTTATTTTGGTTCATGGTTGTATGCCTCCAAATGTCATGTGCCGGAAAATGCAGGGGCTTCCGACCATACATATTGACTAAACATTAAATATTATATACGATGCAGGGGAAAGATGCAAGAATAAAATCAAAAACTCCTTTTCAATTAACAGAACAGAAATGGACGGGCGGGCTGTGCGCAGTCTCTTGTCCGGTGAGGACAAATGTGGTACAATATGATAAATACAAAGAGGAGATACCGCCATGCATGCCACAGATCTGATCGCAGACTACCGAATCTATATGCAGCACTTTAACCGTACCGAATACCCGGATTTCTTTCAGCGCTACAAGGCTGCTGCGGCGCCCTTTCTGGATGACCTCCGACCTGCGGAGATCCCTGGGGAGGTCAGTAATCTATTAGACGAGCTGGAGAAAGTGTGGGCATCTCACCGCTGGAAGTTCCGCCGGGAGGCGGCGAGAGAGGACGACAAGATGCTGCTCCTGCTCTATCTGGCACCGGCGGCAGCAGATCACGGGACGGAGGCGGGGAGGAACTTTGCCGAAGAACTGGCAGAGCAGTGGATGACCCGCTATCCCGGCTCTCGGTTTAAAGTGGGCAGCTTTGCCGATATTCAGGATGGATTTCGCTGGAAGCCGAAGATCCCCGGCACGAATAAGGATTTGTTCTGATACTTGAATACAAAATGAAATCGCCGGAAGCCCAAGGGCTTCCGGCGATAAAACGTTGTTGATGTAATGGAATGATTACTTCTTGCGGGCACGTACGTCGAAGGCGACTGCGGCGATGAAGATAATGCCCTTGACGATGTACTGATAGGAGATGTCCACGCTCATCAGGTTCATGCCATTGGTGAGGGACATGATAACGAAGGTACCGATGATGGCGTTGGTGACCTTGCCCACACCGCCGCTGACGGCAGTGCCGCCGATGTAGGAGGAGGCAATGGCGTCCATCTCAAAGGCGTTGCCGGCGGTGGGAGTGGCGGAGGACAGACGGGAGGTATACAGGATACCGGACACGGCTGCCAGCACGGACATGGAGCAGAAGGCAAACTGGGTGACCAGCTTGACATCGACGCCGGACAGCTCTGCTGCCTGATCGTTGCCGCCGATGCCGTAGATGTAGCGGCCCAGCTTGGTCTTGCTCAGTAGGAAGGTGTAGATGGCGAGGATGACACCGACGATAACGGCGCTCCAGGGGATGCCCTTATCGGAGGCCAGCACAATGCAGACCACCAGGATAATGGCGGAGATCAGCGCCAGACCGGCGATAAAGATGGGAGCGGAGACCACCTCAAACTGATAGCGCTGCTTGTTGCGGCGGGACTTCAGCTGAGAGTAGATGACCAGAGCCACGGCGATGACGCCGATGATAATGGTCACCAGATGATAGCCGGTGTTGTTGGGAATGTCAGGGATAAAGCTCTGGCAGAGGGCGAGGAAACCCTTCTGACTGACCACGATGGTGCCGGTCTTTGCCAGGAACAGGGACAGCAGGCCGCGGAAGATAAACATACCGGCCAGCGTAGTGACGAAGGCAGGCACACCTACCCGCATGACCAGAGTGCCCTGATACAGACCGATGACCAGACCGATCAGCAGAACAATGATGATGGCGACCCACTGGTTGATGCCGTAGGTCTGCATCAAAATGGCGGCGATAGCGCCGGTGAAGCCGGCCACATAGCCGACGGACAGGTCAATGTGCTTCAGAATCAGGATCAGCGTCATGCCGATGGCAAGCACGGCGACATAGGCGGCCTGATTGAAGAGGTTGGTGATATTGGAGGGCTTAAAGAACTTGCCGCCCGACCAGATCTGGAAGACCAACATGATGAGGACAAGAGCAATATACATCATATAGCTCTTGATGTTGTCTTTCAGCAGTTGGACGATCTCCGAACCAGTGGATTGCTTCTTATTTTCCATTTTACTCTCTCCCTTAGTTGCTGTTAATGGCCATCTTCATGACCTTTTCCTCGGTGGCGTCCGCTGCATCCAGCTCGCCGGTAATATGACCCTCGCTCATGACGTACAGGCGGTCGGACATACCCAGAACCTCGGGCAGCTCGGAGGAGATCATAATGATGCTCATGCCGTCCTCCACCATCTTGTTCATGAGGGAGTAAATCTCGTACTTGGCACCTACGTCGATGCCACGAGTGGGTTCGTCCAGGATCAGCACCTTGGGAGCCACAAACAGCCACTTGGCGATGGATACCTTTTGCTGGTTGCCGCCGGACAGATTGACCGTCTTCTGGGCGATGGAAGGAGCTTTGATGTTGATCTCGTCCTTGTACTGATTGGCGACGATGATCTCCTTCTGCTCGTTAATGGCGAGACCGTTGGCGAGAGCGCCCAGATTGGGCAGGGTGATGTTGTAGCGGATGTCCTGAATGAGCACCAGGCCGTTACCCTTCCGATCTTCCGTGACGTAGGCCAGACCATGCTTGATGGCCTCGCGGGGACTCTTAAAGAAATAGCTTTGGCCGTCCAGAACTACCTCGCCGGACTTGATCCGGTAGCCGTAGGGATTGCCGAAAACGGACAGAGCACACTCCGTACGTCCGGCACCCATCAGACCCTGCAGTCCGACGATCTCGCCCTTACGAACCTTCAGGTTGACATCGTGCAGGATCTCTCGGCCGGTGCTGGGGTCCTCTACCGTCAGGTGCTTTATTTCAAACATGACGTCACCGAACGGGTGCTCGGCACGCTTGGGATAGACGTTATCAATGCTACGGCCGACCATGTGGCGAATGATATTTGCCTCAGAGATGTCGTCCGTCTTAGCGTCCATGGAGCAGATCGTGCTGCCGTCACGGAGGACGGTGATGGTATCGGCGATGGCGGTGACCTCACGCAGCTTGTGGGAGATCATGATACAGGTGATGCCGGATGCCTTCAGCTCACGCATCAGATCCAGCAGGTTTTGGCTGTCGTCCTCGTTGAGGGAGGAGGTGGGTTCGTCAAAGATAATGAGCTTGCAGTTTTTGGAGAGGGCCTTGGCGATCTCCACCAGCTGCTGATTACCGGTGTTCAGCCGCTTGATGGGAAGGGAGGGGTCCACGTTGAGCCGAACCTTCTCCAGCATCTTCTTGGACTGGACAATGGTCTCATTCCAATCCACCTGGTGTCCCTTCATAATTTCGTGGCCGAAGTAGATGTTCTCGTAAATGGGGAGTTCCGGGAACAGTGCCAGCTCCTGATAGATGATGGCAATGCCCTTTGCCTCGCTGTCGGCGATGTGACGGAACTGCTGCACCTCACCGTTGTAGATGATGTCGCCGGTATAGGTTCCGTACTTCCAGACGCCGGAGAGAACCTTCATCAGGGTGGATTTGCCCGCGCCGTTTTCGCCCACCAGACAGTGGATCTCGCCCCGGCGCACCTTGAAGTTGACGTTGTCCAGCGCCTTGACACCGGGGAACTCCTTGGTGATGTTCCTCATTTCAAGGATATATTCGTTGTCCATGTAATATGCTCCTGTCTCTTATTAAGGAGTAGCCGGCTCTGCGGCGGAAGTTACCGGCAGCGATCAGATCGGGCAGGGTGTCAGCAGTGATGACGGTGACGGCCTGCTCCACGGAGGGGACGTCGATGACCTGGTTGTTGTAGGTAGCCTCGGTGGCAGGAATGTTGCCATTGAGCAGGTCAGCGACCAGAGCGCAGGTGGTCTCAGCCAGAGTGGCGGTGTTCTTCCAGACGGTCATGCTCTGCTTGCCGTCCTGGATGTACTTCAGAGAAGCGTTCTCAGCGTCCTGACCGGTGATGACATAGTCGGTGATGTCGGAGTCAGCGGAGAAGGCGTCAGCGATGGCACGGGCGGTACCGTCGTTGGGAGCCAGGATAGCGACATTGCCCTTCTGGGAGGCGTCAGCAGCAACCAGGTTGCCCTCAGCCAGAGTCTTAGCAGTAGCGAAGTCCCAGTTGGTGGTGATGGTGCCGAGGATACCAGCCAGAGTCTCGTGGTCGGCATCGGGATCCAGAGCGCCCAGACCGGCGACGGCGTCGCAGTTCTCGACGACGAACTGGCCGTTAGCAACAGCCTTGTTCAGGACGGACCAGGCACCGGCGAAGAAGATGAAAGCGTTGTTGTCGGTGACCGCGCCGGAGTACAGGTACAGAGGCACATCGGTCTGGCCGGCATAGGCGTCGATCAGGAACTGGCCCTGCTCAACACCGACTGCGAAGGAGTTGAAGGTGATGTAGTAGTCAACAGCGTCGGTACCGGTGATCAGACGGTCATAGCAGACGACGGTGACGCCGGCATCCTTAGCCTTCTGGACAGCAGCGCCGGCAGCGGCAGCGTCCTGAGCGCAGATGACCAGAACCTTAATGTTCTTCTCCAGCAGAGCCTCGACGTTGGACAGCTCGGTCTCGGACTTGCCCTGAGAGAACAGAACCTCAGAGGTAAAGCCGGCGGAGCTCAGAGCGGCCTCGAAGGAAGCCTCGTCCTGCAGCCAGCGGGGCTCTTCCTTGGTGGGAAGAACGATGCCGACCTGAACGCCGGAGTCGTCAGTGGTGGCGTCGTCAGCGGGGGCGGCGTCCTCGGTGGCGGCTGCGTCATTTGTGTTGTCTGCGGTGTCGCTGGTGGTGGTCTTGTTGCCGCCGCAGGCGACCAGGCTCAGAGCCATGATCAGAGCGAGCAACAGTGCGATTGCTTTTTTCATAGTGATCCTCCATTTTTTGTTTTTTATCCAACGGACTCTTGCCGTTTAGATACATTGTAATACGGAGACAACCAAATGCCCCGATTGTGTTGATGATAGCATAAAAAACTTCTGGAGTCAACATCTGTATAAGAATTTTGTAAAAATGCAACAAAAAGTTGACAGGTTTTTTGGTCGTTATTCAAGTATGTCCTCGTCAGTGTCGGTTTCAAGGCTACGTTCCGTCGCTTTTTCCATGTAGTGACCGCTGACGAAGGCAAACAGCCCCATAATCAAAAGGGCGGTGCCGGCAGCGACGAAGAGAATCATAAAGATGAAGATGGGGACGGGACTGCCGGTCAGGGAGTCCAGACCGCGATACATATTATATGTGGCGTAGAACAAATATGCACCTACCACCAGCATCAGGATGAAGGACATACGGGAGCGCTGCTCCATCCAGTCGGTCAGTTTTTTCATAGTTACCTCTCAAATTAGGTCAAAGTGTCGTATGGAATAGAGAGCGGATTTAAATACGATTGTCTGTATTGTACAAAGTAAAAACTGTTTTGTCAACTACTTTTAATAAAAAACGAGCCGCAGAGTTGCAGGGGATTCCCATGTTGTTTTTTCTTCGGAAAACAAAAAATCAGGGCAAAAGCCCTGATTTTTCTGTGAAATGGGATATTTCACTGTATGATCGGAGATCAAAATAAGACCCCGCTCTGGCCGTGTGACCAATTTCAAACCTGCACCTAAGGGCAGGTGGGACGCGCCCGGCTGGCTTTACTGCTTCCAACGTCCGGCGCAACGCGCGGGGAGGCCTGCAAACCACCGGCCGAGGGATGCATCCCGTTTGAGAATTGTGGGTTTAAACACTGGTCATCACGAACCGAGCAGGGCAGTGGAGACGTTGCTCAGTCCTCGTTTTCCTCGTCCTCATCCTCAAAGAGGGCTTCCATGAAGAGGTCGTAGACAGCGTTCAACTCTGCCTCGTCCTCAATGGAGACCAGCTCCTCCTCGTCACCGTTGTCGGAGACGACCTTGAGAATGATCAGACCGTAATCGTCGTTATCCTCGGCGGAGTCTGCCTCGTCCTCGGGAATGGTGGGGAAGAAGGACATATAGACGGCGCCGTTATACTCCAGCGTGTCCAGATATTCCAGTTCGATCTCGTTGCCGTCCTCGTCGGTCAGCGTGATAAAGGTGCTCTCAAAGGACTCGTCCATAGCACTCACCAGCCTTTCTCTTTGCTTGCCCCTATTGTACTCTGACGGGGACAAAAAAGCAAGAGGGGGAATCCGTCATTTTATGGAAAAATCCCTTAAGAAGTGATATCCTCCAGAAGTGCGGTAAGGTCGGCCTGACTTTCCACTTCAATGCCCTGCGCCAGTGCCTCCCGATCCTGCTTTGGAAGCAGAGAGGCGGAAACGCCGGTGTGCAGCAGGATTCTCTCACCCTGTAAAATGCACACCTCGTCGTCCACCGTCTGAATCAAATAAGATGTGTTTGCCTCGTCCGCCTCTTTGGGCAGCGTCAGCTGAGCAGAGGCGAGGGTGGGGGCGGAGGCGGGTGCGCCGGATGCATCGGCGGCGAGGAGATGGAGACAGAAGGCCAGCGTCACGGACATTAGGGCGAGGGAGAGGGCGGCGAATAAAAGACAGGAGCGTTTGTTCATGGAAGAGACACCTCCGTAATGAGATATGATATCTCTGACAGTGTGCCCAAAGAGGACGGAAAATATCCAAATTTTTCTGAAAAATGGCGGAATTGCCTTGCATAAAAGGGAAAACTTTGGCACAATAATGCTGTATTCATCTCATTGGTATCTGTGATTTGACAGGCATGATATACTACTAGTAGCAAGATGCTTTCAGACAGAATCTGGAGTGCTTGTCAGGAGGTAACGAGACTATGACAAATCAGCAGCCATCGCTGCCTGTGCGGATCATAAAGGGGATCGTCAAATGGATCCTGATTCTGCTGGGCACCATGCTTTTGATCGGCGCTGCCACCGGGGCGATCATAGCGTGGTACGGCGCATCCTATGTGCAGGAAGTCATTCTGCCTGAGGCGGAGTCGGCTACGACGGCACTGGATCTGGTGCGCTCTGATACGGCCCAGACCTCAGCCATCTACTACTATGACTCCGTCACCGGCGGCTATCAGATAGAGCAGGTGCTTCACAGCGGCGAGAACCGGGTGTGGGCCTCTTATGACGACATTCCGGAGAACCTGATCAACGCTACCGTGGCCATTGAGGACAAGCGCTTCTGGGAGCACGGCGGCGTGGACTGGGTGCGTACCGCCAGCGCCATGCTCCACCTCTTCACCGGACAGCGGCAGGAGGGCGGCTCCACCATTACCCAGCAGCTGATCAAAAACGTTACCCAGAACACGGATACCACCGTCAAGCGGAAGGTGTTGGAGATCTTTGAGGCGCTGGAGTTTGACGACAACCACACCAAAGAGGAGACGCTGGAGTGGTATCTTAACAAGATCTATCTGGGTAACCGCTGCTACGGTGTGTATACGGCGGCTCAGCGGTATTTCGGCAAGGATCTGAGTGAGCTGACGCTGGCCGAGTGTGCCTCACTGATCTCTATCACCAACAACCCGGCGGTCTATAATCCGGAGGTGCACCCGGAGAACAACCTGCGCCGGCGCAATCTGGTGCTGGATCAGATGTGCGAGCAGGGCTACATCTCCGAGCAGGAGCGGGACGCCGCCAAGGCAGAGCCGCTGGTGCTGGCCAGGGGAGATCAGCAGACCCAGCAGCAGGAGACCGCCAGTTTGGACGGGGATTATTACTCCTGGTACACCGAGACGGTCATCGAATCGGTGGCAAAGGGTCTGGAGGAGAAGTATGCCATCGACTATGAGTCTGCCATTCAGATGATCTATTCCGGCGGACTCCAGATTTACAGCTGTCTGGATCCCAGGGTGCAGAGCGAGGTGGACGAGGTCTACCAGAGCGGGGATGTCCTCTCCGGCCATAAGTCCAGAAACGGACAGGATCTGGTCTCTGCCATCACTGTCATTGACAACCACACCGGTGCGGTGGTGGCCGTAGTGGGCGGCATCGGGGAGAAAGAGGGCAACCGTGTGTGGAATATGGCCACCATGACCACCCGTTCTCCCGGCTCCAGCTTTAAGCCTCTGGCAGTCTATACGCCCGGTCTTGAGATGGGGGTCATCACACCGGATACCCTTCTGGAGGACAGCTCCATCCGCCTCAGCGACGGCACCCTGTTCCCCAGATCCAACGACGGGAAAAAGCCAACGGGAGATCTGGTGACGGTGCAGTACGGCGTCCAGAAGTCCCTCAACACCATTGCCGCTCAGGTGCTTCAGCGGGTCAGTCCTCAGTATTCTTTTAGCTTTGTGCAGGAACGCTTTGGCATCTCCACACTGGTGGAGGGCTATACCGGCCCCTCCGGCAAGTATTACAGCGACCTGGATCTGGCTCCTCTGGCACTGGGCGGCCTGACCAAGGGTGTCTCCGTCTATGAAATGACGGCGGCCTATGCTGTCTTTGCCAGAGACGGCGTCTATACCAAGCCCTATGTCTATACCGTCGTCACAGACAGCAACGGCGAGGTCATCCTCAGCACCGACGGCTATGACGTCACCCTCGACGCAGCGGGTCAGCCCATTATCACCGGCTACGCCGCAGGAGAGGCGGTGCTGAAGGAGAGCACGGTTCAGCAAATGGAGCAGATGCTGATCAATGCGGTGGAAAACGGTACCGGTAAAAAAGCCAGAATCAGCGGCGTCGTGGTAGCCGGCAAGACCGGTACCACCAACGACGACTATGACCGCTGGTTTGCAGGCTATACCCCGGACTATACCGCTGCCGTCTGGACGGGCTACGAAAAGGCGGAGAGCATCAATTACGACGGCAATCCCTCGGTGGATCTGTGGCATGAGGTCATGGAGCGGCTGAGCGAATAGTTCGTTCCGAAATACAGACAGCGCAGAGAGCATGACCGTTCCCTGCGCTGTTTTGCTACCCTTCGATCACGGCCATCCCGGCAGAGAGGGCGATGGGGGCAAGGATCAGCCCGCCGATCCCGAACAGCCGCAGCCCTATATACATGACCAGCAGCGTGACCAGCGGAGATGTCCCTGCCTGCCGGCCCAGGAACCGAGGCTCCAGTACCGAACGGCAGAGGGCGGCGATCATCCAGAGAAACATCAGCCCCAGCGCCCGCCACAGCTGCCCCTGGATCAGCGTCAGAGCAGCCCAGGGGACTAAGAGCAGACCGGAGCCAAATACCGGCAGGGCGTCGGCCAGCGCAATAAACAGCGCCAACGTCAGGGCACCGTCGATGTCCATCACCAGAAAGCCCAGCACAAGCAGCCCAAAGGTGATGAGCATAAGCCGTCCCTGCACCCGAAGCCAGCCCAGCGCCCCCTGCATCAGCTTATGAAAGAGACTGCGGATGGCGTTCTCCCAGCCGTGAGGCAGCAGACGGAGCAGCCCCTCTTTTACCCGCTGCCAGTCGGCAGCGGCATAAAAGCTCCCGAGCAGGGCGACGCCCCAGGCAAAGAGGATACCCGGCAGGGCGGCCGCCGTACTGGCGGCCCACTCGGTCAGCGCCTCTGTCAGATGGGTACGAAGGGCGCTGCTCTGGGTTTGAAGCTGGGTGAGCAGCCACTCGATGCCGCCCCGTAAAAAGGCGGGAAGCCGGGCGGCGAAGTGTTCCAGATGAGTCCACAGGGCGGTGCCGTCCCGGGCACCGGCAAGAACGGCGGGAACGTCCTGCCACAGCTTGACGATGAGCAGCAGGAGCAGACAGCAAAGCAGAAGGCCGCTGATGGTGAGAATGAGCAGAGCGGCCAGCCACCGAGGGAGCTGTTGGGCAAGTCTTGAGACGGGGCGGTCCGCCCAGTGCGCCAAAAGCAGCGCGGCCAGAAAGGGAAACAGACAGCTCCGTACCCCGGAGCTGAACAGCAGAGCGAGAGCAAGGGCGATTAAAATGCCCCCTTTGGCGAAGTCTACTATGGATCTCATGTGCAATCTGCCCCTTTTCTGTCAAAGCGCCAAAATGGAAAAACCCGGTTGCAATCAAAAAAACGGTGTGCTATCATATGAAATGCAGCGCCAAAATGACCGCCACGGGCGGACAAATGTATGCGGAAGGAAGTGCGGCAGATGTCCAGCGCACCGAAGTATTTCATCGTCGAGGCAGAGGCACTGCCGGAGATCTACCGCAAGGTAGCCAGAGCCAAGCAGGCGCTGGAGCTGCACGAGGCGGCGACGGTGAACGAGGCGGCAAAGCTGGCGGGCATCAGCCGCAGCGCATTCTATAAATATAAGGATGCCGTCCGTCCCTTTAACGACATGATGAACGGTCATATCGTCACCTTTCAGGTCATGCTCCGGGATGAGCCGGGTGTTCTGTCGGCGATATTGAATATTTTCGCACAATCCGGCGCAAATATTCTCACCATCAACCAATCCATTCCGACAGACGGTGTGGCGGCGGTGACCATCGGCGCAGAGATCTCCGGCCTGCACATCCCGCCGGAGGAGCTGGCCCGGCTGCTGGAGGGGCAGAGCGGCGTCATTAAGATGGAAATTTTGGCAGGTTAAGCGGCAACGTCAGTTTTCACTGTTTTAGTAAGAGGAGAGTAGAAATGGTCAATGTAGCGATTCTGGGCTTCGGTACCGTCGGTTCCGGCGTGGCCGAAGTCATTGCAAAGAACAACCAGCAGATCGCCCAGCGGGTCTCCAACCCCATTGAGGTGAAGTATGTGCTGGATGTGCGGGATTTCCCGGACAGCCCCTTTGCGGACAAGGTGATCCACGACTTTTCCATCATTGAAAACGATCCCGATGTGGGTGTGGTGGTAGAGACCATCGGCGGGGCGAAAATTGCGCTGGACTTTACCCGCCGGGCGCTGGCTGCCGGGAAGAGTGTCGTCACCTCCAACAAGGAGCTGGTGGCCACTCATGGCTACGAGCTGATGCAGCTTGCCAAGGAGAAGAACGTCTCCTACCTGTTTGAGGCCAGCGTGGGCGGCGGTATTCCCATCTTAAAACCCATCCGCACCTGCCTTGCCGCCAACGAGCTGAGCGAGATCACCGGCATCCTGAACGGCACCACCAACTATATCCTCACCCGGATGATCCGGGCAGGGCTGTCTTTTGAGGATGCCCTGAAGGAGGCCCAGGCCAACGGCTTTGCCGAGCAGAATCCCGCTGCTGACATTGAGGGGCACGACGCCTGCCGCAAAATCTGCATCCTGGCCTCTCTGGGCTTCGGCCGTCAGATCTCCCCCGAGCAGGTGCCCACCGAGGGCATCACCTCCATTACCCTGGCTGACGTGGACTACGCCCGCAGCGCAGGCATGAAGATCAAGCTGCTGGGCCGTGCCATCCGCCGGGACTCCGACGGAAAGGTCTGCGCCTTTGTCGCACCCCATCTGGTGTCGGATGAGTCTCCCCTTGCCAATGTGGAAGGTGTGTTTAACGCCATCTCTGTGGTGGGCGACGCCATCGGCGACGTCATGTTCTACGGGCAGGGTGCCGGCAAGCTGCCCACTGCTTCCGCCGTGGTTGCGGACGTCATGGACGCAGCCAAGCACCAGTGCTATCTGAAAAACAACTGCTGGGAGGCCGGCGGTGACGATGTGGTCTACTCTGCAGAGGAGATCAAGAGCCGCTGGTACGTCCGGCTGGGTGACACGGACGCTGTTCCCGGCGCCAAGGCGCTCCACGCCGCCGAGGCAGTCAGGGGCGAGGGCGCATGGCTGACGGAGCAGGCGATGACGCCGTCTGAGGTGGAGAAGCTGCTGGCCGGCCGTGCGGTCCGGTCGCTGTACCGGGTACTGGAGTAATCACGTAAAATAGAGGGGATATTCCCCCAAAATGAATCGAAGATTGGGAGGGACCCATCCAATATGGGACTGATCGTACAGAAATTCGGCGGCACCTCTGTCGCCAATACCGAGCGGCTGCAAAATGTGGCCCGCATCATCACAGAGACATATAAGGCCGGAAACGACGTGGTGGCCGTCCTCTCCGCTCAGGGAGACACCACCGACGAGCTGCTGGAGAAGGCGGCGGAGATCAACCCCCGTGCCTCCAAGCGGGAGATGGATATGCTCCTGTCTACCGGCGAACAGGTGTCGATTTCCCTGTGCGCCATGGCGATCGAGGCGCTGGGTTTCCCGGTGATCTCCCTCACCGGCTGGCAGGTGGGCATGAAAACCAACCGTACCTATGGCGACGCCCGCATCACCCGCATCGACAAGGATCGCCTGGAGTCCGAGCTCGGTCAGCATAAGATCGTACTGGTGGCGGGCTTTCAGGGCATCAACCGCTTCGACGACGTGACCACGCTGGGACGGGGCGGCTCGGATACCTCCGCTGTGGCGCTGGCTGCCGTGCTCCACGCGGACCTCTGCCAGATCTTCACCGACGTGGACGGCGTCTATACCGCAGATCCCCGGTTGGTGGAGGATGCTGAGAAGCTGGAGGAGATCACCTACGACGAGATGCTGGAGCTGGCGACGCTGGGCGCCCAGGTGCTCCACAATCGCTCCGTCGAGATGGCAAAGAAATACGCAGTGAATCTGGAGGTACTCTCCAGCTTTACCGGAAATCCCGGTACGAAAGTCAAGGAGGTCGTGAAAACCATGGAAAAGTCTCACATCAGCGGTGTGGCAAAGGATAAGAATATCGCCCGTCTGGCTCTGGTGGGCCTGAGCAACCAGCCCGGCATTGCATTTAAGATTTTCTCCCTGCTGGCCAAGGAGAAAATCAACGTGGACATCATCCTCCAGTCCATCGGCCGGGATGATACCAAGGACATCAGCTTTACCGTGACCCGCTCCGATCTGGAGCGTGCAAGCGAACTGCTGGAGCAGCGGAAGGAGGCGCTGGGCTTCAAGCGTTTGGAGGTCAGTGACCATGTGGCCAAGGTCTCCATCGTGGGTGCCGGCATGATCAATAGCCCCGGCGTGGCCGCTACCATGTTCGAGGCTCTCTATGACGCCGGCATCAACATCAACATGATCTCCACCAGCGAGATCAAGGTTTCTGTCCTTGTGGACGAGAGCCAGGCGGATCGTGCCGTGCAGGTCATCCACAGCCAGTTCTTCCGTGAGTTCGGCCAGCAGCAGTAATCGTCTTTAGAAATGAAAAAATACGGATACCGGGTATGCAGAGAGATGCTTCCCGGTATCCGTTTTTCGTTTGAGTGAAAGTCTGTGTCGATCAGGAGGGGGATTTCTCCAGAGCCCCGGCAATTCGCTCACGGGCCAGAGCGCCGATCTCGTTGGTGCGCATTCCCTTGATCCGTTCAGCGTCCAGAACCTCCAGAATGTGGATCTCCACACGGCTCCGGCGGAGGGGGTAGTTTTTGTGAATGTCCTCCGTTCCACGGACAGCGGCGATGACCACGGGGACATTGGCCTTCTGGGCGATCTGAAACATCCCGTTGTGGAAGGGGAGTAGCTCTTTGCCGTAGTTCCGGGTGCCCTCCGGGTAGACGGCGACGGACACCTCGTTCTTTTTCAGCAGCTCCGCCGCCCGATTCACCGTCTTGATGGCATTTCTGGGATTGTCTCGGTCGATGGGCATAAAGCAGCATTTGCGGATGATCCTGCCGAAGAAGGGGACTTTAAAGTTCTCCGGCTTGGAGATGAAGGCCAGATCCTGCTTGCGGAAGATGTACCATGAGAGGATCGGGTCAAATTTGGAGCTGTGGTTGGAGACAAACAGGAACCGCCCCTCAGGCAGTTTTTCCATCCCGCTGACCTCCACGCGGATGCGAACCAGCACCATGCACATCGCGGTGGCGCTGTTGATGAGAAAGCGATAAAAACAGCTGTTTCTGTCATACTCCCTGTTCACATCCACAAAGAGGCCGCAGACGGTGAGAAACAGGAAATAAAGCGCTACCAGCGCAGCCAGTGACAACAAAATCCACAGCACGATCATGGTCGATCTCTCCCTTTCCGATTATGGGATTATTTGGGCAGTGCGCACAGACAAACCCCGCAATGCCACAGAATTTCAACATATTATAACATACTTCCATCCAAGAGGGAAGCGGTTTGGACGTAAAATGACATCGGCTGGGAGAACGGGAATTGGCAACAGACAGAAGTGTGAAAAAATATTACAAAAAATTCCTTGCAAATGTGGGGTATCCTGTTATAATAAACTTGAGAAAACAAAATAGTGCGACAGCTGTCCGGTGTTACCAGCACCCGACAGCCGATGCAGGTGCCCTAATCACCATACATAACGGCAAAGCCGCATCGCACACGGATATTATAGGGGAATTCGCCCTTGTTTGCGTTGCCTTTGCCTTGTACGTCACGGCGCTGTGTATGGGACAAAACCCTGCACGGCGCTTTTGTTTTCTCCCTCGGCGGCCGGGGCGCAGGCCCCGTGCCGCTGTGCGGGGAGATCGACCGAGACGACACAAGGAAAGGATGGTAAGATGAAACAGGTAAAGAGACTGCTGGCGCTGGTTCTGGTGCTGGCGACGTTAATGACCGCACTGCCGATGACGGCGATGGCGGCAGGGAGCAGTATAGGAAGTGCAACAGGTATTACAACAGGATCAACATATTATGGGACGCTTTCATCTGCAAACGGCGCAGATTATTACAGATTTACACTATCAGCATCCGGCAGAGTGACTTTGACCGCAACAGCGGGAATGGTATGGGTATATTATCGTATCTATGACAATGCGGGAAATCAACTGTGGTCTATCAATCCATCTTGGAATTCTACCACGGAAACCATTAGCACCAGTGAAACAATTGATTTAACGAAAGGCACGTACTATTTTGTTGTAGAAAGAGATGGTTCTTGCACAGGAAATTACTCTTTCAGACTAGCATTTACCAGTGCAGGTGAGAGCTTTACTGAGACAAACGGTGGTGTAAATAATTCAATGCGCAATGCCAGTTCGATATCTGTAAATAACACATATAAAGGACAATTGGCAAAAAATGATGAGAAGGATTTTTACAGATTTACACTATCAGCATCC
>CACYLC010000023.1 GCA_902775105.1 Oscillospiraceae bacterium
CTTCCCGCAGAGACCTCCGCCGTAGAAACAGCGGCCCCTGCGCTGCAGTCTGCGCCGACAACCGCCAAGAGCGGCTCCTTCGGCAATCTGAAATGGTCGCTGAGCGGCACCAAGCTGACCATCAGCGGCAAGGGCGCTATGCCGAACAAAGTCTCTTCGGTGCCTTGGAAAGACTACCAGTATGATATCACCTCTGTGGTGATCCAGAGCGGCGTGACCAGCATCGGTGACGATGTGTTCTTTTGCCACTTTAAGCTGGCCAGTGTCTCAATTCCCAACACCGTGACCAGCATTGGTGAAAGTGCCTTTTATAGCTGCGACAGCCTGACCAGCATCAAGATCCCTGCCAGCGTCACAAAGATTGGCGATCAGGCGTTTACCGCCTGTGAAAAACTGACCAGCATCAACGTAGATGCAGGAAATAAGAACTTCTGCTCTGTCAACGGTGTTCTGTTTAACAAGAACAAGACGACCCTCATTGCCTATCCTGCCGGCAAGAAGGGAACCTACTCCGTTCCCAACGGCGTCAAGGAGATCTATTTCGTCGCGTTTTTTGAATGTGCGGGTCTGACCGGCGTTTCCATTCCCAACACAGTGAAGCAGATCGGCGTGTGCGCCTTCCAGTACTGCACCAGCCTGACCAGCGTCACCATTCCCGCCAGCGTGCAGAAGATCGCCGCGGGTGCGTTTGGCGAATGTCCCAAGCTCAAGAACTATGTGATCCAGTCCAAGACGGTGGATATCGACGGTCATTCTATTGGCTTTGCGTATAATTCATCTACCAGAAAGACCCAGACGGTCAGCGGCCTTGTGATCCGGGGCTACAACGGCTCCACTGCTCAGACCTATGCCAAGAACAACAGCATTGCGTTCAAGAACCTGGGCTCTTCCCAGTCCGCCAAGCCGGCTACGCCCAAGATCTCTGCCATTGAGAACGTGGCAAAGGGTACCAGCGGCATCAAGATGACCTGGGGCAAGGTCAGCGCAGCTAACAGCTACGACGTCTACCGCAGAAAGCACGGTGCAAGCAACTGGACCTGGATCGCCACGGTGACAGGCACCTCCTACACAGACACTGACGTCCGCTGGAATACGGGCACGATGTACGATTATGCTGTGGTAGCGGTGAACGGCAGCGCCAGAAGCGCCGTTTCTCCCAGCAAGACCATCCTCCGTATGGCGGCACCTGCCATTACCGGCCTGACCAATAGCGCCGCCAAGACCATCAAGGCTACCTGGTCTAAGAACAATTCCGCTGACGGCTACCAGATCTGGTATCAGGTGGGAGAGAACGCCTCCAGTCGCAAGATCGTGACGGTGTATGGCAGCGGCACCCTGAGCCGTACCATCTCCGGCCTGACCAAGGGCAGCAGCTATAAAGTATTCGTCCGCTCCTTCAAGAAGGTAAACGGCGTTTACTACTACTCCGCATGGAGCGCCTCCCGCACTGTGAAGGTCAGCAAATAATCTATACGATACGCAGCAAAGCCGCCCCGGCCTGAGCCGGGGCGGCAGTGCGTTTCAGGGAAATTTACTTCGTCGCCCACTCTCCTGTGGCGTCGCAGGTGAGGTAGGCATTGATAAACCCGTCCAGATCGCCGTCCATGACGGCGTTCACGTTGCTGGTCTCATAGGCGGTGCGGGTATCCTTCACCAGCGTATAGGGCATAAAGACGTAGGAGCGGATCTGGCTGCCCCATTCAATCTTCATCTGCACACCCTTCAGGTCGGAGATCTTCTCAGCGTGCTGCTGCATCTTCATCTCCATCAGCTTTGCCCGGAGCATCCGCATACAGTTCTCACGGTTCTGGAGCTGACTCCGCTCTGTCTGGCAGGAGACGACGACCCCGGTGGGCTTGTGGATGAGCCGAACGGCGGAGGAGGTCTTGTTAATATGCTGTCCGCCGGCACCGGAGGAGCGGTAGACCTGCATCTCAATATCCTCCTGCCGAATCTCTACATCTACGTCATCAGGCAGTTCAGGCATGACCTCGATGGCGGCAAAGGAGGTCTGGCGGCGGGCGTTGGCATCAAAAGGGGAGACCCGGACAAGACGATGGACGCCGTGCTCGCTGCGGAGATAGCCGTAGGCGTTGTCGCCCTCGATGGAGAGGCAGGCGGACTTGATGCCTGCCTCGTCGCCGTCCTGATAGTCCATGGTCTTGACGGTGAAGCCGTGGCGCTCGCCCCAGCGGACGTACATACGAAAGAGCATCTGAGCCCAGTCCTGGGCCTCAGTGCCGCCTGCGCCGGCGTGGAAGGTGATGATGGCGTTGGAGTTGTCGTACTCGCCCTTGAAAAGGGTCTCCATCCGGGCAGCTTCCAAATCGGCCTCCAGCTTGGCGTAGCCATCCTCCAGCTCCTCCACCATGGAGTCGTCGTCCTCTTCCAGACCCATCTCACAGAGCACCAGCAGATCCTCCAGTTGGGACTGGCGTTTTTGCTGGGCCTCCAGCTTGTCCTGAAGGGTCTTGATGCGGGTGCTGACCTTCTGAGCCTTGGCCATATCGTTCCAGAAGCCGTCGGCAGTGGCCTGGGCCTGAAGCATCTCCAGCTCCTGCTGGTTGGCGGAGAGATTCAGGCTCTTGCCCAGCTCCTCCAGAACGGGCTGCAGGTTATTCAGTTTTATCTTGTATTCGTCAAACTTGATGGATGCCATGGTTATCCACTCACTTTACACATAATTTCCATCATATTATATCCAAAGATGGGTGGTCTGTAAAGGGAAAAGTGGAGACAGACGTCCGGCGGTGTGTAAGGAGCAGGGAGATCAGCGCTTTGCCGGCGTTTCGTCCTGCATCAGACGATAGGCATTTGCTCTGGCTCGGTGCAGCGCCATCTTGACGCTCTCCCGCTTAATGCCCAGTTCCTCCGCCAGCTCCGCTGTGGATCTGCCCAGAGTGTAGTAGCTCTCCAGAATGTGCTTGCTTTTCTCGTCCAATTTCGGCCAGATGTCGGCAAACCGCTGTAATTCATCCGCCTCCATCAGCCTTGCCTCGATGATGTTTCTGTCATTCAACCCGTCTGATGTGTCCAGATAGTCATCCAGCGGGAACTCCGGATGGCGTTTCCGGTCCCGGAGATAGTTGCGGGCGTGATTTTTGCAGGCGGTAATGATGTAGTTGACCTGCCGATCTCTGTCCTTCTTTCGGAGTAATTCGACTTTGTCGATGAGCTTTACCAGTGTGGCCTGCATCAAATCGTCTGTTGTCCACGGATCGTGGACGATTTGCAGGATGGTTCGGTACATCAGCCGGTGGTAGTTGACGTATAGCTCTGTCATAAATGCACGGTCACTGTTATCCTCCATGACCATGATGCAGTATGGTAGCATAGATGTTCCTCGCTGTTGAGTGTGTCACGATTTTTGCGCATGACCATATTATAGCTATTTCATGGATAAATTCAACAAAATTCTTGGAAGTGCCGTAAAAAAGAGCTAGAATAGACTCGGAAGAGGGGGCGGCGTGTGTACGGCGGGATTTTTTCTGTTACTCTGCATACATTTTGGTGTCACCTTGTATAGACAGCATTTGTGCACAGTGCACTCAATTCGCCCGGATTGGGCAAGAAAGGAGGCGGGCTTATGACGGATCGGGAACAGTTACAGGAACAGTATGAGGACGCTCTGTTTGCCCTCCTCATGGACGATCTGGCCGAGAAACAGGGCCAGAGATACCGGGCGGAGAACGAGGAGCTGAAACAGGATGCGGCGTATGCCGTGCCGGAGAGAACCTATGGACGGTGCATGAAGCGGATCAACTGCTGCTTCGCCGGAAGAGCTCTGAAGCAGGCAGGAAAGATAGCAGCGAATGCGCTGAGTAAGCTCTCGGTTGCAGTATTTGCAGGGCTCCTCCTGCTGACCTCCGCCATGGCCGTCTCGCCTCGGCTCCGGGCTGATACACTGCAGTTTGTATTTCGATTCAGCCGCGGAAGCGCAGAAGTCGTTGCGTTTACGGAGGATCACGGGATTTACCTTTCCGATGGCACGCTGACGGTGAATGTGGACTGGTGCCCGGAGGGCTATTCTCTGTCTGAGATGTATGAGGGTCAAGACTTTTTTACCTGCACCTATGAAAACGAAAGCGGCGGCTACATCTACGTGGATGTGAGCGGAGTTCCGAATGTATCCAGCATTGACACATATCAGGCAAAGATGACCGACATAAAAGTGCAGGGAAACGACGGGATTATGTCCGAGAAAGAGGAAGAATGTATTCTCATGTGGGCAGACACCGGGAACAACTGCTCGGTAATTGTGGTGGCGAGAAATGTAGGGGCGGATACGGCGCTCCGCTTTGCGGAGGGGTTGAAGATCTCCCGCTGAGCAATTTCAGGCATGGACGCTCACTGGAGCGGGATAATGCATAAAATCAACGGAGGTGTACCTGTATGAAGAAAATTGTGAAGCGCCTGACTGCCCTGATGCTGGCTGTGCTGTGCCTTGTGGCGGCGATTGGCCCTGCCTATGCCGCAACTGTGGACGTGCCGGCGGATGATCCTTTGGTACCGGAATATACGGGGATCTCGTCTTTGAGCTGCAGCATCAGCGTGTCAAGCGGTACGGCGACTTGCAGAGCGACAGCCCTTATCAGGAGCGGATATCACGCCTATGTGACGATGAAGCTACAGGAAAGCAGCGACAAATCCAGCTGGTGGACTGCTGTGACCTGGCAGACGACCGGCAGTATGACGAAAACCCACAGCGTCTCGTCGGGAAAATACCACCGTGTACAGGTCATAGTCAAGGTCTACAACTCGGATAATACACTGGTAGAGACGGTGACAATAAACTCGTCCAGCACCTACTACTAACATAAAACGAGCCACCGGTCGGCGGCTCGTTCTTTTTTTATTTCAACCCACGCACCCAAGAGCGGTGCGGCATTACCCCAAACGGATGCAGGAGACCCCTTTGGGCAGGTGCTCCTCGTCCACGGTGACCACATAGTCGCTGTAGGCACGAGCGGGAGCGGGATCTCCTGCATCTCTCCGCCGGATCTCCACCGCCTCAAACAGCTTATAGGCGGGGGCACAGCCCAGCTCGGAGTCGTGCCTGAAGATGATCAGTTCCCGGACAGCCATCTTGCCCCGGGCGGCAGAGCGGTCATTTTCGAACAGATTCAGGATGGCCTGCCACAGCAGCGCCAGATCCTCCTCTGAAAATCCGGTGGTCTTGCGGGCAAGATTTGCGGAGATGTAGCCTTCGCAGCGGTAGAGACCGTAGGGGACAATGTATTTCCGACCCATCTGGGCGGTCTTGTTCCCGGCGTCTGTTTCGGCGGCAGCGGCAATGCGGGAGATGGAGACCTCCTGAGAGACGATAGGTTCTACGCTTCGCGCAAAGCCCAGCTGCACCGGGCCCCGAACCTGGCCGCAGTTCAGCTTTGCCTTGGTAAAGGTGGTCATCACGGCGCCGAAGGTGCGAATGTCATAGAAGTTTTTGCACATCCAGTCCCGGAGTCTGATATCCAGATCGGGATCGGTCTTCTTTTTCTCCCTGACGTCCTTCTCCGTCACGCCCAGCGCCGCATAGGCCCGGGCATCGCTGCGGTTGAGGGGTACGCTCTCCTTGACGTAGATGCAGTAGCCAGGGGCATCCGCCTTGACTGCCTCCACGTAGTTTCGAATCTTCCGCTTGAGACAGACGTCGGTCACCAGACCCAGACCGGTCTCCGGATCCACACGGGGCATATTGCCGGCGTCCGGGTCCCCGTTGGGATTGCCGTTTTCCACATCAAAGAGAATGACAAATTCATACCGATTTTTGATTGCTTCACTCATATCAGGTTACCTCCGTGCCCCGATTCCCCGGCAAAAAGCGGGCTTGCGTCTGATGGTAGTAGCCCAGTTGAAACGCGCCCTGCTGGGGCAGATTCATGCAGGCCGGAAACACCTCCTGCAGGCCGTCAAGCATCTCCCGCAGCATCTTTTCTCCGTCCGTACGGGCGGGTGCGGGCAGGTGGTTCAGGCGCTTCCGCGCACGATGGATCAGGAAGGGAAACACTCTGGCAGGCGTAGCAGAGGCGGAGTTAAAATACGCATCCCGAATCGCGGAGTTCCGCTCAGATGGGCTGCTTTGATACTCAATGCCCTCCAAAACGGAGAACAGCCGCCCCAGTTGATAAGGAATATTGGTGCTGTGGAGATTCAGCGACACAGTCAGAATCTCCTCCGGAACCTCCTGCGGATGTGGGTTTTTCAGATAATAGGCCTTGATCATGGCGGCACTGGCACGGGTCACCTCACGCTCTGCCCGAATGCGGAGGTGGACGGCGTTTAAGAGTGTGGCCGGATAGCGGGTGCCGGACAAAACGGCACGCAGCACCTCGCCGGTTATGGCAGGAGCGGGGGAGTTGTCTCCTGAGCCGCGGCTGACGGTCTCAGCCAGCAGCGCCGGCAGAGGGATGGCGGGGAAATTGTCATTTTTGGGACCCACGATCTCCAACCGCTTTCGGTGAGCCTGTATATTTTTCAGAAAGCCACCGAAGGAGTTGCGGAGAAAGAACCGCACCGAGAGCCGGGCGGCATTGGGGGAAAGGCCCAGCACATAGAAGTCCCGATTCGGATCCAGCAACGTGCCGTCAAAGTCGGCAGGGATTCCGCTGCTCAGCCGGTCCAGCATATCGTCTAAATCATGGTCGGGGTACGGGGGATCCATATCAAAGCAAAAGGCGCCGAAGGCACTTTGATAGGCCGGCTCACCTCCCGCAGCCCAAAAGAGAACAATGGTATCGCCGAGATAACGGCGGTGCTTCTGATCTGCCACCAAATGATTCAGCGCCGTACCGTAGGCAAAGGCGGCGTATTGGCTGATGGGAGCGTTCTGCCCCTGTTCATGGCCGTAGGAGCAGAAAGCGGGCGCATGAAAGGAGACCAGAGCGGCACCGCTGGCCTGAGCGCCCTGAATACCCCGGATCGCCGGATGGAGCTGGGCGATGGGCCCGGCGCTGCCCGTCACCAGACAGACGCCTTCAGCACCGCCCCCGGAGCGGTTATAGTGCCGCTGCCAAACCGAACGAAGCTGGGCGTCGTCCTGCGCATAGATGCCGCGATAAAGGAAAATCAGATTACCGCCGCTGATCAAATCTGCCAGATATGCCCGGATGACAGGATGTACCGCCGCCTGATGGGGATTCCAACGCCGAAAGAAGGCGAGAACGGCTCTGGCTGCCGGAGCATCCACCCCGCTGAGCAGTGATTGGTGAAAGCGCCTGCTGGCCTCAAAGCACTTGATCGAGCGCTCCGGGTTGCTCTTGTTGTCGATGCCCAGAAGGTAGCTGGAGTTGTCACAGAGAAAATTTGGGGCAATGCCCACCGAGCGCTTTGCCTGCGCAGGGACGGTCATGGGCCGGGGACGGAGCGCTTCCTTCTTGCCGGGAGACTGGAGCTCCTTGACGGAGATCACGCCGACGACAGCGCCCTTGTCGTCCAGATGCAGGGCATAAGAGACCTTGGCGGAACTCCAGCCCGGGCGGCTTACCTCTCCTCTTGCCACCAGATCCTCGTAGTGATGCACCAGCGCCTGTAAAATCATCCGCATACCTCCCCGCTGCGGCGATCGGGAACATCCATTACGCCGTCACGAAGGGTTGCCCGGAAAAACAGGGGACGGATATGCTCCGGGTCGGAGTAGTCCATGTCATAGAGCATGTAGCCCAGATCATGTACGCCCTCCAGTTCCGGCGGACATGCCGGGAGCTGTTCACAGGGCTTAAAACGGGCGGGAAACTCCCGGCAGCCGAAGTAGGGCTGATGATAAAACTGCCCCTTCTGTATGCGCCGCCTGATGATGTCCTGAAATTTGCCGGGGTTGTCGCCGGGGGCTGCCCGGTCAGTTATATCAAAGTGAGCCTCGATCACATAGCGCACATCGGTCAGCAGCAGGGAGGTACGCTGTACCACATCCTCAGAAGCGGCGAGATACAGCGCACCCTCTCCACGCTCCATGGCGGTGCGGACGGAGTGGGCGCTGATTTTGCTTTTGACCTCATTGCGCCGCAGATTCATAAACCGGATCGGGGCGCAGACATAGATGCGGTCGATGACCCACCGCATTCCCGGATGCCAGTAGATGGCCTCCAACAGTCCTCTGGCCGCAGAGGGAGTCATGACGTCATAGCTGACCCGTTCCGCTTTCAGCTCCGGACGAGAGAAGAGGGCGTTTGCGCCCCACACTTCGAGTTGGATCGGCATGGCGTACCAACTCCTTTCCGTTGCTTTGCATAAATGACCGCGAACAGGGAAACGCCTGCCTGCTCATGTCATACAGAAGCCGGCAGCCAACGGTTCCGTGTTAAAACCCCTGGTGACTATGACAGCAACATGGGCTGTCGATTGCGAGGGGCTTGGATCGTAAATGCTCAAAATCATAAAAGTTGACACCAAGATTGTAAGATGGCAACATATCTTGTGGATTTTTTTGAACGCCGCTGACATTTGTTGTACTTTTGAATAGGAAAGACCCCCGGCAGGGTGAGATGTCCTGCCGGGGGAGAGCGTGTGGAGTTTGTTATTTGCCGATGGAATCCGTCCGAATGATGAACCGAACCTCAGAAGGCATTGTGTCGCTGGTGCCGGAGAAGGAGGTGTACTCCCGGCTGTACTCTTGCAGTGCACGCAGCCGATCCAGCAGATCCTGGGCATCGTCCTGGAAGAGGTCGGAGAGCTTCTGAATGCCGTCCTCGTCGAACTCGGCCATGCCGTCCATCAGCTCTTTGGCGCCGTCCAGCAGCTCGGCAACGCCGTCCGTCAGCTCACCGGTGCCGTCCAGCAGCTTGGAGGTGCCGTCTTTCAGCTTGCCTGCGCCGTCGTCCAGCGCTTTGGCACCGTCAGCCAGCTGGCCTGCGCCGTTGTCCACCTGTCTGGCACCGTCGTCCAGCTGAGCTGCGCCGTCCTTGAGCTGGCCTGCACCGGCGTCCAGCTTATTGGCGCCATCGGCCAGCGTACGAATGCCGTCGGCCAGCTGACCGGCGCCGTCGTCAACCCCTTGCGCACCGGTGTCCAGCTGCCCTGCGCCGTCAGCCAACGCCTTGGCGCCGGTATCTGCCGATTGCACACCGATATCCAGCTTGTCGGCGCCGTCAGCCAGAGCAGAAGCGCCGTCTGCCGCCTGATTGACGCCGTCGGCCAGATCAGAAGCGCCGCTGGCCAGTTCGCCGGCACCGGCATCAACGCCCTGCGCACCGGTGTCCAGTTGCTCTGCGCCGTCAGCCAGCGCCTTGGCACCGGTATTCAGATCGTCGGCACCCTCATCCAGAGACGTTGCGCCAGCGGAGAGAGTGGAGGTGCCGATCACCAGATTTTTGGCACCGGTTGCCAGCTGATCGATGCCGGACACCAAGACGCTGCTGTTCTCGTCCAGCTGCTCCAGACCGGCGATCAAAGCCCCCAAATTCTCCTCAGATGTAATCTCGTCGACGCCGTCCATCAAAGCCTGACTGCCGGACTGAATGGCGTAAATGCCTTTATAGACGCTGCTGTCATCGCTGTAAAGCTTGGCGGAAATGGTTTTTGCGCCGCTCTCGATGGTGTCCGCTCCGTCCTCGATGCTGCCGGCACCCTGGGCAACAGACTGGGCGCCCTCCGCAATGCTGTTTGCGCCGCCGACAAGGCTCGCTGCGCCGTCGGAGATATCCTCTGCGCCTTTCTGAATGCTGCTGGCCGTGCCGGAAACCGTCCGAGCATCGCTGATTATGCCGCTCAGATCCTCGGTCACGCCGGAGACTGCGGCACCGGCGGCGGAGCTGATGCCGTTCAAATCGTCAGATGCACTTTTGATGGAGCCGCTGCTCTCATTCAGTGCGTCAATGGCATCTTGAATGGCCTGCTGATCGTCGGGGGACAGATCTCCTGTGCTGATGTTATTCAGGGCACTGAGCGCCGCCTGATTGCTGCTTTTTACACTGTCCAGATCTCCCCTGACATCGTTTACCTGATCGGAGACGGCGTTTTTCACTGCGTTGGGCAGAGCATCCAGATCGGCCTTGATGTCCTCGGCGTCACCTGCGATGCTGTCGGCTTTTTGGGAGATGGAACCGGCTGCCGTGGCAAGGTCATCCGCACCGGATTGAATTCCGCTTGCGCCGCTGGAGAGATACGCAGCGCCGGCCTGCATGTTTTCTGCTGCCCCTTTTATGGCTGTTGCGCCGCCGGAGATTGTCTGTGCGCCGTCGGCAATGCTGTCTGCAGCGCCTGCCAGCTGTTTGGTTCCTTCAAGCAGAGGAGCGGTTCCGGCATTGAGCTGGGACAGACCGGCGGAGATTTTGTCACTGAGGGCGGCCTGAATGAGCTGAGCGCCCTGGAGCAGCCTTGTGGTTGCGTCAGGCAGATCCTTGACGTTGGTTTGCATCTGCCCCAGTCCTCCGGCCAGAGTGCCTGCGCCTGTGTTTACCTGATCGGCACCGGCGGCCAGACTGGAGGTACCGTCCTTCAGTTTGGCAGTGCCGTCCTTCAGGCTGGAAGCGCCGTCCTTTACGCTGCTTGCGCCGTCAGCCAGCTTGGAAGTGCCATCCTTTAATTGGTCGGCACCGTCCTTTAAAGCTGAGGCGCCGTCATTCAGTTGGGAGGTGCCGTCCCTCAGACTGGATGCACCGTTTTTCAGTTGGCCGGCGCCGTCCACCAGCTGGGAGGTGCCGTCTTTTAAAGCGGAAGCGCCAACCTTCAGGCTGCCTGTGCCGTCAGCCAGTTGGGAAGTCCCTTCCTTCAACTCGCCAGCGCCGTCATTCAGTTGGGAGGTGCCGTCCTTCAGCTCAGAGGTGCCGTCCTTCAGATCAGAAACGCCTTCCTTCAAGGCGGAGGTGCCGTCTACCAGCTGGGAGGTACCGTCCTTCAGGTCAGAGGCACCGTCAGCCAGCTCTTTGGTGCCGTCCTTCAGGTCGCCAGCACCGTCGTTTAGCTCCTTTGCGCCGTCTGCCAGATCGTCGGTGCCGTCTTTCAACTCGCCTACGCCGTCATACAGCTCCCCGGTACCGTCTACCAGCTTGGTGGAGGCGTCGTCCAGATCCAAATCGTCCAGCAGGGTGTTCTCCGCAATCGTAATGGTGGTCAGGAGGGAAAAGTCGGTGACGTTTGCCTCAATGGTGACGGATTCGGGGACATCGATGTCAATGGGGTTGCCGTCGCTGTCCTCCAGCTCATCCAGTCCCAGACTCTCCTTGAGGCCGGGCATGGCCAGACCGACCACGATGGTCTGGTCGCCGGAGTTGATGACCTTGCCGTTGGTGACTTCCACATTGGTGGCCTTGCCGTTATCCAGCATAGCGCCGGAGACGACCATAAAAGGCTGATAGAGGGTGACGGTCTTCCCGTTCACTACCCGCTCCGTGCCGGTGTTGTTGACATAGTGGAAGGTCATGACCAGATGGCCGGTGGCACCTTCCAGCTGCTCCGGGGTAATGTCCATGCCGTCCAGCGTGTAGGTAATGCTGGTGGTAATGGGGAGAGCCAGGTCGGAGTCGCCCTGATAGTAAATGTCGTTGCCGTCTGCTTGCCAGACCAGATCACCGTTTTCATTGGTGGTGTAGGACTCGTTGCCCTTGACATTCTGAATGTCAGAGAGGGTGGAGCGGTCGGTTATCGTGGCCGCCTCTTCCGGGTTCTTCAGCCAGGCGCTGACGATGGTGCGGGTGGGGGTGCCGTTGGCGTCGGCGATGACGTAGACGGTCTCCTCTTTGCCTTCGGCGCTGCCGTGGGAGCGGAGCAGAGAGGTAGCGGCGTCGGCCAGAGCATCCGCCTCTGCGGCGGAGACCTGATCGGCGGCATTATCCGCAGAGGAGGAGCCGCAGCCGGTCAGGCAGCTGACCATGAGTGCGCCGGCGAGCACCAGCGCCAGAAAACGTTTTAACTTTGTATGCATAAAAATACCTCCAATCAGGATTGTTTTGATGCGATTTTGTCCAGCTTCATACGCCAGCTGGTCCGAATGATGACACCGTCAAAGACCACGTAAAGGGCGGGCAGGAGGAGCAGAACGACAGCCATGCTGATGAGTGCGCCCCGGGCCATCAGGAGGCACAGAGAGCCGATCAGATCCACGTCGGAATAAATGCCCACGCCGATGGTGGCGGCGAAGAAGCCCAGAGCGCTGGTAATGATCGAGGGGAGGGAGGTGGAGAGCGCTATGGTGGCGGCCTCATGCTTATCCTTATCCTGTACCCGCTCCAGTTGATAGCGGTTGGTCATCAAAATGGCGTAGTCCACGGTGGCGCCCAGCTGGATGGTGCCGATGACGATGGAGGCGATAAAGGGCAGCGTGGACCCGGTGTAAAAGGAGATGCCCATATTGATGTAAATGGCCAATTCGATGACCAGCACCAGAATGACGGGAAGAGAGATCGAGTGAAGCACCAGCAGAATGATCACAAAGATCGCGCCAATGGAGGCGATGCTGACCATCTGAAAGTCCCGGTCAGTGATGGAAATCAGATCTCTTGTGCAGGGAGCCTCACCGATGAGCATGGCGGAGGAGTCATATTTCTTCATGATGGCCTGCAGTGTGTCGATCTGCTCATTCACCTCGTCGCTTGCCACGGGATAGGCCGAGCTGATGATTATCAGCTGTCGCCCGTTGGCGGAGAGCTTTTCGGTCAGCTGATCGGGCAGGAACTCCTTGGGCACGTTTGCGCCGATGAGCGAATCGGTGGCGAGGGCAAACTCCACGCCGTCCACGTCCTGCATCTCCGAGAGCATATTCTTCACGTCTTTGGAGGCGAGATCGTCACTGGCGAGGATCATATGGACGGTGCTCATATCAAATTCCTCGGAGAGCACCTCGTTGGCCTGCACTGAGTTCAGGTAGCTGGGCAGGCTGGTATCCAGCTTGTAGTACACGTTGATATTGCGATAGCCGATGATGGCGGGGATCCACAGCAGCAGAATAACCACCATGATCAGTTTGTGATGCTTAATGACAAATCTGGCAAACTTATCGCCGTTGATGGTAATGGGCTTGTGGGAGGTCTTTTGAATGGCACGGTCAAAGACCAGCATCAGAGACGGGAGAATGGTGACACAGCCGATGACGCCGAATACCACGCCCTTAGCCATGACCACGCCCAGATCTATGCCCAGGGTAAAGGTCATAAAGCACAGCGCCAAAAAACCGGCGATGGTGGTGAGAGAGGAGCCGGCCACCGAGGCGATGGTCATGGAGATGGCGTGAGCCATGGCGCTTTCCTTGGTGTCATAGATGCTCCGCTGTTCCTTGTAGCAGTTCCAGAGGAAGATGGAGTAGTCCATCGTCACAGCAAGCTGGAGTACGGCTGCAAGAGACTGGGTGATAAAGGAGATCTCTCCCTTGATCACGTTGGTACCAAGGTTAAAGACGATTGCCATGCCGATGTTGAGCATGAACAGCACCGGAGCCATCCAGGAGTCCATGGTCACCGCCAGCACGATACAGGATAGGACGACGGCAATAATGACGTACACCGCCAACTCCTGTTCCACCAGCATTTTTGTGTCAGCGACAATGGCGGACATGCTGCTCAGAAAGCACTGCTCGCCTGCCACTGTACGCAGCTCGTTGATGGCGTCCAGCGTTGCGTCATCGGAGGTGCCGGTGTCGAAAAAGATGGCCATGAGCGTGCTGTTGTCTGAGTGGAACACGTCATAGAGCTCATCCGGCAAAATCGCCTGGGGGATGGAGTCGTCTGCGATGGTGTCGTACCAGATGACCTCTGCCACGTGATCCACCTGCTCCATCCTGCCCTTGAGCTGAGCGGCCTGGGTGTCGGACAGACCTTCCGCCACAAACATGGCGTAGGCGCCCTTGCCAAAGTCATTGAGCAGGATCTCCTGGCCCTGCATCGTCTCGATGTCGTCGGGCAGGTAGTAGAGGATGTCATAATTGACACGGGTGTGAAAGTATCCGATGGCCGACGGGATGAGCAGCAGAATGCTCAGCACCAGAATCGGCACCCGGAATCTGACGATTTGTTTGCCAAGCTGTAACATAGGCACCCCTCTTTGCAATGATATGACCGGTGGTCATTTTTAGGTTTACCGTCAGTGTAATATAAAAATGACCGTCCGTCAATCCTTTGCAGAAAAGAAAATGAACTTTGGTCATTTTCATAAAAGGAGAGAGGAGAGGAAAATGACTTCTGTTCATTTTGGCGGAAGGATATCTCATTGACAGTGGCGGGAAAGTCCTTTAGAATGTAGAAAAGGCAAAAGGAGGGAAAGACAGTGGGAAAAGTGGAAGAGAACAAGCAGCAAAAGGAACAAAGCCTGCTCAGTACCGCATTCCGGCTGTTTACCACAAAGGGGATCGTGAAAACGTCGGTCTCTGACATTGCCGAGCAAGCGGGAGTGGCCAAGGGAACGTTCTATCTCTACTTCCGGGACAAATACGACATTCAGAACAAGCTGATCGCCCACAAAGCGGAGCAGATGTTCCGCCATGCGCTGGAAAAATCGGACTATCACAGTCAGGTGGGGACGGCGGACAAGGTCATTGCCATTCTGGACGATATTCTCGACCAGATGCAGCGGGATCCCGGATTACTGCGGTTCATCAACAAGAACCTGAGCTGGGGCATTTTCAGCCGGGCGGTGGGGAATTCCTCCATCGACTATCTCAGCGCCTTCCGGGAGATTTTAGAGCTGGGAGATATGGATGAGACGGGGTTGCAGATGACCCTCTACACCGTGATCGAGCTGGTGAGCGCCACCTGTCACAGCGTCATTTTGGAGCAGGACCCGGTAGATCTGAAGCAGTACAAGCCCTACCTCTACCGGGCTGTCCGGGCGATTGTCATGTCGATTGCGTAAAGCTGCTCCTTGATAAAAGCGTCAGCTTTTTATCAAGGAGATGCCGCCGGCGGCGAGACATCAGTTTTTTAATGAGGATCAGTATGAAATTTTTCAAAAAGCGGATCCCGGCCATTGGAGCGGAAATGAAAATGCCACGCAAAGGAAGGTTCCCTTGCGTGGCATTTGTGATAGATGGAATTACTGCTGCTTGGCCATAACGACCTCGAAGCCCTCGACATCAAGGGTGATCTCCCCGTCCTTCAGCGTGCCTTCCATGGACTGCTCGTCATCGAACAGAGTGAAGGTTTCGCCCTCCAGCTTCCAGCTGACGTCGGTGTCCTCACCGTCAATGGTGAAGGTGGCCTTGCCGCCGTTCTTCAGATCCACCTTGAACGAGTCGGCTGCCTCCTCTGCGGTGGTACCGGTCAGCTCGGCGTAGTCCTCCACGGACATACCAATGATGGAGCTCAGCTTGTAGACGCCGAGGTTGGGGTCGGCAGCGCCGCCGCAGGCGCACAGGCTCAGGAGCATGACAGCGGACAGTACAAATGCGAGAATTCGTTTCATGTTCAGTTCCTCCCTAGATATGTGGTTTATGGATATGCTTTATCTCAGACTGTTACAGTCAAAGAAAACGGTATCAGGCCGATCTGCGAAGCTCTGCGGATCAGAGCTTGAGTTCGGGATCGGGATAGTCAGGCTTTTCCGGAGGGGCGGAGACGTCGGACTGGTCAAAAACGGGAGTGCCGTCGCCGAAGAAAACCTGGGGAGCGGGAGCTGCCTTGGCCTTCTTGTGTCCGGAGACACCGGCCCAGATCATCAGGGCAATGAGCACCACTGCGGCGCCCAGCTCGATGCTGGCCTCAAGGAACATCTGGTGTCCCGTGGCAAAGTCCTTGTGGCAGTCGATGTAGTAGGGGGCAAGGTGGTAATCGCCCATGTCGTACTCCTCCTGCCAGTCCTCATAGTAGGGAAGAACATCGTCTTCCACAGGAAGGAGCAGACCCTCAAAATGGACGCCGTCTTCCAGATAATCGTGGACATCCTCCGTGTCGCCCCAAAGGACGTTGTACAGCTCGTCGATCCGCTTTTCGGTCTCAGAGCCCTCTTTGGTCAGGAGAAGGATCAGCTCGTTATTGTCGATGTCAAAGGGGAGCACATAATAGTGGCTGTCTACCGTAGAGCTGAGGACATTGCCGGTATCCTTATTTGTGCGCTCGGTGCAGTTGGACACGATGTAGTCCACCCAAAAGGCATCACCCTCGATGGGGACATTGCTGCCCAGAGCGTCGTCATAGACCTCGTTGTAGTTTACGGATTTGTGAAAAACATAGCCCCAACTGCCGCCCATGGCAGCA
This sequence comes from Oscillospiraceae bacterium, assembly GCA_902775105.1. Lineage (GTDB taxonomy): Bacteria > Bacillota > Clostridia > Oscillospirales > Oscillospiraceae > Onthomonas. The sequence continues at coordinate 16,116 of CACYLC010000023.1, forward strand.
ATTCCGAAGAACAGGAGCGCAGCGGTGGCGGCAATGCCCAGTCGAATGAAAATTTGCCTCAACACTGCGAAGCCTTCTTTCTCTCAATGTGCCAACATTTTAACATTCGAGGGAGATTGCGTCAAGGGGCGTTGCCCCTGCAATTAAAATTTTGTTGCGGAAATCAAGCAGAGAGTAAGAGAAGTTAAGAAAAAGCAGATAGAAAAGTATGAGAGAAAAGTGACACAGCAAAACGGGTCTGCGTCCGGGAGAAATCACGGATTTTCTCTTGTGTTTTGACGCTCGGCGAGATACAATGGACAAAAAGAATCTTTCAGAGCGGGACGGATTTGGATGTTCCGCACAAAACGAAGGGATGGAAGTGGACATGACACAGCGAGTAGATCTGAACCGTGCATGGGAATTTACCTGTCGGTTTGACGACTCCTTTTTGGCCGGTGAGGCTGCCCCCGACACAGAGACGGTGGAGCTGCCTCACACCGCACGGGAAATTCCCTATAACTATTTGGACGAGGGCAGCTATCAGATGATCTGCGGCTACCGCAGAAGGCTCAGCGTACCCAGAGCGTGGCGGGACAAGCGGGTATTTCTCCATGTGGGCGCCGCCGGACACAGCGCGGAGGTCTATGTGGACGGGGAAAAGCTGGGGGAGCATCACTGTGGTTACACGGAATTTCAGGTGGAGCTGACCCACGCCCTCACCCCGGGCGGAGAGGCGCTGCTGACCATCAAGGTGGACAGCCGGGAGGGGCAGGATATCCCGCCCTTCGGCTACGTCATTGACTATCTGACCTACGGCGGACTGTACCGGGAGGTATGGCTGGAGATCAAGGAGCAGCGCTATATTGGGGATGTCTTTGTGAAACCTGCCATCCCGGAGGGGGAGGGACTGCTCACCGGGACGGAAACGGCCGATGAGATTGCCGCCCTCCGATTTGCCGGAACGCTTCAGAGCCGGGTGACAGTTTGCGGCGGCACGGATGGGCTGTGCCTGCGCCAATGGGTGACCGCCTGCCCCGGCGGCGAGGCGCTGGCGGAGAAAACGATCCCGCTGAGCGGGGAGACAACGGCAACTGACCTGACCCTGACCGTACCCGGCGTGGGTCTGTGGGATGTCAAGTCTCCGGGACGCTATGCCGTCACCACCCAGCTGCTGACGGGAGAGACGGTCCTGGACAGCGTCCGGACGGTCGTCGGTTTCCGCCGGGCGGAATTTCGGACAGATGGCTTTTATCTTAACGGCAGAAAGTTCAGGCTGGTGGGACTCAACCGCCATCAGAGCTACCCCTATGTGGGCTACGCCATGCCAAAGTCCATGCAGCGGCTGGACGCCGATATTTTGAAATATGAGCTGGGCTTAAACGCGGTGCGGACGAGCCACTATCCCCAGTCCCACCACTTCATCGACCGATGTGACGAGCTGGGTCTGTTGGTCTTTACCGAGATCCCCGGCTGGCAGCACATTGGCGGAGAGCAGTGGAAGAAGCAGGCGATCCAAAACACCGAGGACATGGTCTGCCAATACCGCAACCACCCCTCCATCATCCTCTGGGGCGTGCGGATCAACGAGTCGGTGGACGACGATGCGCTTTATATCCGAACCAACGCAGCCGCTCATCGGCTGGATCCCACCCGCCCCACCGGCGGTGTGCGGTGTCATAAAAAGAGCAGTCTGCTGGAGGACGTCTATACCTACAACGATTTCGTCCATGAGGGCACAAATAAGGGCTGTGAACCGAAAAAAGCCGTCACCAGTGACCCGGGAAAACCCTACCTGATCAGCGAGTACGGCGGCCATATGTACCCCACCAAGTCCTACGACAGCGAGGAACACCGGCTGGAACACGCCCTGCGCCACGCCAACGTCCTCAATGCGGTTGCGGGAGAGGAGGATATCGCCGGCAGCTTCGGCTGGTGTATGTTCGACTACAACACGCACAAGGACTTTGGCAGCGGCGACCGCATCTGCTACCACGGCGTCATGGATATGTTCCGAAACCCCAAGCTGGCGGCGGACGTCTATGCCAGTCAGGGCAGGGAGGATGTGGTGCTCTCCATCAGCTCAACCATGGAGGCCGGAGAGCATCCCGCCACCAACCGGGGTCGGATCTTCGTCTTTACCAACGCTGACAGTGTGCGGATGTACAAAAACGACTGCTTCATCCGGGAGTACACCCACGAAAACTCCCCCTACCCCAATCTCCCCCAGCCGCCCATTGAACTGGACGACTTCATCGGGGATCAGATCGAAAAAAACGAGCCGTTTTCTCCGGCCCAGGCGGAGGCGGTGAAGGAGCTGCTCAACTACAACAGCCGCTTTGGCGCCTCCCATCTGCCTCTGCCGCTGAAGCGGAAGGCGGCGTGGCTGATGCTCCGTTACCGCATGAACTACGGCGACCTTTACAGGCTGTTTGGCAAATACGTAGGCAACTGGGGCGACGCCGCCACCGTCTATCGCTTTGAGGCGGTGAAGGACGGCAAGGTGGTGAAAACGGTACGAAAAACCCCGGCGGCGCAGGTACATCTCAGCGCCCGGGCCGACCACACCGAGCTGCGGGAGGAGCGTACCTACGATGCGGCGCTGATTCGTATGGCCATGCGGGATCAGAACGGCAATGTCCTGCCGTTTTATCAGGAGCCGGTGGAGCTGGAAACGGAGGGTCCCATCGCCGTGATCGGCCCGAAAGTCACCCTCCTCCGGGGCGGCATGGGCGGCACTTATGTCAAGACCGTGGGCAAGAGCGGCAGAGCGGTCCTGAAGATCCGGGCGGGACAGGCGGAGCCGGTACAAATCGTATTCCAAGTCACTGGGGAAGCATAATACAATCAAAATTTGACAGGAAAAGAGGGAATCACATGGAGGTCAGACAGACACTGACAGGAAAAGCGAAGCTGTCCTACGCACTGGGCGCTGTGGGCAAGGACATGGTGTATATGCTCTCAGCCAGCTATGTCCTCTACTATTTTCAGGATATTATGGGGGTCAATGCCATCGCCATGGGCATTATCCTGCTGGCTGCCCGGGTATTTGACGCCTTTAACGACCCGATTATGGGTGTCGTCGTCGCCAAGACCAAGAATAAATGGGGCAAATTCCGCCCGTGGCTGCTGATCGGTACGCTGACCAACGCCGTGGTGCTCTTTGCCATGTTCAACGCACCGCCCGACCTGAGCCCGGCCGGCATCACCGCCTACGCCGCTGTGACTTACATCCTCTGGGGCGTCACCTACACCATGATGGACATCCCCTACTGGTCCATGATCCCCGCCTTTACTGAGGGCGGCAAGGAGCGGGAGAATCTGACCACGCTGGCCCGCTCCTGCGCCGGTGTGGGTTCCGCCATCGTCACCATTGTCACCGTGCTGGCTGTCCAGCAGTTGGGGCGGATGTTCGGCGGGAGCAGCGCACAGGGAATTGAGCGGATCGGCTTCCGGTGGTTTTCTCTTATTGTCGCCGTGCTGTTTGTCCTGTTTACCGTCCTGACCTGTATCAACGTCAGGGAGAAGTCTACCGCCCAGATGGAGACGGTTTCTGTGGGTCAGATGTTCAAGGCGCTGATCCAGAACGATCAGGCGCTGGCCGCTGTCATTGCCATCGTGCTCATCAACTGCTCCATCTACATCACCTCCAACCTCGTCCTCTATTTCTTTAAATACGACTTCGGCGGCATCGGCTGGTATAACGGCTATACGCTGTTCAACACCTTTGGCGGGGCGATGCAGATTCTCTCCATGATGCTGTTTTACCCGCTGCTGCGCCGGTGGCTGGATAACATTAAAATCTTCTATGTGGGTCTCTCCATGGCGATTGTGGGCTATGCGGTCCTGCTCCTGCTGGCCTTTACCAATATGAGCAACGTCTATATCCTCTTCATCCCCGGCTTCCTCATTTTCTCCACCAATGGCATTATGAGCATCCTGACCACTGTATTCCTCGCAAACTCCGTGGATTACGGGGAGCTGAAAAACAACCGCCGGGACGAGAGCGTCATCTTCTCCATGCAGACCTTCGTGGTCAAGCTGGCATCAGGCGTGGCGGCCTTCATCGCTTCCATCTGCCTTCAGATCAACAAGCTCAGCGACGCCGCCATTTCCGAGGCGGAAAAGGTGGTGGATTTCTCCGCCGCCGTATCGCAGAGCGCCAAGATCGGCCTGCGCATGACGATGGCAGTGGTGCCCATCATCGGTCTGCTCATCGCCATCTTCTGGTTCCGCCGGAAGTACACCCTCACGGATAAGAGGGTAGAGGAGATCGCCCGGCAGGTCAAGGCGAGACACGCCGCCGAGGAGCCGAAATGATCCGCATGATCCAGGGTGAACGCCCGGTTTTCGTGCTGGAGACCGAGCGCACCACCTATGCCTTTGGTGTCCTGCCCTCCGGCCATTTGGAGCAGCTGTATTACGGCTGCCGCATCACGCTGGACGATCCGGCTTCGGCTGAAGCCTTGCAGGAAAAGCGAGCCTTTGAGCCGGGCAATACCATCTGCTATTCGCAGGAATACAGGACCGTGGTTTTGGAGGACACCTGCCTTGAGATCTCCTCCCACGGCAAGGGGGACATTCGGGAGCCTTTTCTGGAGATCATTCATGCCGACGGCAGCCGAACCTCCGACTTTCTCTTTCGCACGGCGCAAGTGACCGAAAGCAAGCCGCCCTTTGAGACGCTGCCCGGCTCCTACTCTGAGGACGGCAGGGCAGAACATCTCACCGTCACGCTGGAGGATGTCCGCTGCGGCCTGACGCTGGAGATACACTATTACGTCTATCCCGACTGTGACTGCATCTGCCGAAGCTGCAAATTATGTAACCGCAGCCCGGAGCCGGTACAGGTGGAACGGCTGATGAGTCTTCAACTGGATCTCCCTGACGACGGCTGGGCGGTCACCGGTTTTCACGGCGCCTGGGCGAGAGAGATGGAGCGGGCTACCGTCCCGCTGGGGGCGGGGAAGTACGTCAGCGGCTCCACGGCGGGCTGCTCCTCCAGCCGGGCAAATCCCTTCTTCATGCTTCACCGGCGGCCGACCACCGAGACGGCGGGAGCCTGCTATGGATTCAACCTGATTTACAGCGGGAACCACTACGAGGTGGTGGAGGTCAGCGCCTTTGGCAGGACCAGAGTGTTAACGGGCGTTCATCCGGAGGGCTTTTCCTACCTGCTGCAGCCGGGGGAGCATCTGGAGGCTCCGGAGGCGGTGATGACTTACGCCACCGCAGGCTTTTCCGGTATGAGCCGCAATCTGCACCGGTTCGTCCGGGAGCACATTGTCCGGGGAGAATGGAAGAGAAAGCCCCGCCCGGTGCTGCTCAACAGCTGGGAGGCCAGCTATTTCAACATCTCTGAGGGGAATCTTGTCTCATTGGCAAAGTCCGGCAAAGAGCTGGGCATTGAGCTGTTCGTCGTGGACGACGGCTGGTTCGGTGAGCGAACCGACGATGCCCACGGGCTGGGTGACTGGGAGCCGAACCCGAAAAAGCTGTCCAACGGACTGGGCGGCCTATGCAAAAAGATCAACGCTCTGGGCTTGCAGTTCGGCCTCTGGGTGGAGCCGGAGATGGTGAACGTCAAAAGCAGGCTCTACGAACAGCATCCGGACTGGGTCATGCAGATCCCCGGTAAGCCCCATGCCGAGGGACGGAACCAGCGCATCCTTGACCTTGCAAATCCGGCAGTGCAGGACTTTGTGATCGACAAGATGACTGAGGTGTTCTCCTCTGCAAAAATCGCCTTCGTCAAGTGGGACATGAACCGCATTTTCTCTGACGTCTACTCCCCCTCTCTGCCTCCCGAACGGCAGGGGGAGACGGCACACCGCTATATCTGCGGCCTCTACCGGGTGATGGAGGAGCTGACCTGCAGGTTCCCGGACATCCTCTTTGAGGGCTGTGCCTCCGGGGGCAACCGGTTTGACCTGGGTATTTTGTGCTATTTTCCCCAGATCTGGGCCAGCGACAATACGGACGCCATCTGCCGGGCAAAGATTCAGGAGGGGTACAGCTACGGCTATCCTATGAGCGTCGTCTCCGCCCACGTCTCTGCCTGTCCCAACCATCAGACCCTCCGAACGACCCCGCTGGACACCCGCTTCCACGTGGCGGCCTTTGGGCTTTTGGGCTACGAGTGCGACCTGCGGGATCTGTCGGCCGAGGAGCGCAGAGCCGTCAAAGAGCAGATCGCCCTCTACAAGCAGTGGCGGGAGGTCCTGCAGTTTGGAACCTTCTATCGGGGCAGAAGCGGCACTCTCCACGAGTGGACCTGCGTCTCACCGGACGGAAAGAAGGCGGTGGGACTGCTGCTGCAGGAGCTGGTGCGGCCGAACGCCCCCTTTGAGCGTTATTTCGCAAGGGGATTGGAGGAAACTGTGCGCTACCGATTCTACAATCTCCCCCATCGCCTCAATGTCAAGCAGTTCGGCAGTCTGGTCAATACCATCGCCCCCGTCCATGTGAGACAGGATTCCCTCCTTCACAATGTCATCGCAAAAGCGGTCACTCTGCCCGGCGAGGAGGAGCGGTGCTCAGCCTATGGCGACACCCTCATGTATGCCGGCGTCAAGCTCCATCCGGCTTTTGCCGGGACGGGATTTGACGAAAACGTCCGGCTTTTTCAGGATTTTTCCTCCCGGCTGTACTTTATGGAGGCGGAGGAAAGTTAAGCACTTTTCAGACGCTTCCCTCTTGCATTTTGAAGGGCGGAGGAATAAAATGAGCGCACTTCCATGAGAGAAAGGCGGCTGATTTTATGAAGAAAACCATTGCTCTATTACTATGCCTCCTGCTGGCGCTGTCCTGTGCGGGCTGCAAGGGCAATGAGTCCGCTCAGACCAACGACCCCGCCCCTGCCGTGGCCGAGCCGGAGCAGTCCTCTGTCCCGGAGGAACCGGAGGAGCCTGAAACGCCGGAGGAACCGGCAGAAACACCTGCGGAGGAGCCGGATCCCCCGGAGGAATCGGCATCGACGGATGAGCCTGTCAGCGAGAACGCCCCGGAGACGGTCGTTTCCAATCAGGACTGCTTTGACGAGGCATATTGCTTCCGCCCGGAAGCGGATGGCGTTTACAGCTTTACCGCCGTGACATCGGAGGAGTTTTCAGGCTGGGAGAGCGGCTATGAGGGCGGCCTCATCACCTGGGAGGTCTATGCGCTGGAGGAGGCATTTGACGATGCATGGCGTTTTCTGGGGCAGGCCTATCAGCCGATCATCAACGATCTTGACGGAACGATCCGTGTGGGACTGAAAGCGGGGCAGTATGTCTACTGCGTCTGCTCCTATAACGGCTTTACCGCAGGGGAGCCTGCGGCCGACGATTCCGGCACACTGACCATTTCCAAGACATCAGTCTCCCTCTTGCCGGATGTGTCCAACGGCTACGTCATGCCCGTCAGTGTCGGGACGTCTGCCTCTGCCGATCTGGACGGGGACGGCACGTTGGAGACCATCTGTTACAGCGTCTCTCCTGCCTATGCGGAGGATGAGCTGTGGTACGACGCTCAGCCGGAGTCTCTGACGGTGAACGGCACAGACCTGCTGGACACGGAGGGAGAAAATCCCTTTGAATCCTATGGCATCTGGCTGGAAAACCCGGATACGGGCAAGTATTACATCGTCGACTTGGACGAGAATGACGACAAACTGGAGCTGGCCATCTGCGACTGGGGCAGCAACGACTGGATGACCACCTGCCTTTTCCAGTATGAGGACGGCGCGCTGACCTATCTGGGTCACATCACCGACTTGCCGGAGAGCGAGAGTACCGCCTTTCACGGGGACGGCACCGTCAGCGCCCACGCCCGGTTTGACGTCATGCAGACCTGGGGCGGCGTTGTCACCTACGAGCTGCGGGACGGGAAGGTCGAGCGGAAAACGGGTGAATTTGTCCAGCCCTCCCTCTATGACGAGCGGGAGATCACGCTGATTGCCCCGCTGACCGTCTACGCCTCTCCGGATCGGGCGGATCAGTCCCTGACGCTGGAGCCGTCCGACGAGCCGCTGAGCTTCCCTCTGACGGATACAGAGCACTGGGTATTGGTTTGCTGTGCCGACGGCACAGAGGGCTGGGCCTACTTTGAAAACGGCTGGATGGTGGAGAACAACGGTACGTTTGTGGAGGATACCGAGGTGTTTGGCAATCTGCTCTTTGCGGGCTAAAAAGAACGGCAGGAGATGCCTGATTGGCGTCTCCTGCCGATTTTCACTCTTCAATGGGGTTGACGTGCACCATACAGTGCTTTACAGACGGGAAAGCGGCCTCGATCCGGTCGTGCACCTGCTGGGCAATGGCATGCGCCTCTACCAAAGACAGGTCGCCGTCTGCGGAAAACTCCACATCCACATAGATGCGGGAGCCGAACTGCCTTGTCTTTAGGAGATCCAGCCGCCGGACGCCCTCCTGCTCCAGTACCACCGCCCCCATCTCTTGCTCCAGACCGGGAGAGGCAGCGCGGTCGGTCAGCTTGCTCACAGCGTCCCGGAAGATGTCCACCGCCGCCTTGAGGATGAAGAGGCAGATGACCAGACTTGCCACGGGATCCAGTGCGGGAATGCCCAGTCTTGCCCCGGCAATGCCGATGAGACTGCCTACGGAGGAGAGGGCGTCAGAGCGGTGGTGCCACGCATCCGCCATCAGCGCCGCCGAGCCGCACTTTTTTGCCGCCCGGCGGGTGTACCAGTACATCCCCTCCTTTGCGGCAATGGAGATAACCGCCGCCCAGAGCGCCATCAGGCCGGGGACGGAGGGGCGGCTGCCCTCAATGGACAGAATGTGCTTTACGCCGGAGACGCCGATGATGCCGCCGGTGACGGCCAGCACGACGGAGAGCAAAATCGCCGCCACGCATTCCAGCCGCTCATGGCCGTACTCGTGGTCGCTGTCCTCCGACTGTCGGGCCAGATGCAGCCCCACCATGACGATGAGGGTGGAAAAGACGTCGGAGGCGGAGTGGACGGCGTCAGAGACCATGGCCGCCGAACGGCCCAAAATACCGGCTGCCAGCTTGCCCAGTGAGAGCAGCAGGTTGACGGCAATGCTCTCCCGGGAGACCTTCATGGCAAGGGAGAAATTGCTCCTGTTCGTATTCACCTGTTCCATGGAAAAACCTCCTTGATAAACAAAAGACATCTGTGGAACGTTCCTGTCCCACGGATGTCTTTCTCTTTCCGCTGCCTGAGCCCAGCCGGTTGGCCTGACGTTGATTTGACTTTGTGATACTTTATCATGGACAAACTGAGGAAGTCAAGGCTAACATCAAAGATTCCAAAACTTTTTTGTTAAAATACATTAACACGCTGCGCCCCCTGCCACGGGAGGGACAGTTCCCTGCCTTCCAGAGCAGCCCGCACCAGCGTATCTCCCTGATACTCCAGCTTGAGGGAGAAAAAGGGCGCCTCCGCCTCCAACAGGTCGAGAAAGATGTGATCCCCCTCCCACAGGTTGAGGGAGCGGAGCGCCTTCTTGTCCAGCCACTCCAAAACGCCCTCGTTGCAGGGGCCAATCTCACCCGCAAAGCCCTCGGCGGTGAAGAGGTGCATATATTCCCCCTCCCACCGGTCGGAGACGAAGGTCACCAGTCCCCGATAGCGGTACTCGGTCAGCTCCAGACTCGTCTCCTCCCGGCACTCCCGGAGCAGACACTCTTCCGGACTCTCGTCCTCCTGGCACTTGCCGCCGACGCCGATCCACTTGCCCTCGTTCAGGTCATTTTTCTTTTTGATGCGGTGAAGCATGAGGTATTGACTGCCTCGCTGGATGTAGCAGAGAGTGGTATTTTTCATAGGGGCACGCTCCTATTCGTGATTCTTTTGCCCGCTTGCAAGGGCGATGAGAAACGGTTTGCTGTATTTCTTCGCTTTCAAATTGCCCACGCCCTTGACCGCCAGAAATTCTGCCTCACTGCGGGGCAGCCGCTGGCACATATCCCGAAGCGAGGCGTCGGAGAAGATGATGAAGGCGGGGACGCCCTCTTTCCGGGCAAGGTCGCTCCGCACTTTTTTCAGCGCCGAGAGCAGCTCACTGTCCACACTGCGGTCGGGGGCGGGAGACTTCTGTTCCGTATTTCGTTTGCGCTGAGCCTTGAGGAGCAGATGCGCCTTTCCGGAGATGAGGGAGGGTGCCTTTGCTGTCAGCTCCAGCACCGGGCGGTCACCGTCCGTCTGACGGAGGTAGCCCTGATCCAGAAGGGCGGCGGCCACCCGCTTCAGCTTGACCGGGGAGACGCCGCTCCGCTTGCCCCAGCAGTCCAGCCGATGTGGGTTCAGCCAGGCCAGACTGCCCCGTTCCGTGCCGGTCAGAATGTCGATGATGGCTCCTGCGCCAAACGCCCTGCCTTCTCTTGCCAGCATTGCCACGCAGAGAATGAAGTCCTTTGCCAGACCGGTACCGTCCTCCGGAGGCTGACCGCTCAGACAGTTGGAACAGTTGCCGCAGTGATCCGGCGCTTTTTCACCGAAGTAGCCCAGAAGCATCTTGCGGAGACAGCCCGGGGCAGTGCAGTAGCTTGTCATCTGCTGGAGCCGGCGAAGGTCGGCCTGTTTTTGATTTAGCACTTGCGACCGGGTGAGGCCGTTCTGTTCCCCCTCACTCTGGTCGATAAAATAGCGGTTGGTCAAAATATCCCGCCGCTGGAAGAGGAGGATGCATTGGCTGGGGCTGCCGTCCCGGCCGGCACGCCCCGCCTCCTGATAGTAGCTCTCCGGGTTCCCGGGCATACCGCAGTGGATGACAAAACCCACGTTGGGCTTGTCAATGCCCATGCCGAAGGCATTGGTGGCCACCATGACCCGGTAGCGGTCGTAGAGAAAGTCCTCCTGATTCTCCTGACGCTCCTGAGACGATAATCCTGCATGATAGCGAGTTGCCTCGATGCCGTTGGCGTTCAGCTTGTCGCACAGCTCTTCCACCTTTTTTCTTGTCAGGCAGTAGATGATGCCGGAACGGTCGGGAAAACGGGAGAGCAGTTCCAATACTGCCCCGTCCCGATCCCGGGGCTCCTGTACCTCAAAATAGAGGTTGGGCCGGTCGAAGCCGGAGATGGAGATTTCCGGCTTGCGCAATTCCAGGGAGCGGACAATGTCCTCCCGAACCGCCTTTGTGGCCGTAGCGGTAAAGGCGGCTACCACAGGACGGCGGGGAAGGACGTGGAGAAAATCTGCAACTTCCAGATAGCTCGGACGAAAATCGTGCCCCCACTGGGAGATGCAGTGAGCCTCGTCCACCGTCACCAGCACGATGGGGGCAGACTGAGCGAACCGTCGAAAGGCGGGGAGACTCAGCCGCTCCGGGGCGACGTAGATGATCTGATAGGCGCCCTGAGAAGCCCGCTCCAGCGCCAGACGCTGTTGATTGGGGGTGAGGGTGCTGTTGAGGTATGCCGCCTTGACGCCGGACTGGATGAGCGAGCGCACCTGATCCTGCATGAGGGAGATGAGGGGGGAGATGACCAGCGTAATGCCGTCCGCCATGAGGGCGGGGAGCTGGTAGCAGATGGATTTTCCGCCGCCGGTGGGCATGACGGCCAGCGTGTCCCGGCCGGACAGGATGGAGCGGACAATGTGCTCCTGCCCGGGCCGAAATTCGTCGTAGCCGAAGTAGTCCTTGAGCGCCTGACGCAGCTCGTCTGCCATGCACTCCCTCCTCTCACCAAATTTCCTGTCCATCATACCGCAAAATGGGCGGATTTGCAACGGCAGGGCGGGAATAGGACAAACAGAGAGACGCATAGGCTCTGACAGAGGAGGGATTACGCATGGAAAGCAATCTGGAGGAGCTGCGCTACAAGGAGGTTATCTCGGTCACGGACGGGACGAGATTCGGCTATGTGGGAGACTTGATGTTCGATCTGGACACCGGGCAGATCCGGGCGCTGGTGGTGCCGGGGCAGGGGAGGTACTTTTTCGGCCTGTTCGGGAAACGGGAGAGCCATCTGGTGCAGTGGGAGCAGGTGAAGCGGTTCGGCCCGGACATCATTCTGGTGGAGGGCGAGCCGACGCTGGCACAAAAGCGGTCGAGGGCGAGAAGGTGGCTGGAGTAAGGGGCGGCGCAGGTATATGCCTGCGTCTGCTAGGCCAGGTTGTAGATTTTTAGCCCTCGTTTCCTTGCGTATTGAACGGTGGATGCTGTGCCGCCGTTTTCTTTTGTCAGAAAACAGACACAGACGCAGCTGTTGTCAACCAAATAGCGGTTGCGCTTCTGCATGCAACCCGGATGATAATGATTTGATAAATAGACAACCTCGTCTGCCGCCCGCAGGATGCGCTTATAGCGCCAAACATCCAGCCATTTCCAGTATTTTGTCTGATCCCGGCATGGGACAGCAACGATCAGTTTGACATCCGAATGACGTCTGCGGCAGCTCAACACGGCTTTGGCGGCAAGCGTGTCAAAGCCAAGAGCGCCGCCGGTGTAAAATGTAGTGATTCCGTGAATATAGAGATAATTCACGCCTTTTTTCAGACGCTTGCGTAACTTTGATATTTTATCTGCTGAAATTTCCCGATGGCCGGTGAAGCAACAACCTTTCAATTTAATATCCTCCGTTTCCTCAAAATATTATAGACAATATTGCCTATAACACATTATCTCTATTATAGGCAATAATAGAGATATGTCAAAGGAAAAGTGAGGTGTTGCGCTGATGATTTCTTATACTCCGCTATGGAGAACGATGGAAAAACGCGGCGCAACAACCTATACTTTACAGGTGAAAGGACAAATCAGCAGTTCCACAATACGAAGGCTGAAAGCAAATGATTCTGTTTCAACCAATACTTTGGATGCACTGTGCAAAATACTTGATTGTACGCTGGATGATATTGTTGAGTATCTACCGGATAAGGAAGGCGGACAATAAGGCAAAGGGCGGCCTGTGGCCGCCCTTTGGTGTTTTCAATGGGTAGGCTCTTTCCATACTTATTGACCCACCCCACAAAATATCGTAAAATAAGGGGCAGAACGACACCAAGAGAAAGCGACAGGTGAACCTATGCTGACCCAATCTCAGGCAAGCCGATTCTGCAGCGCCCGGCGTGCCTTTATCGAACAGGAATTCATGAGCCTCAATCCCCAGCAGCGCAAGGGCGTCCTCACCACCGAGGGCCCTTTGCTCCTTTTGGCCGGCGCCGGCAGCGGGAAGACCACCGTCCTCATTAACCGGGTGGCAAACCTCATCAAATACGGCAGAGCCTCCGACCCCGCCGAAAATGACGTGCCCAGTTGGGTGACGGAGGACGACCTAACTGCTCTGGAAGCCTTCCTCACCGCCCCGGACGAGGGGGAACGCAGCCGGATGGAAGAACTGTGCAAGCTGAATCCCGCCGCCCCTTGGACGATCCTCGCCATCACCTTCACCAACAAAGCGGCAGGGGAGCTGAAGGAGCGCCTGGAGCGCAAGCTGGGGCCTGAAGCGAATGACATCTGGGCGGCCACCTTCCACTCCGCCTGTGTCCGCATTCTGCGGCGGGACATTGAGCATCTGGGCTTCTCCCGCAATTTTACCATCTACGACACCGACGACACGAAACGGGTCATGAAGGAGATTTTGAAAGCCCGGAATATGGACGAGAAAATGTTCCCGCCCCGGACGGTGCTCAATTACATCTCCAAGGCGAAGGATCGGATGCTGATGGCCGAGGACTATCTGGCCGAATGCAAACAGGCGGGGGACTACCGGCTGACGGAGATCGCCAAGCTCTACGTGGACTACGAAAAGCGGCTCCGGGACGCCGATGCACTGGACTTTGACGATTTGATTTTCCACACCGTCCGGCTGCTTCTGACCTCAGGCGAGGTGCGGCAGTATTGGCAGAACAAGTTCCGCTATGTCCTCATTGACGAGTATCAGGACACGAACCACCTGCAATATCTGCTGGCCTCCACGCTGGCGGGGAAGTGGGAGAATATCTGCGTGGTGGGCGACGACGACCAGTCCATCTACCGCTTCCGGGGGGCGACCATTGAAAATATCCTCTCCTTTGAGGAGCAGTATGACGGCGCACGGGTTATCCGTCTGGAGCAGAACTACCGCTCCACCCAGACTATTCTGGACGCTGCCAATGCCGTCATCCGCAACAACCACGGCCGCAAGGGCAAGGAGCTGTGGACAGAGGCGGGGGCGGGGGAGAAGATCCAGTGCTACACCGCCATGAACGAAAACGACGAGGCGCAGTATGTGGCCGCTCAAGTGCTGGCAGGGGTCAGCATGGGGCGGAGCTGGAAGGACTACGCCGTCCTCTACCGCATGAACGCCCAGTCCAACGCCATGGAGTATGCCTTCAAGCGCAACGGCATCCCCTATAAAATTTTCGGCGGCATCCGCTTCTTTGACCGGGCGGAGGTCAAGGATATGCTGGCCTACCTCTGCGTCCTCCACAACCCGGCGGACGATCTGCGGCTGCGGCGCATCATCAACGCCCCGGCAAGAGGCATCGGGGCAAAGACGGTGGACACGGCCTCTGCCATTGCCGGGCGGGAGGGGAGAAGTCTCTATGAGGTCATTTCCCGTGCAAAAGATTACCCCGAACTGGCTAAATCCGCCGGTAAGCTGAGTGCCTTTATTCAGATGATCGAGGAACTGAAAGCCAAGCTGCCGGACACGAGCCTGCCGGAGTTCTACGACGAGGTGGTGACGGCCACCGGCTACATCACGGCGCTGGAGGCCAAGGACAGCTTTGAAAACCAGAGCCGCATTGAAAACGTGCAGGAGCTGAAAAGCTCGGTGCAGGGCTATGTGGAGAACGCCGAGGAGCCGAATCTGGCCGGCTTTCTGGACGAGGTTGCCCTCTATACCGATCTGGACAGCGCAGACGACAGCGACAACTCCGTTGTGATGATGACGATGCACGCCGCCAAGGGACTGGAATTTCCCTGTGTCTTTGTAGTCGGCATGGAGGAGGGCATCTTCCCCGGGATGCGGGTCATCGGTGAGCCGGAGGAGATGGAGGAGGAGCGGCGGCTGTGCTACGTCGCCCTGACCCGTGCCAAGCAGCGGCTCTACCTCACCTGCGCCAGCCACCGGATGCTCTTTGGCCGCACCACCAGCAACCGCATCTCCCGGTTTGCCGGGGAGATTCCGGAGGAATATGTGGAAAAGAGCGGCCGCAGCGTTTACAGCGACGAGGAGCGGGAGTACGGCGGCCGGTGGGTCGACCGCCCCAGACGAAGACCGGAGGAGGACGATTCCTACTCCCAAATTCCCCAGGAGGAGCGCACCGAATACCGGCGTCCTGCCCGTTCCAACCGGCTGGGGGGCGGCAGCACCATTGGACGCTCTGCCTCTGTGGGGCGGAACGGCGTATCCTCCGCCGCAGCCAGTGGATTGCTGGCCCAGTTCCGCAAGGGGGAGATGGTGCAGCACACCGCCTTTGGCAAGGGTATGATCACCGCCGTCACTCCCATGGGCGG